>JBJTMX010000001.1:0-11776 GCA_046070745.1 Candidatus Planktophila sp.
TTTGGCTTATCGAATGAGCGCGCTGCAGGGCGCTCTGTGCGCTCTGGTGTGCGTCGTTCTGGGCGCTCGTTACGATCTTGAACAAACTTCGCTGCGCGAGACTTCGGTTTATCGCTCTTATTAAATACTCGCTCTGATGCAGATTGACGTGGGTTGCCCTTTGGTGCGCCTTCTATCTCCTTTGACTTAGATGCTGTCTGCTTTTGGAAACGAGCTGCACGAAGCTTTGAGCGATCCGTTAATCGCTCTTGTTTGCGAGTTGCAGGAACAGCATCACGATCTGAATAACGTACTGTCGATGTTGGCTTGAACTCGCTGCTCTTACGTGGAGTTGCCTTCGATGTTGTACGTGGTGAAGATGATGCACTCTTTGAACGAGGTGCTGGAGCGGATTTCTTCGCTGCCTTTGCAACTACTGCGCGACGTGGCTTGCCCTTTGAGGCTTCACGACGTGCTTTTCCGGGCGCGGCTGTACGCTTTTGTAAAGTCATTATTAAGATTTCCATTTCGAGAGATCTAGCGCGTCTCGATTAGGAACTTCCCTCATAGGGGCCGACCAGGGTGGAGATAAGACTCGCAAGAAGAGCCTGAATTAGGCTCATAATTGTTTTTTGTTACTTGTGTAACAGTCGCGAATTCTACCGTTAATACGCTGAATCATGAAATCGGCTAAATAAAGTGCTTATTACACGCTTCTTTTGTCGCTATCTCTCACATCACATTTGTTCTACCACTTCTCTGTGATGCAAGGAATACCTTGCAAAGTGCTAGCACTCACCCTTTCGCTACTCCTCAATGATGCACGGTGAAAAGATTCATATGTAGAAAAAACCATTGCACGGAGAGGTGCTTACACAATGTCAATCAAGAAGCTTCTTATAACAATCACAGTATTAGCAGTTGCTGGTGTTGGTTTTGCAGGATCTGCAACAGCTGCAACTAAGTCAATTACCTGTTACAAAGGCACTGCAAGCAAAGTAATTAAAGCTGCTGCTCCTAAATGCCCAGCAGGATGGTCAACAACTAAACCTGCAGCATCAAAGCCAGCAACTTCTTCCGCAGCTGCACCAGTAGCTATTAACGCAACCTACAAAGGCGTAATCGTTGCACTCTGGTCTGAATCAAGCATCGATGCAACAGTGACTGGAAAATCTTCTGCCAATAATGGCGGTCTTACAGATCTCGCTGGATCCGGTAGTTATGCATCACAAGAAGGTGACAAGTGCATCACCCTTGCTGGCGAGGCAACACTTAAGGGCGGTGCAGATTCACTCAAACTCGAATTCGTCACACCAAAATCAACTGCCTGTGGCAAGTCAGCAGATGGACCAACAACAGTTGATATCAACGGATCAGCTCGCATCACCGGCGGCACAGGCAAGTATGCAGGTGCAACTGGAACTCTTGCAGTTGATGGTTCATTCCAATCTTCACACCCAGCAAATGGAAAGACTGAAAAGCCGGAGCTCACACTCACACTTTCAGGAAATATCGTTACAAAGTAATCGCACACTCACCCAATAAAAAGGAGCACAACAATGCGAAAAGTTATCGCAGGCGCTGTAATAGCAGCCTTTGGTATTGCAGGTATCGCACCTGCAGTCGCTGCAGATGCAGCAACAATTACTCTTACCGGTGGTTCAAAGGCAGTCGTTAACACAATGCCTGACTCTTTGGTCGCAACCGTAAACTCAGCTGGAACCGTTGAGTACAAGGCAAATAACGAGACAATTAAGGGTTGCGAAAAGGTAGCGACAACAACTGTCACACCTTTTAAAGCAACATGTGCATGGCTTCCAACTGTTGCTCAGGCAACTAACCTCACCGCAGTATTTACACCTGCTGATACAACTGTGGCACCAGTTACTTCAGCCGTCGTAATCGCAAAAGTTGGCGCACCAGTTCAAGGCGAGATTTCACCTATCAATATCTATGTAGATACAGTTCTTGCATCAGGTTCAACTGGAGTACTTGCACCACGCTTCTCTGCCTGTGCGATTCAATCTGAATACCTCTTGGGACAGACAATCGTCTTCCGAGTCTATGCAAACAATGCTGATCTCGGTGGCGCTGCTATGGATAACACCAATACCGCTAAGGCTTACATAGAAGTCTCAGGTGTTAAGGATCCAATCACACTCTCATACGGAAACCACAGTGGTTCAGCTTTCTGGACCGGTGTTTTGAAGACGGGTACAAGTGTTGGTCAATATTCAACTCTTGGAATCATTAACTACAAAATCACCATGATTGCTAAGGACACCACAACTGCAAAGGTGCTCGCTACAAAGCGAGTTGCCAAGACAGTTGATGGTGTAACTACACACGAATGGGTGAGCTACTACAAGTCAAAGAAGCTCACTTTCCCAATCAAGGGTGCAACAGGAACTCTTACTCCATCTTGGGCAGCAACTACATCAATGTTGACTCTCTACGCACCACCAGCAGCTAAGTAACCACTTACCTGTTTTCTAACAATTCGGAGGGATTGAAAATGAAGGTAACAAAGAAGGTAGCGCTGCGAATAGCAGCAGCAGCGCTACTCCCGCTGGGGATGATCTCTCCAGCAGGAGCAGCAGATTCAACAGATGTCGTTCTCTATGCACCAGCTGATCTAAAAGGTGTGCCGGCACTTCCATTTACAGGCGAAACTATTAAGTTCACCGATCCAGTCTCTGGTGTTGGCGGGCTTGGAATTTCCAATATGCAAGGACCGGAAGGAACAGAGCTCACAATTACGGGAGCATCTCTCAAGGCAAATACAGAGCTCACTCTTACCTGGTCGACAGCAAAGGGTGCATGGAAGGCTCAGTTGCTACCTAACTCTGTTAACTACACCGGATATCAGTGGGATAAGTTCAGTGTCGTGCTTGCAAAGGTAACGACTGATGCAAGCGGTGCTTTCAAGTATTCAACAAAGTTCCCTAATGATTTCGGTGGCCCACACGATATTTACGCGGTACTCGATGGCGTGGCCGTTGCAAAGGGTGGAGTCCAGATGACTCCTACTATTTCAATTACTCCTAAGAGCGGTCCGGTCGGAACACCGATCACTGTGACTTACAAGCACATGGGACCAAACCTCTACACAGGTGGCATCTCAGTACTGTGGGATAACGAGTATGCAGGCGAAGCTCAAGGAGTATGGACACGCGGCATGTCGTCATTCACCGTCTATGCAGCCGGTGAAAAGGGTAAGCACCTCATCTGCGGTACAGCTGGAATCGGTGTTCAATACATAAACATCAACCAGTCCCCCGTCCCATACGCTGGCGGCGATTGCGCAACCTTTACAACAACTAAGGACAATGGGCCAGCTCAGGCATCTATTACCTATCCTCAGGAAATTGCACCAACTACAACACAGCGCACTTTGATGAACGATCCCATCGATCCAACATCCAAGGCAATTATGACCGTCGATAAGACATCGGGCGTTGTGGGTGACAAAGTAAAGGTCAACGTCACAGGTCTTGCAGCGAGCACAAGCTATTCAATAACTTGGGCAACCGTTGTTGGTAATCGTGTCAACTGTACAACCGGCACTTGCTGGGTTTACAGCGGTGTGCCAGTGAGCACAGTGACATCAGATGCCAATGGTGTTGTAGCGACGGAAGTCGCAATCCCGGATCACCTCGGTGGGTTCCATGCAATCCAAATCAAGAAGGGCGATCTTTCACAAGCGCAGCAGAGCATCTATGTGAAGCAGAGCATCTTCGTGAATAAGGATGCGAAAGGAAAGCTTGTCTACGGAGTTGCAAAGGCATTTAACTCAAAGGCCCCAGAACCACGCGATGCTTCAGGTACTCCGACCTTGAAGTTCAAAGCTGGCGAAGAAGTCACAATTGCTATGAAGGGCGTCGGCTGGACTCAGCTCGATAACACAATGGCCGTAACCTATGACAATAGCTATATCGGATATGGCTGTGGATTTAACTCCAATGGATACATGGTGGTTCACCTACGTGCGACAGGTGCTCCAGGAACACACATCATCGATCTCCATCCGGTGTACTACAGCAATCAACCATCGTTTGCTAATACACAATATTCAATGCTTCCAATCTTGTCTTACAACACAGATAACTTTGGATTAGCACTTGGATATAAGCAACCTGCAGTTCACTTCGAAATAGAGATTGTGAAATAGTCACGGGACATCATCTCTAGTAAGTCGCTAAAGCCTCATCTCTCATCTACGAGAGGTGAGGCTTTGGTCATTGCCGCCTTCGCAATACCTGCCGGCAACCACCAATTCCACCTACCCAACAGCGTCATCACGCTTGGCAATAGCAGCGTGCGCACAATTGTGGCATCAATCAGAATGCCAAGTGCAAGCCCAACGCCAAGCTCTTGAAGTCCTGCGATATGACCGTTCGCCAAGCCGCCGAGTGCACCAACGAGAATTGCAGCGGCAGCCGTGACAACTCCCCCAGTATGAGCCAGGCCTTCTTTAATTGCTTGCGAAGTTGACTCGCCATTATCGCGCGCTTCGCGCATGCGAGTAACGATAAAGACTTCGTAATCCATAGAAAGACCGAAGAGAACAGCAAAGAGAAAAACTGGCACCCACCCCTCAATTTGTGAGACGTGATACGTTCCTAATATCGGCGACAAAAATCCGAAACGGAAAACAGCAACTAGCAAACCATAGGTTGCTGCAAGTGAGAGTAGATCGAGCAGTACTGCCACTAGCGGAAGAATCAACGATCTAAAGGAACGTATGAGCAAGAAATAGGCGATTGCCAATGCTGAAATAAAGATGAATGGGAAAATGCTGTAAACGACCTTTAAGAAGTCGACACCTTGAGCTGCCGCTCCCCCGACATAGACCTTTGCAATCTTGGAGATATCTGAAGCGGGAATAATTGTGGTGCGAAGTCGTTCGATAAATGCTTTCGATTCCTGCGAACCAAACTCATAAGCTCCCAGAATTATGATGCGCTGATATCGTCCAGTGGGATCTACATACTGGCTCGTTGAGTCCGTCGATCCCCCAAGCACTGCATCATCAACAATAATGTCAAGACCCAAACGAGTACGCATCTTTTCATTGGCTGGAATAGTTGCCTGACCTGACTTTCCATAATCAATAACCACTACGGTTGGAGTTACAAGACCAGATCCCACATTTTTCATTACATAGTTAAGTCCACGAGCGGATTCAATTTCGCTCGGAATTGCCTGAAGGGATGTTGGAGTTAATTGAAGCCAGAAAATAGATCCCGCTGCAACCAACAGAACAAGTACTCCGCTTACCAAGACGTGCCAAGGGCGCTTGATGACTACTTCTGCAACCCGAGCCCACAAGCTCTGCATTTCGTCGCTGAAATTAAAGGCACCTTTGATCCAGCGCGGTGTAACGCCGTTGGCTCCTAGGTAATAGAGCGCAACTGGCTGCAAAGTAAGAGCGGCAAGAACCGAAACAATCGGTACGACAAGGCCGGCAGCTCCAAGGGATCTAATAAATGGAATCGGAACTAGGAAGAGAGTTGTTAATCCTATTGATGCTGTCAGACCCGACAGCACAACGGTACGCCCTGCAGTTGTCATAGTGCGCATTACTGCGCCTGCGCGATCCTCAGGTGACTCTTTAATTTCACTGAGGAATCGGTGGGCAATAAGGATGGAATAGTCGATCGCAAGTCCAAGGCCAATAAGTTCTACAACATTGGGGATATAGAGAACCATGAGAACATGGTCGGCAAGGATGTACACAACAGAGATTGCAGCTGCGATTGTTGCACCGGCCGTTATAAATGGGATCAATACTGCACGTGATAGACCGAAAATAAGAATCAGAATAAGTATTGCAACACCTACAGCGAGGAGTCCGCCACCTTTGAGGTCGCTGCCAAGAATTGGCTCAAAATCACCTTGAATTGCAGGTGGGCCAGTGACCATTGCTGTCGAAAGTCCCTGGGTTCTCAGTGCAGCGCGGAGTTTCTCAGTGAGCTGCGATGCCTCTTTTAAATTGAGAGTTGTTCCGATGCCGCTATAGAGAGCGCCATCTAAAACCTTGCTCTGAATAACTTTCCCAGTTGGAATCATTGCTGCAGCGGCATCTAGCTTGGCTTTAAGTACAGTTACTTCATCAGGCGTTGCATGGCCAAAGTGATAGATAACTGTAAATGTGCCTTCGGAGTTCTCGCCGAAGTTCTTCACAATGATCTCTTCGGCCTTTGTTGAATCAGAGCCTGGCACTGCGAGAGAGGTGGAGAGCTTTGCATTCAAGCCCGATGAAGCGAAAGCCCCGAAAATGAGGATGCCCACCCACGCCGTAATCACCGCTATTCGGTAGCGAATTACCGAGCGAGTGAATCTAGCGAGCATGATTACTTTACAAACTTAGGTAAATGTAGATCGAATTGAATCGAGAGCACACGTGTAAGCACTACAACGGCTCCTCCAACGAGAACGGCCACCGGCGTTGATAGGTTGAGTGCGTGAAGTGAGACAAAAGTTGCTGCACCCATCGCAGCAGATGTGCCAATCGTTTCTCGATGTAAAAGAACTGGCTCAACTTGGCATAAAACATCGCGAATTAAGCCACCTGTCACGGCGGTAATGATTCCGAGCACAATGCATGAGTACCAACCGACATTGAGCTCATAGGCCAACTGAGTACCGGAGAGAGTTGCCGTTGCCAGTGCAAAAGTGTCTAGGATCAAGAGCATTTTTCCTACATGTGTGACGCGCCGAAAAGTCAGGGTAATGATTACAGCGCTCAGGATTGAAGCAAGAATCCATGGATCTGAAATCCATACTGGAGTAAATCCGAGAAAGAGGTTGCGAAGGGTTCCCCCCGAAATTGATGCAACAGTTGCGATAAAAGCAATTCCACCGTAATCAAGGCCGCGATCAGCTGCTACTCGAGCTCCCACAAGTGCAAAGACAAAAGTGGAGAGTAAATCGAGGGCATGTAGCAAAGTCATACAGTGAGTTTACTGGCTTTGAGGTTATGGACGACCCAAATCAGTGAGTGCTTGCTCGCTTACGCGATAGACCGTCCAGCCATCCATTGGTTGCGCGCCGAGAGATTTATAGAATTCGATGGCAGGTGTGTTCCAATCGAGAACCCACCATTGGAAACGACCGTAATCGCGTTCTTCGCAGATTGCCGCAAGGTGCTTGAGGAGAGCTTTTCCAAAACCATTTCCACGGTATTGAGGGCGAATGAAGAGATCCTCCAAATAGATTCCATGCTTTCCCTGCCAGGTTGAATAATTCAAGAACCAGATAGCAAGGCCCGCGATAGCACCATCAACTTCAACAATTTCACAGAAGACTTTCGGAGCTTCTCCAAAGAATCCCTCAATGATCTGCTCACGAGTGGCCTTCGCTTCTTCGGGCGCTTTCTCGTAAAGGGCGAGCTCATAAATGAGGGCGAGAATCTCGTCGGTATCTTCGATGGTTGCTGGGCGAATCGTCATAGCGGCACTCTACTTTCTGAGACTGAATAAAACTGAAAATTGGTTGCAATTGAGTTACAAAAGGCTCGATAGGCCGCCCAACTCTTCCCCACTTATATGCCCTCAACTAGGCTCGTGCATTATGAGTAACCGCCAAAAGAGCATCGATACTGCCCGGAAGCTATTAGCCACTAATTTAAAGGCGGACCCTCAACTCAATGAACTTCTCATACGTTTTGACCGTTGGGTTGACGATCTCTACGACGGTCTTGCCGCTGTCTATCCCGTTGAAGAGGTGATGACAAAGATAGTCGATGTCATCGCAAAAATTTTCGCTGCTCGTTCGCCTGAACTACGTACTCGCGATCAAGAACGTTTGCTTCGCCCCGATTGGTTCCAATCCCCCGATGCGGTGGGTTACGTTGCATATACCGATCTCTTTGCCGGCGACCTTAATGGAGTACGCAAAAAGATTGACTACCTAGAAGAACTTGGAATCACCTATCTGCATTTGATGCCATTGCTGACACCTCGCCCATCACCAAATGACGGTGGTTATGCGGTGATGGATTACCGAACTGTGCGCAGTGACTTAGGTTCCATGAAGGACCTATCCAAACTTGCAACAGAGCTTCATCAATCTGGAATTTCACTGACGCTCGATCTCGTTCTTAACCATGTTGCGAAAGAACACGAGTGGGCGATGAAGGCTAAGGCTGGTGATAAGAAGTATCGCGATTATTTCTACGCCTACGATGACCGCAGCGTTCCGGATCAGTACGAGAAGACCCTTCCTGAGATTTTCCCAACTTTTGCACCCGGCAACTTCACCTTCAACGAAGAGATGAAGGCGTGGGTCTGGACAACATTTAACGATTATCAGTGGGATGTGAACTGGTCTAATCCTGATTTGTTCTTAGAATACGTTGAGATCATTGGTTATCTTGCAAACCAAGGCACTGATTGCGTGCGACTCGATGCAATTGCATTTATCTGGAAACGTCTTGGCACAGATAGTCAGAATCAACCTGAGGTACATGCAATTACACAAGCGCTTCGGGCAGCAGCTCACATCTCAACACCCGCGCTTATCTTTAAAGCTGAAGCGATTGTGGGGCCTAAGGATGTTGTTCATTACTTGGGCCAAGGCGAGCACTCTGGAAAAGTATCTGACATTGCCTATCACAACAGTCTTATGGTGCAGATTTGGTCAGCACTTGCTGCTCGTGATGGCCGGTTAATGGCACATGCGCTCTCTCAATTTGCACCGGTGCCTACAACTTCTGGTTGGGCTACATATTTACGGTGTCATGACGATATTGGTTGGGCCATCGATGACGCCGACGCAAGTGAAATTGGGATTAATCCGTACGCACATCGAAGCTTCCTTGCCGACTTTTACGCAAATGAATTTGAGGGCAGCTTTGCTCGTGGAGTTCACTTCCAGTCAAATCCCACAACAGGTGATCGTCGTACCTCAGGCAGCGCCGCAAGCTTGATTGGAATTGAGGCTGCAATCGAGAAGAAGGATGCAGCCTCTCTTGCAACTGCGATTGATCGTTTCAAGTGTGCCTACGCGATGGTCTTCGGTTTTGGCGGCTTGCCACTTCTATATATGGGCGATGAACTCGGAATGGTGAACGATCACTCATTCTTGAAGGATTCGGCAAAGAAGGAAGACAACCGCTGGATTCATCGACCTGAAATGGATTGGTCTCTTGTGAAGTCAGCAGCTAAGAAGAAGGGGGTTGAATCTGCTATCAATGAATCAGTTCGCTCCTTAATCAGAGCTCGCAAGTCACTTCCTTCCTTGCATGCTTCAACTACCACAGAAGTTTTTACAACAAATAATCCTTCGGTTGTTATCTTCCGTCGCAAACATGCAGCAGGAAATTTAATTCAGCTCTATAACCTCTCTGAGCATCAACAGAAAATCAGCATGCATGGCATCGCATCGGGCAATCTCCTCGAGGTGATATCCGGTGAGCATCTTCACATTTATGAAGAAATGCAGATCCCTGCCTATGCAACTTGGTGGCTGCAGCAGTAGCCTGCAGTAGGATTTCTCGCATGTCATTAAGTAACGATAAAAATTGGTGGCGCCAAGCTGCTATTTACCAGATCTATCCGCGCAGCTTCGCTGATACCGATGGCAATGGCCTCGGTGATCTGAAAGGCGTCACATCACGTGTTGATTACCTTAAATCTCTCAGCATCGATGCAGTGTGGCTATCTCCGTTCTATCCATCTGCCCTGGCTGACGGTGGATATGACGTAGATGATTACCGCAATGTAGATCCAAAGCTCGGATCACTCGATGATTTTGATGAGATGCTTGCAGCGCTTCATCAAGAGGGTATTCGCGTCTTTGTCGATATCGTTCCTAACCACTCCTCTAATCTTCATCAATGGTTTAAAGATGCAATCGCAGCTGAACCAGGGTCACCTGAACGCAACCGTTACATATTTCGAGATGGCCGTGGCGCAAGTGGCGAACTTCCACCGACAGATTGGCCTTCTCACTTTGCCCCTTCTGCCTGGACCCATGAGTCCGTCTTCGGCGGAAAGCACAACCAGTGGTACATGCACTGGTTCGCACCAGAGCAGCCAGATTGGAATTGGGACAACCCTGAAGTCGAAGCTGACTTCCTTGAAACCTTGAAGTTCTGGGCGGACCGCGGAGTCGATGGATTCCGAATCGACGTTGCTCATGCGCTGAAGAAGGACCTCTCAGAGCCGCTACGCATGCGCGACACCATGGAGTATGACGATCCACAGCCTCTCGATGGCAATGGAATCCTCATGGACCGTACTGAACTCTTCGAGGTCTACAAGACCTGGCGCAAACTCTTTAACTCTTACGATCCACCACGAGTTGCAGTCGCTGAAGCCAATGTCCACCCAAGCCGTATGCCTCTCTATGCAAGCGAAGAGACTCTGGGTCAGGCATTTGATTTCCGCTTTATCGATGCCAACTTTGATGCTGCGATCTTTAAGCACTGTGTGACCGATAGCCTCGAGCTTGCAAAGAAGAACAACTCTTCATCAACATGGACGCTCGGAAATCACGATCAGATGCGTTATGCGACAAAGCAGGGATTGCACCCTGTTGTAGATCGACAAGAATGGCTGCTCTCTAATGGAACATCACATCCGGTTGATTTTGAGATCGGCACTCAGTGTTCTGTTGCTGCCAACGCTTTCATCTTGGCACTACCAGGCTGCACATATCTTTACCAGGGTGATGAGCTCGGTCTCCACGAAGTTGCTGATATTCCTGAAGATCAAATTCAGGATCCTCAGTACCTCCGCAATCACAAGAAGATGAAGGGTCGCGACGGCGCTCGTGTGCCGCTCCCTTGGACTCGCGAGGGTAAGAACTTTGGATTCGGCGAAGGGACCCCTCATCTTCCACAACCAGAATGGTTTGGAAGCTACTCAGTTGAGGCACAGAGCGGCCATGACTTCACACCGCTTGAGATTTTCCGCAAGGCCCTCAAACTTCGCCGCGAACTTCAATGTGAAGAAGAAATCACATGGCATAAGACAACTCGTGATGATGTTTTGCACTTTAGCCGCCCTAATGGCTGGAACTGCATTTCCAACTTCAAGGGCGGCAAGTACCCAATGCCAAAGGGCGAAGTGCTTCTCAGCACTCAGCCCTTGGTCGATGGAAAGATTCCTGCTGCAACAACGGTTTGGTTTACGACGAAACCTTAAGCAACACCGATAATGTCTACGACGAAAATCAAAGTTTCGTTGGGACCAATTGGTCCAGCACCTGCTGCGCCATAGCCCATTGAGGGTGGCAATACGAGAAGTCGGCGCCCGCCAACCTTTGCGCCAGGGAGACCCTTCTGCCAACCTTCGACAACTTGTGCCAATGGGAATGTCGCAGGCTGACCTACCCAAGAAGATTCAATAACTTTTCCAGTTGACCATGCCATCAAGTAGTAATGCACAGTCAAAGTAGATGTTGGCAGTACTTCTGCGCCCGTTCCAACAATGATGTCCTTAGTTGTTAACTCGGCTGGCGGCGTGCCTGTTGGAGCAGAAACTGTTGGCACTTCTCCAGCGTTTGCTGAAACTGTTGGGAGTGACCCAGTTGTTGCTGGTGTATCAGATGGGTTCATATTTCTTACTCCTAAAGCTACAAGTGCCACGATGGCCAGACCGACGATTACAGCGAAAAAAATCCCGACTCTCTTCATAAAATTCTTAATCTTCTAACTGACGAATTAACTTGAAATCTCCACCGCCAAGTTGGCCTTGATCTCGGTACATCTCAAGCTTTGCTCGAGTATCGGCAATGTCGAGGTTGCGCATTGTGAGCTGGCCGATTCGATCGGTTGGACCAAATGCAG
>JBJTMX010000002.1:0-12872 GCA_046070745.1 Candidatus Planktophila sp.
TGTACGAACATTCAATTACAGTTCTTGAACAAGCCATTGCTCAAGAAGATCGCCTTGGTGGTCCCAACCTTGTTAACCGACTTGCAGCGCTTCTTCATGACATTGGAAAACCAAAGACACGTAACCTCATTGCAGGCGGCGGAGTTTCATTCCATCACCATGAAGTTGTTGGTGCGCGTTTAACAAAGTCGCGTTTGAAAGCGCTCCGCTTTGATAACGAGACTATTTCTGCTGTCGAAACTCTCGTTGCACTTCATCTGCGCTTCCATGGATATGGAGATGGCGAATGGACTGATTCTGCAGTGCGCCGCTATGTACGTGATGCTGGTGAACTTTTGATACACCTGCATGTTCTTACTCGAGCTGATTGCACCACACGCAATATTAAGAAGGCAGAGCGCCTCTCTCGCATCTATGACAGCCTCGAAGAACGCATCGCAAAGTTGATGGAAGAGGAAGAACTTTCAAAGATCCGTCCGGATCTTGACGGCGCGCAAGTAATGAAACTTCTCGGGATTAAGCCATCTGCTGATGTTGGTAAAGCGCTGGATTATTTATTGGAACTTCGAATGGAGCACGGACCACTCGGTGAAGAACGCGCTACTGAAGAGCTGATGCATTGGTGGCGGGGACGTCGCCACCCTTAAGAAAGAATCTACTTGGTCGCAAAATTACTGCGCCAATCCAGAGGTAAGTCAGCGCCACTAAGAGCGGCACCAACCACGAATCACCACTTTGTGGAAGTAGCTTTGCTGCAATCAGTGAGAAAGAAACAATCGTTGCATTGACAACAACGTCATAGACAGCGAAGACGCGCCCTCTAAATTCATCTGTGATCTTTGATTGAACCAGAGCATCGTTGGTCACCTTCACACTCTGTCCAAATAACCCAGTGGTGAATGCTGCCGCACAGAGAAGAATTTGATTGCGATCGATAACAAGAATCAAAGTTCCAAGTGCTGCAAGGAAAATAGAGAGACGCATCCATCGATGTCGACCAATCCATCGCGCACCCATAGGAGCAATCAGAGCACCAATTGTGAAACCAACCGCCGCAGTCGAGAGAGCAATACTTAAACCTGCAAGACCGGCATCGCTATTGCTCGGATCGTTAAATGTATTTCTCTCAAGCAACATTGCAGTAAGTGTGAGCGCTGTAATTCCGCCGCGGTGAATAGCAGTGGCAAAGATTCCACGGGCTGCATCCTGGTGATTTTTTAAGAATGCAAAACCATCACGAACTTCTAAAAATCCTTCTGCAAGAGATGCTTTACGAATCTGATGAGGTGCCGGACCGATTTCTCCACGCTTCATTAATGAGGCAAAGAGAGCAGTGAGTAAATATCCTGCAGCCGCTGCGAGAATCAAATATCCATCAGCATGATCTGCAGTGGCAATGGCATCGGTAAAACGCCTGATTAATAAGCCCATTCCACCACCGAGTACAACCCAGACCGAACCACCTGTAACGGCGAGCGCATTTGCAGCAATAAGTGATGACTGTGGCGCAACGAGCGGAAGTCCAGCAGATAGCCCCGCCAAAATTAAACGGTTTACACCGAAGGCAATAAGAACAAAGGCGGTGAGTTCAATTCCTGTTCGACCTTGAAAGATTAAGAGTGCAATAAAGAGGAGAGTGGTTGCACGTGTCAGATTGGAGAAGAGAACTGCCCTCTGACGCGAGAAACGATCAAGAAGTGTGCCCACCATGGGACCCACGACTGAATATGGAAGGAGAACGACTGCAAATGCGATTGCTGCACTGAGAGCTGAAGCCTGACGCTCAGGTGAGAAGAGAACAAAAGAGGCGAGAGCGCTCTGAAAGATTCCATCTGTAAATTGGCCGGTCCAGCGAGTACGCAAGAGTGGACGAAAGCGGCGATCACCGATTAACTGCCAGAAGGTCAATCCTTGTCCTTGCACACGAGAAGCGTAGTGGCGCTAAAGCCAATATTCTTCTCGCCATGGCATCTGCGGAGCGAACGATGAGAGGGTTCATCGATTATTCACTTGATAAGCGAGCCACTTTATTAGCGCTTTTCCGCGGCGTTGTTGATGCATGCGATTCAGACCCTTATTTGATGCGAGCAGCTAAATGTCATGGCGAGAAAGTTGGGCGCAATTGCCCTGTCTGCAAGAAAGATTCGCTCGTTGAACTTCGCTACACATTCGGAGATCAACTAGGTCAATTCTCAGGACGCATTAAGAGTCCCGCAGAATTAATTGAGATGGAGAAAGAGTTCGGCGAATTCTCTGTCTATATTGTTGAAGTTTGTCGCGATTGTTCATGGAATCACCTCTGCGCTACATATCTATTAGGTGATGGAAGCGTGCGAAAGCCACCACGACGCCAACGCACCCTTGAGGATGAGGACTTCAGCGGTAGCCTTGGAAAGTGATTAAAACCAAGCTCATTCGCGCAGGTGTATTTCTCGCTGGTTTCGGCTTCGTTGCCGGAGCCACTCTCTTTGCGCTCGCCTGGTTTACAGTCGATATTCCAGATCCCAATGCATACGTCAACAGCCAAGCAACCGTTATTCAGTATGCCAACGGTCAAGAGATTGGTCGCATCGGTGCACAGAACCGTCAGATCTTGCCTCTTGCAAAAATTCCGTTGCGCCTTCGCTATGCAGTGATGGCTGCAGAAGATCGCAACTTCTACTCTAACCGCGCATTTAGCATTACAGGAATCAGCCAAGCTGTTTTATCTAATGTATTAACACTTGGAAAAGGCCGCGGCGGTTCAACGATCACACAGCAATATGCAAAGACTGCTTTCTTAACACCAGAACGCAGCGTGCAGAGAAAGATTAAAGAACTGGTCATCTCTCTAAAGTTAGAGAACGCAATGTCAAAAGACCAGATTCTTGAAAACTATCTCAACACCATTTACTTCGGCCGCGGTTCTTACGGTGTCCAAACTGCTGCGCAACAATATTTCAATCGCAATGCTAATCAATTAACTGTTTCTCAATCAGCTGTGATCGCAAGTATCTTGAGGTCTCCAGGACTCTACGATCCCGATTACGGTGATAAGGCACAGAAAGCGCGCAACTTGGCTCGCCTACAGGCGCGCTTCAGTTACGTGATTCAAGGAATGTTGGATCAAAAGTGGATCACTGCAGCAGAAGCAAAATCTGCAAAGTTCCCTGCAGTTGCTCCTCGCACAACTGGTGGATCACTGAGTGGCCCTAAGGGATACATCATTGATGCTGCACAGAAAGAGTTGAGCAAACTTGGCTTTACTCAAGAACAGTTGATGGTAGGTGGATATGTCATCAAGACAACTCTTGTTCAGCGCGCACAACAATCAGCAGTCGACGCTGTTAATAAATTAACTCCCACACCTGCGCCAAGCAATATGCATATTGGACTTGTTGCAATCCGCCCAGGTACAGGTGAAGTAGTCGCTATGTATGGCGGAAAAGACTATGTAGTACGCCAACTTAACGATGCAACCCAATCAATCGCTTTGGCGGGTTCTACCTTTAAGCCATTCGCACTTGTTGCAGCTCTCGAGCAAGGAATTCCACTGACATCGATGTGGAATGGCGATACGCCTCAAACTTTTGATGATCTTGGTAAGCCTTACACCGTGGATAACTACGGCGGCGAGGGTTGGGGCCAAATTAACTTAATGACTGCAACTCAGCACTCAGTCAATACTGTCTACGTTCCACTTGGAATCAAGGCAGGGCTCGACAAAGTTGTAGATGTTGCACGTCGTGCCGGAATTCCAGAGTCTGTTGCGATGATGCCAACTCCATCTGTTGCACTCGGTGTTGCAAGTCCACACGTTATTGATGTTGCAAATGCGTACGCAACATTTGCAGCAAACGGTATTTACTCAAAGCCATACATGATTGCTCAGGTGATTGGACCCAACAAGGGTGTGCTCTACGAAGGCAAGCCTCAGACACAAGAGGTTTTTAATAAAGATGTCATGGCTGACCTGACTTACGCTCTTAAATCTGTTGTCAACGGCGGAACAGGATCTGCAGCACTTGCACTCGGTCGCCCTGCAGCAGGTAAGACTGGAACTTCTCAGTCGAATGCATCTGCATGGTTTAGCGCATACACACCTAACTTGGCAGCATCAGTTGCACTCTTTAGAGATAGCGCATCAGAGTCACTCAACGGAATCGGTGGACTTACATCGGTTACTGGTGGAACATTTCCTGCACGAATCTGGACTGCGTTTATGCGCGGCGCTCTTAAAGATGAACCAGTCATTGAATTCCCACAGCCTGCAAATATCGGTGGACTCGATCCCATCGTGATGACAAGCGGTGGCAAGCAGACATATAAGAAGAAGTAAGAGGAATTCGTACATGCGCGTATCCACTCGCGTAGCTCTGCTCTTAGCAATTGTTGCAACGCTTCTCTCTTTCACAAAGTTTGTACATTGCGAAAAATCAGTGTGGGCCGGGCCAGATCAGTACATTCACGCTTGTTATAGCGATCTACCAGCGCTCTTTAGTGATCGTGCATTCGGTAAAGGTGAATGGGCGTTTACTGGCGGAGATAAAGCAGTCGAGTATCCAGCGCTTCAAGGTGTGGTCATGTGGGCAACTGCCAAGGTCTCACCCGATGGTCCAGTCAGCTACTTTAATTTCAGCGCAATTTTATTAGCACTCCTCTTTATTGCCTCCACCTTCCTTGTTCACCGCATCAAAACCGAAGCAACTGTTATCTATGCACTTGCACCCTCAGGAATTCTTGCAATGTATATCAATTGGGATCTGTGGGCAATTGTCACAATGCTCCTTGCAATTTATTGGTTTGATCGAAAGCAAGAGATTGCGAGCGCAGCAATTCTGGGCGTCTCTATCGCAACTAAATTCTTTCCAATAGTTCTGCTTCTTCCGATTGCGATTATCTTCATTCGTCGCCATCAGATTAAAGAAGGTGCGCGATTTATTGCACTGACCTTAGGAACTTTTATCGCAATCAATATCCCATTTGCTCTGACGACACCGCAAGGATGGTGGAGATTCTTCTCGCTTAATTTACATCGTGAAGCTGACTGGGGTTCGCTCTGGTATGGCGCGAGCGTCTTTGGATTGAACTTGAGTCACATTAATTTTCTTTCAATACTGACACTTCTTATCGGCGTCACAGTTGTTGCAATCTTCCTCTTGCAAACGCAGGAAACTCTTCCGCTCTCTGAGAGCGCTCTCTACATCTTTATAGTTCTGTTGACTGTGAGCAAGGTGTACTCTCCTCAATATGTTCTATGGCTGACACCATTAGTTCTATTAGCAATCCGCGATAAACGCGATCTGAAATGGTTCTGGTTCTGGCAGTGCGCAGAAGTTATCTATCACTTTGCAATCTGGCAGCACCTGGCACTTCTGACAGGTGCTCACTTTGGATTACCAGTGAAGGCATATGCAGCGCTGACGCTCTTCCGAATCACAGCGGCTCTCGCCCTTGCGATAGTCCTTGGCCGAAGACATCGTTCAGGAGGGCTCCTTTCAGCCGATCGCTGGCCTGAGCTTCCCGTATAAAAAGGTATAAAAGGTGAGCAATTTCCTCTTTTAAGAGGTGCGAAGTACCCTTAACCTCCTGCTTCACGATGGCCACTCGGCCAAAATGTGCAGGTTTTTAACCCTCCTGTCACGGAAATCCCGTGGCCGTCTTAGTCCAGAGGAGGTCGGGTTAACACATGCGTCACTATGAACTCATGATCATTCTTGATCCAGATCTAGAAGAACGTACAGTCACACCATCACTTGAGACTTATCTCAAGATCATCAAGGATTCCGGTGGAGTCGTCAACAAGCTCGATGTTTGGGGCAAGCGTCGTCTCTCATTCGAAATCAATAAGAAGCCAGAAGGCATTTACGCAGTTGCAGATATGAACTGTGAGCCAGCGGCAATCAAGGAGCTCGATCGTCAGCTTAACTTGAACGAATCAATCCTTCGCACAAAGGTGATGCGTCCAGAATAAATATCCACATCGCCGAGAAATAATCTCGGTGTTGTCGGTATGGACGAGTAACTTAATCGCACGGACTCAACCAGTAGAAAACCCCAGAGAAGAATAGAAGGTATAAAAATGGCAGCAGGAGATACAACAATCACATTGGTCGGCAACCTCGTTGACGATCCAGAGCTTCGCTTTACACCCTCGGGTGCTGCGGTAGCTAAATTCCGCGTTGCTTCAACCCCTCGTTACCTAGATAAAACTACAAACGAGTGGAAAGATGGCGAGAGCCTCTTCCTTCAATGCAATATCTGGCGTCAAGCTGCTGAGAATGTGGCTGAATCACTGACTAAGGGAATGCGCGTCATTCTTACAGGTCGTTTGAAGCAGCGTTCATATGAGACAAAAGAAGGCGAAAAGCGCACAGTATTTGAGGTAGAAGTTGATGAAGTTGGTCCATCACTTCGCAATGCAACAGCTAAGGTCACTCGTACCCAGCGTGCTGCAGGCGGAAATGGCGGCGGCGGATTCTCAGCACCAGCTGCTGACTTCAATGAAGATCCTTGGGCTGCAGCGTCAACGTCACCAGCCGGTGGTGGATGGGGTTCTCCATCTACAACCGACGAACCACCTTTCTAATTCATAATTTAAAAGGTTCTTATCCGATAACAGCCATTCCTACGCGAGTAGGGCCCGAAAAGGAGCACCATAATGGGAGCAAGAAATAACCGTAACCTCAAAGAGGTTAAGAACAAGGGCGCTAAAGCTGCTGCTCTTAATAAGAAGTTCAAGAAGAAGCCTTGCAGCTTCTGCCGCGACAAGGTCACATATATCGATTACAAAGATATCGCGACACTTCGCAAGTACATCTCTGATCGCGGAAAGATCCGCGCTCGCCGCGTCACTGGCGCATGTACACAACACCAACGTTCAGTAGCAACAGCTGTGAAGAACAGCCGTGAAGTAGCGCTACTGCCTTACACATCTTCAGCGCGATAAGGGGGAATGCAACTATGAAACTCATTCTTACTCGTGAAGTTGCAAAGCTCGGCACAGCCGGAGACGTTGTAACAGTTAAAGATGGATATGCACGTAACTTCCTCCTCCCACGTGGTGCAGCAATTGCATGGACACTTGGTGGAGAGAAGCAGATCGAAGGCATCCGCCGTGCACGTGCTGCACGCGAGGTCCGCGATATCGATCACGCAAAGGAGATCAAGGCAGCTCTCGAAGCAGCTAAGGTAACAGTCGCAGTCAAGACAGGTACAGCAGGTCGTTTGTTCGGTTCAGTAACTGATAAGGACATCGCGGCAGCTATCAAGTCAGTGACAAAGATTGATATCGATCGCCACGCGATCAAGACAACAGGTCACATTAAGAAGACAGGTAACTACTCTGTAAAGGTTTCACTCGGACACAATGTTGTTGCGACTGTAGCTTTCTCAGTAACAGCTGCCTAGTTCTAAATAATTCCTAAGAATAAAGCCCGCCACCTTTTGGTGGCGGGCTTTATTTATGCTCTTTTACAACCAGCCTGATTTCTTAAACTTGCGATACAAGAAGGCAGTAATAAGAAGGAGAGAGCCAATCACTATTGGATATCCGTACTGCCATCGAAGCTCAGGCATCGTCTCAAAGTTCATTCCATAAATGCCTGCGACCATTGTGGGAACAGATGCGAGTGCAACATAAGAAGTTATCTTGCGCATGTCTTCATTTTGTTGAAGTTGCACCTGTGCAATCTCAGCTTGTAGCGCTGATTGCAACAACGAATCCAAACCTGAGGCCGCATCAGATGCGCGCGCCAAATGATCCAAAGTATCTCTAAAGAATGGCGTTAATTCGGCCGGAACATTGCGCGCACCAATACTTGCAATATGTTGTAGCGGTGAGAGAAGTGGATCAATTGCATGACGGAACTCAATGACTTCACGCTTCAATAGATAAATCTCTTGTGATGCGCTGACGCGAAGTTCGCTAAATACCTTTGCCTCTGCCTGGTTAACATCAGTCTCTAATTCAATCGAGATATCGATATAACAATCGATGACATGGTCAAGGATGGCGTGCAGTACTGCGTATGGACCCTTTGATAGCTGTGCAGGATTTTGTTCAAGTTCATGACGCGTATGAGCAAGAGGTGCACCGTTGCCGTGACGAACAACGACGATGAAATGATCTCCGATAAAGCAGAAGATTTCACCGGTGGAGATAAGACTGCCCTTCTCTTCATAGAATGCCGTCTTGAGAACCATCACCTGTACATCAGGAAACTCTTCATACTTAGGGCGTTGATGTGCGGATAACGCATCTTCCACTGCGAGTGGATGAAATTGGAAATCACTTGCGATCTTTTCAAACTCTGCCTCAGTCGGTTCAGCAAGACCCAACCAGACGAAGCCGCCTTCGGTGCGCGCCTTAGAGATGAGCTCACCTAAATTGGATGGCTCTTCAAAACGAACTCCATTTTGGTAGAGGGCGTAGTCGACGATCATGAGCCCATCCTTACCTAGATAGGTGAACGAGAGGTGAAGGCGCCTTCTCAATCTATGAGATTCTGTGAGAGCAATACAGTCCACAGAAATCCACGCTTAATAGGCGAGTTATCCACCGATATCCACAGTTATCCACATTTTATCCCCACCCATCCACACAGGAATTGGCCTCTTACCCACAGCCCCATCCACACGGTGAATAGGAATTGTCAGGGCTTGCGACCACTATTGCCCACGTGAGCATCGCAGAATTTCCATCTAATTCAAGCCAGCGCGGGTCCAATAACACCATCGGCGCTGACTTTGAGCGTACTCCTCCGCAGGATCTTCAAGCTGAACAATCTGTTCTCGGTGGAATGCTCCTTTCAAAAGATGCGATTGCAGATGTTGTTGAGGTTTTGCGTTCACGCGATTTTTATAGACCAGCACACGAGTTAATTTTCGAAGCGATACTCGATCTCTACGGCCGGGGCGAACCTGCAGATGCAATTACAGTTTCTGCAGAGCTTAACAAGCGCGGAGAAATAGCACGCGCAGGTGGAGCACCATATCTCCACACTCTGATTTCATCTGTTCCAACTGCAGCGAATGCAAGTTACTACGCAAAGATTGTTCTTGATCATGCAATCATGCGTCGACTTGTTGAGGCCGGAACAAAAGTTGTTCAACTTGGTTACGACCAAAATGGTGAAGTCGATGATGCAGTCGATGCAGCACAGGCAGAGATTTACGCAGTCACTGAACGTCGTTCATCAGAAGATTATGTATTGCTCAGCGAACTTCTTCCGCAAGCACTTGATGAGATTGAAGCAATCTCAAAGGGTGGCGGCGCAGAAGGTGTCATGACAGGATTCCGTGATCTCGATAAGTTAACACACGGACTTCACGCCGGAAATATGATTATCGTTGCCGCACGTCCTGCAGTTGGTAAGTCAACACTTGGTTTGGATATCGCACGACATGCTGCGATTCATGACAATAAAGCATCCGTGATCTTCTCTCTCGAAATGTCGAAGTCAGAAATCACAATGCGTATGTTGTCATCTGAAGCGCGTGTAGGACTGAACAATATTCGTTCAGGTCAATTATCAGATGATGAGTGGGCAAAGCTTGCGCGCCGCATGGGAGAAATCTCCGATGCACCACTTTTTATCGATGATTCTCCAAATCTTTCAATGATGGAGATCCGTGCAAAGGCGCGTCGACTTAAGCAGAAACACGATCTCAAACTTATTGTTATCGATTACTTGCAGTTGATGACATCAGGTAAGCGCGTTGAAAACCGTCAGCAAGAAGTATCTGATTTCTCTCGCCAAATTAAGTTGATGGCAAAAGAGCTTGATGTGCCTGTTATTGCTATTTCTCAGCTCAACCGTGGACCTGAACAACGTACAGATAAGCGACCAATGTTGTCTGATCTCCGTGAATCCGGCTCTATCGAGCAGGATGCCGACGTTGTAATTCTTTTGCACCGTGAAGATATGTATGACTCACAGAACCGCGCAGGCGAAGCAGATCTCATTGTTGCTAAGCACCGTAACGGTCCAACAAAGACAATTACCGTCTCTGCTCAACTTCACTTTGCGCGATTTTTCGATATGGCCGAAGGCCAACAACCACGACAGTGGGGTGAGCCATCATCTGCACCGGCTACTGCTCCTGCTGGTTATGTACCTGACTCTCCCTATGGTGATCAACAACCTGCCGAGCCCGGAACCGGTGGTTGGAACGAATAACTGTAGGGAAACTTTTTCTTAATCTACTTAGCCGAAGATTTAGAACGATCTGCGAGATAGATACCAATCAGAACAATTACTGCACCAATCAGTTGAATTACATCCCAACCTTGGCTGAGCCAGATCCAGGCAAAGGCTGATGCAAGTACAGGTTCAAGCATTCCTATAACGCTGCTCTTTGATGCACTTAAGAGCGAAAGTCCATTAATCACAAATAGGTATGGAACGATTGTTCCCATCACAATAATCCAGAGCAGTAGTGACCATCCTGGAAAGAGATGTCCTGCAAGGTATCCGTGGATATCCATCTGCATCGAGAAGACTTCCGTCGGAAAACTCCAGATGGGGAGAACAACTGCCCAGAAAATTCCGGCGATGGTAATTCCTATAACTGCGGCGCTTAACGGACCACGTGTGGCAAGAACTTTCTCACCGATAAGAAAGTAGGCAGTTAATGCGAAAGCGCTGCCTAAGGCGCCAACTGTTCCGAGTAAATCAAAGGCGAATCCATCCCAGATCTTGGCGACAAGGACAAGGCCTACCAACGCCAACGAAATGGCGAACCACATATCGCGTGCGACAAAACCCTTACGAACATATTTAATCCAGAGCACGACCCAGATAGGTGCAGTGAATTCGAGGATCAGGACCAAGCCAAGCGGCAATTTACGCTCAATTCCAAGGAAATAGCCCACATTCACCAGGGCGAATCCAATAACACCGTACGAGAGAAGAAGCGGCAACTCTTTGCGTGTGAACTTCAGTAGCTCGCGACGCTTGATAAGTGCGTAGGTCAAAAGAAGAAGGGATGCAGAAATTGCGCGAATCTGAGCAAGGCGGAAGGCGGACATGTGTTCGAGGACAACAGTTGAGAATATTCCATTAACAGAGAAAGTTAATGCACCCATAAAAAGATAAAGCTCGCCGCGATGTTTTAGCACCGGGCGAGCCTATCTCACTTATTTCTAAATTTTAGAAAGCACCTTCTGGAAGATCCATGATGGTGTTATCTGTTGCTTCGACAATCTTACGATCTGCTGTGATGTGAGGCAGAACGTTATGGACGAAGTAATGAGCTGCTGCAATCTTGCCGGTGTAGAAATCTTTATCTTTTCCGGTTGCAGTTGGAAGCTTCTCTGCTGCGATATCTGCTTGGCGAAGAAGCAACCAAGAGATGATGACATCACCAACTGCCATCAATGCACGAGATGTATTCAAACCCACCTTATAAATTTCCTTTGGATCTTCCTGTGATGCCATTGCATGGCCAACAAGAACACCGATGATTCCATTGAGATCACCGAGCGCCTTAAGAAGCGCTTGCTTCTCTGCAGCATTTGCGCCACCGGCTTCTGCGAATGCTGCAATTTCTTTACCGAGTCCGCCGAGCGCTTTTCCGCCATCCTTAACAACCTTACGGAAGAAGAAGTCGAGACCCTGAATTGCAGTAGTGCCTTCATACAGAGTATCGATCTTTGCATCGCGGACATACTGTTCAAGTGGCCAATCTTGTGTGAAGCCTGAACCACCAAATGTCTGCAGGCTTTCAGTTCCAAGAAGTGTCCATGCACGTTCTGAACCAAATCCCTTTACAACTGGAAGCAAGAGGTCATTGAGCGCTTCTGCCTTCTTCAAACGATCTGCATCCCCTGCTTCGCGAGCAAGTTCCACTTCATCTTGCTGCATTGCAGTAAAGAGAACGAGGGCTCTCATGCCTTCTGCGTAAGACTTTTGGACCATTAATGAACGACGCACATCTGGGTGATGAATGATTGTCACGCGAGGTGAAGCCTTGTCATTCATCACCTTCATATCGCCACCTTGAACACGTGACTTCGCATATGAGAGCGCCTGCATATAACCAGCAGAAAGAGTTGAAATCGCCTTTGTTCCCACCATCATGCGAGCGAACTCAATGACCTTAAACATCTGTGCAATACCTTCATGCACATCACCGAGAAGATAACCAACAGCTGGTTCCTTCTCGCCAGGATTCATTTCACATGTTGCAGAAACATTGAGACACATCTTGTGTTCAACATTGGTGACATAGACACCGTTGCGCTTTCCAAGATCACCGGTTTCTAGATCAAACATAAACTTTGGAATTAAGAACAATGAGAGACCCTTTGTACCTGGTCCGCCACCTTCACGACGAGCAAGTGTGAAGTGCATGATGTTCTCGTAGATGTCAGCATCACCTGAGGTAATAAAACGCTTTGTACCTGTGATGTGCCATGTTCCATCTGCTTGCTGAACTGCCTTTGTGCGACCTGCACCAACATCAGAACCTGCATCAGGTTCTGTTAGCTGCATTGTTGCGCCCCAGTGACGGTTGACCATGTGGCCAGCCATCTTCTTCTGATCATCGTTACCCAATGTGTATGCAACTTGTGCGAATGCATAACCAGATGCGTAGATGTGAATTGCTGGGTTTGAACCGAGAACCATTTCAGCGATTGCCCAACGAAGTGATGGAGGAATCTTTGTTCCGCCGAGTTCAACAGGTGCATCAAGTGACCACCAACCTTGATCGACAAAAGCTTTGTAAGACTTCTTAAAACTTTCAGGAAGTTTTACATCACCAGTTGCTTTATCAAAGATTGTTCCGATGCGATCTCCGTCGACGAATGATGCAGCGAGATCATTTTCGGTAATGCGCTTAATCTCTTCCAGCATTCCCATTGCAGTATCTCTATCGAGATCTGAATA
>JBJTMX010000003.1:0-14490 GCA_046070745.1 Candidatus Planktophila sp.
AGAGCTGACTGAGGAGGAGGGGCCGGTTCAACATCTGCAGAAGGGTCAAAAACAACCAGACCTTTTGGTGTGCCGAATGCAAGCCGGTTATCATTCAGTTTTGCAGGCCAACAGCGAAGATTGTTACAAGATAGGAGAGCGCTACGAGTACGAACATAACCGCAAGGGTAAACCTACTGGTCAGTTAAATTGAAGTGATTACTGAAGTATTTAGCGCCACTTAGTCGCGAGTGAGAATCCCACTGCGATAAAACTGAAGCCGATAATCATGTTCCAAGCGCCAATTCCTGAGATAGGAAAGCGAGTCTGGCTTACGTAGTAAATAACGATCCAGAGCAGGCCAACGAGGAAATTGGTGACCATGACAGGTGCAAGCCAGCGAGGGCTCTCTGCTGGTGCAGTTTCGACAGCGTGAACCTGCTCTTCGTGAGCGTGATGCTGCTGAACTTTCTTACGCAATTTCGACTTTGGCATAGGGCATAGATTACAGGAGAATTGAGCTGTGGCCCGCATCCTTGTCGTCGATAACTACGACTCCTTTGTCTTTAACATCGTGCAGTACCTCGCACAGTTAGGCGCGGAGTGCACCGTTGTCCGCAACGATCAAGTCGAAGCAACTGAGGCAGCTAAGTACGACGGAGTTCTGATTTCTCCAGGTCCTGGCACCCCCGATAAGGCCGGCGTCTCTATCGCGATGATTAAGTTTTGCGCCGAGAAATCAATTCCACTCTTCGGAGTTTGCTTGGGACACCAGGCAATCGCTGAGGCATTCGGTGCAACGGTTTCGCGGGCACCAGAACTTTTACATGGCAAGACTTCACTTGTGCATCACAATGGCAATGGTGTGATGGAACATCTGCCAACACCATTTACTGCAACGCGCTATCACTCACTCGCGGTTGAGACGGATACAGTCCCAGAAGTTCTTGAAGTCACGGGTTCGACGGAATCTGGCGTGATCATGTCCTTGCGCCATAAGTCTCTGCCGATTGAAGGCGTGCAGTTCCATCCTGAGTCAGTGCTGACAGAGCACGGACATAAGATGCTTGCGAACTTCTTGGTTACCTGTGGCGATATAGGTGCGCTCGCCAAAGCAGAAGGCTTGTCCCCAGTAGTTAATAAATAGCGATTGTCTACGGTTGTTTATTAATCGTAATTGTTACTGACCTACCGATTGTCTGCGTTGTTCCAGCATCGGGGGCCTGACGGATCACTACACCTATTGGTTGTGCGGCATCGTAATCGTAAAATTCTTTAATCAAGAAGCCAGCTTGAATCAACATTGTCTTCGCTTGAATTGCTTCAACACCTACTAAGTTTGGAACAGCAACATCACCACTTGCAATAGTAAGAATGACACCGCTTCCAGCAGTTGTTACAGAGCCCACTGGAGGTGAAACTTCAAGAACAGTTCCTTGTGCTTGATCTGAAGGCGCAGCAATAGTTTGAGTAACAGTCAATCCCACGGCAGTAAGCGCCGCACGTGCATCAATCAAAGACATTCCAACTAAGTTGTCGGGAATGATTGCATCTCCTGGTCCATCTGAAATTGTAAGAACTACTGCTGAACCAAGAGGCGCATGTGTGGTTGCAAGGGGACTCTGGCTGGCAACGCGATCTTTCGGAATTGATCCATCATGAGCACGTTTAATAGTGATGACATAGCCCTTAAGTAGGCCACGTGCTTGGCCTTCAGAGAGTCCAACAACATTGGGAATCAGTGGGCCAGATTCTTGATTACCACTCAGCAGGAATCCAGTTATAGAAAGTGCTATTGCTGCAAAGAATGAGCCGCCATAGATAAGTGCGCTACGACGAGTAAAGAATGGTTTTGTTGCAATCTTGGTTGTGACTGCCTGACCCTGTCGAACTTTAATAAGATCATCGAGCATCGCTTGTGCAGACTGATAACGATCTTCAGCTTTCTTTGAAAGAGCAACCTTCAAAATCGTATCGATGCCTGCTGGTAGATCAGGTTGAATCGAACGTACTGATGGCACTTCACCGGAGACATGTTGGTAGGCGATAGAAACAGGAGTCTCGCCGCTAAATGGTGGTTGTCCAGTAAGAAGTTCAAAGAGCAGGCATCCAGTTGAGTAAATATCGCTTCGCGCGTCAGCTGCATCACCCACCGCCTGTTCGGGAGATAAATATTGCGCAGTTCCAACGACATTCCAAGTGCTTGTCAGTGTTGCGCCAAGATCATCCATCGCACGAGCAATGCCGAAATCCATCACCTTTACATCGCCTGTATCGGTAATCATGACGTTTGCAGGTTTGATATCGCGGTGCACGATATGGCGCTGATGTGAATATTCAAGAGCTGCAAGAGTTTGTTCAACGATTGAAAGAGCATCTTCGAGTGCAACTCGTTCACCTTGGTGAATCAAAGAACGAAGTGTGTGCCCAGCAACGAGCTCCATAACAATGTAAGGCGCAGGTTCTTCACCTGAGTCGTAGACAGCAACAATGCCAGGATGGTTTAGCCCAGCAGCTGCTTTAGCTTCTTTACGAAAACGTGTAACGAATGCAGGATCTTTTGCGAGATCACTGCGAAGAATCTTTACTGCAACTTCGCGTGATAAACGTTGGTCTTGCGCGATATAGACATCGGCCATTCCGCCAGTACCAATCATCTCGCCCAATAAATAGCGATCACCTAGGAGCTTGGACATCATTTTGCTGCTCCTAAAAGTGTGAGTGGTTCTTGAATATCATTATCGAGTACGTCGGCAACAATAACGGTGACATTGTCGGGTGCACCATTTATATAGGCGGCATCAACGAGCGCGTCGACAGCAGCGCTACGTGCCTTACCTTTAAGAATCGACTTAATCTCTTTATCCGATAGGACTCCATTGAGGCCATCGCTACATAGCAAGAATCGATCGTCTGCCCTCACTTCATAGATTGATAGTGATGGTTGATTGCGACCATCTCCCATCAAAACTTGAGTAAGAACTGAACGTTGTGGGTGAGTTGCAATCTCTGCCTCAGTAATGGTGCCTTGCGAGAGCAACTCTTGAATAACGGTGTGATCGGTACTGAGTTGTTCCAGTGAGTTGCCACGAAGACGATAGATACGAGAATCCCCGACATGAAGTGCTGCAACAGCGCCATTACGTAAGAAAAGCGCTGAGAGAGTTGTGCCCATTCCTGCAAGTGCAGGATTTTCTATTGCATACTCAGAAATCGTTGAATCAATCAGAGTCAGAGTTGAAGAGAAGAGATCATCTGCTGAATCGGTATCGACATCCTTACTTGTAAAGATTTCGGATGCTTTAGCCATCGCAGCTATAGCGATACGTGATGCAACTTCACCTGCGGCGTGACCACCCATTCCATCAGCCACGGCAACCAATGATCGTGAAGTCATTGCAGAGTCTTCATTTCCCGAGCGCACTAAGCCAACTGCAGATTTAGCAGCAGTTGCAAAGAAGTATGCGCTCATGCGCCTATATTAACGGTGCCCTATGTGTCTTTCCTTTAGTATCCTTGGCCAATGCCTACATACGCCTACCTGGGACCTGCGGGAACCTTTACAGAAGGCGCGCTCAAGAAGATCACAACTTCTGATGATGTTCGCACTCCATATATCAACGTCACCGCAGCACTCGATGCAGTTCGTGCAGGCGAGGCAGATTTTGCGCTCGTCCCTATTGAGAATTCTGTTGAAGGAGTTGTTGCCCGCACGCTCGATGAACTCGCAACAGGTGTACCTCTTACTATTGCAGCAGAAGTCACCCTTCCAGTCTCATTTGATCTAATGGTTAAGCCGGGCACCACAACGGTTAATCGAATTGGCACACACCCGCACGCTGAATCTCAGTGCCGGACCTATCTATCTACACATTACCCTCACGCTGAAATCGTCACAACGAACTCAACTGCTGCCGCGGCAGAGGCGGTCTCTAAGGGTGAACTCGATGCAGCGATTGCATCAACCACAGCGGCAGAAAACTTTGGCCTTGAAGTAGTTGCTTCATCAATTGGCGACAACCAGGTCGCGGTCACTCGATTTATCGCCGCTCAAAAGCCTGGATTCATTCCAGCGCCGACTGGCCACGATCGCACCTCTCTTGTTGTCTATATCGATATTGACCACGCGGGTGCGCTCCTTGAAATTCTCTCAGTTTTCGCAAAATACGACGTGAACCTGACCTTTATTCAGTCACGTCCAACAGGTCGCGAACTCGGTCACTACCATTTCATTATTGATGTTGAGGGTCATATCAACGACGAAGCAGTTGCAAAGTCGATGGCTGACCTGCGCGAAATTTGCGATGACATTAGATTCCTAGGCTCATATCCACGAGAGGCACGTTCATGATTGATATCAAGTTCCTACGAGAGAACCCAGATGTTGTACGTGCATCTCAAAAAGGTCGCGGAGAAAATGTTGAGCTCGTAGATCAGATTCTCGCAATCGATGAAATCAAGCGCGCCGCAATCGCAGAGTTTGAAGCGCTTCGCCAAGAGCAGAACACATTGTCAAAGAGCGTTGGCGCAGCAAAGGGCGATGAAAAAGCAGCGCTACTAGCGAATGCAAAAGAACTTGCCGACAAAGTTAAGGCTGCAGATTCAAAGCGCGCTGAAGTTGAAGAACAAGCGAAGCAACTTGTCATGCAACTTTCAAACTTGCTCGATACAGAAGCGCCTATTGGTGGTGAAGAAGATTTCGTAACAATCGAACATATCGGTACACCACGTGATTTCACTAAGGATGGTTTTGAGCCAAAGGATCACGTTGAGCTTGGAAAGCTTCTTGGCGCAATCGATACAGAGCGCGGTGCAAAAGTTGCAGGATCACGTTCGTACTATTTAACTGGTGCAGGAGCGATGCTCGAGTTCGCACTCGTTAATTACGCAATTCAATCTGCTGTGAAGAATGGTTTCACTCCAGTAATTCCACCAGTGCTTGTGAATCCATCTGCAATGGAAGGAACAGGATTTCTTGGACAGGCTGCAGAGAATGTTTATCGCATTGAAAAAGATGATGTCTATCTAGTTGGCACTTCAGAAGTTCCACTTGCAGCTATGCATATGGATGAAATTTTGCCCGCAGATAAATTGCCAATGCGTTATGCAGGTTACTCATCCTGCTTCCGTCGCGAAGCAGGAACATATGGCAAGGACACTCGCGGAATCATTCGCGTTCACCAGTTCGATAAAGTAGAAATGTTCTCATTCTGTAAGCCAGAAGATGCCAAAGAAGAACAGAAGCGTTTATTGCAGTGGGAGAAAGACTTTCTCAATGCGATGGAGATTCCATACCGAGTAATCGACGTTGCTTCTGGCGACCTTGGATCAAGTGCTACACGTAAGTTTGATATTGAGGCATGGATTCCAACACAAGGTGCATATCGTGAAGTAACGAGTACATCTAACTGCACCGAGTACCAGGCACGCCGCTTAAATATTCGTTACAAGGATGCAGATGGCACCAAGGCGATTGCAACACTCAATGGAACGCTCGTTGCTATTCCACGCATGATTGTTGCCATCCTTGAAAACCATCAAAACGCTGATGGAACAGTCAATGTTCCGATTGCACTGCAACCATTCCTTGGGACCGCGAAGTTAGAGCTTGTGTGAAGCGTCCTAAATTAATTGCAACAGATCTCGATGGGACAATCGTTCCTCACGATCGGCCAATCTCACAACGCACATTTGATGCGTTTTTTCGTGCGAGAGATTTAGGTGTCGAAGTTTTTTTCGTGACTGGTCGCCCACCACGTTGGATGGATGAAATTCGTGATGGATTCGGTTTCGGTCATGCAATTTGCGGCAACGGCGCACTCTTGTATGACTTAATGAATGACAGAATTTTGGAAGAGTGGAGCCTCTCAGTTGAGACTCAATTAAAGACTGTCGAGATTCTTCGCAGGAACATTCCACAAATTTCATTTGCAATTGAGTCACACAGTTATTTTCACCGTGAGAAGGCATACATTCCGAGGTGGGATATCGGCCTCGACAATATTGGTGTTCACACAATTGAAGAAGCGATTAAAGCTCCAGCCATGAAAATGTTGGCACGCTGTTCACAACAGAATCTTTCATCAGATGAAATGTTGGAAATAGCACTCGATGTTCTGGGTGACATAGTTACTGTGACACACTCCAATCCGCACGAGTCACTTCTTGAAATTTCTGCAGCGAATGTTTCCAAGGGAGAAACCCTTGCGATTATGGCTTCCCGCCTCGGCATCGATGCTGCAGATTGTGTAACTTTCGGCGACAATCCAAACGATTTCTCAATGCTTGAATGGGCAGGTCGCTCCTATGCGATGTCTTCCGGACATCCGGATGCCGCCACTTACGCCAAGAGCATCGCTGGGCCATGTGACGAGGATGGGGTAGCCATCGTTATCGAATCCTTGCTCGATCTACCCGCGTAAGCACACCCCATTTTTGAAAACCCCCACACCTCTAGTAATCTCTCCCACGGAGGACTCGCATAGCGGCCGAGTGCACCGGTCTTGAAAACCGGCAGGTGAAAGCCTCGTGGGTTCAAATCCCACGTCCTCCGCGCTAAACGAAGCCCGTCTGCATCTACTGCAGGCGGGTTTCGTGCTTTCCGCTTTACTTATGTAGGGGTTGTGGCTGACTTCATAAGCCGTAGGCGCAGCTTTATCTAGATACTTCGCGCCAAGAAGCGCACACTTATACCTATTAATAAGTGGCCAACGATGGCCAAATGGGGGAGTTTTCATGTCCGGAGTCTTTTCTCCAACGCGCGCGAAAATCAAAGAGCGCACATTACGAACAGATAAGTGGTGGCTCGAACCTGCGATTACCTTTGGAGTTCTCTTCTCCTTTGTAATCTATGCAACGTTCCGCGCATTCGAAGGCGCACATTACTTTGCAGAACCTTTGATTTCACCGTTTTATTCACCATGTTTATCTGAAGCATGCGTGAAGGGTTCAACACTCTTTGGATGGACGCCAGTAAGTGCAGAAGTTCTTGGCTTCGCACTTTCACCAGCGTTGATCATCTTGATCTTCCCACTTGGTTTCCGTATGACTTGTTACTACTACCGCAAGGCGTACTACCGTGCATTTTGGTTGTCACCACCTGCATGTGCAGTTGCTGAACCACACACCAAGTACACTGGTGAAACACGTGCACCGCTTATTTTGCAGAACGCACACCGCTGGTTCTTCTATGCAGGTCTTGTCTTCAACGTATTCCTTACTTATGACGCGATCATGGCATTTAGAGATGAACACGGTTCATGGGGACATATGAGCGTTGGTACTCTCGTTCTTCTTGCAAGTTCCTCACTGCTTTGGTTCTACTCATTGTCGTGCCACACATGTCGACACACAGTAGGTGGACGTTTGAAGCACTTCTCAAAGCACCCAGTGCGTTACAAGATCTGGAGCGTTGTCTCTGTTCTTAATACAAAGCACCAGCAATTCGCTTGGTTCTCACTTGCAGCAGTTGCATTTGCCGATATCTATGTGCGCCAAGTTGCAACTGGCGCCTGGACCAACTTCTACTTCTTCTAAGAGGGACACTCAATGCCACAGAATCTTCAGAAACTTAAGTACGACGTTGTTATCGTCGGTGCAGGTGGAGCTGGTCTTCGCGCTGCAGTAGAGGCACGTGAAGCAGGTCTTCGCGTTGCAATTATCTGTAAGTCCCTATTTGGTAAGGCCCACACTGTTATGGCAGAAGGCGGTGCCGCAGCATCAATGGGAAATGCCAACAGCAATGACAATTGGATGGTTCACTTCCGCGACACAATGCGTGGCGGCAAGTTCCTTAACCACTTCCGAATGGCAGAGCTTCATGCAAAAGAATCGCCAGATCGAATCTGGGAACTTGAGATGTGGGGCGCTCTCTTTGATCGCACTAAAGAAGGAAAGATTTCACAACGCAACTTCGGCGGACATGAATATCCACGTCTTGCACACGTTGGCGATCGCACGGGTCTAGAACTCATTCGCACAATGCAACAGAAAATTGTTCAGTTGCAGCAGAAGGATGGCCGCGAAACTGGCGACATGGAAGCAAACCTCAAGGTCTATGCAGAATTTACGGTTACAGAAATTTTGAAAGAGAATGGAAAGGTTGCTGGAGTCTACGGTTACTACCGCGAGAACGGCGACGAGATTCTCTTCGAAGCACCATCAGTTGTGATAGCAACAGGTGGAGTTGGTAAGGCTTTTAAGATCACATCAAATTCTTGGGAAGGCACGGGCGATGGCCACGCGCTTGCACTCAAGGCTGGTGCAAATCTAAAGGATATGGAGTTCTTACAATTCCACCCAACGGGAATGGTCTGGCCACCATCAGTTCGCGGAATTCTTGTAACTGAATCAGTTCGCGGTGAGGGCGGAGTTCTTACCAACAATAAAGGTGAGCGCTTTATGTTTAATTACATCCCAGATGTATTTAAGGATAAGTACGCAACCACCGAAGAAGAAGCAGATCGATGGTACACAGATCAGGATAACAACCGTCGTCCGCCAGAGCTATTGCCTCGTGATGAAGTTGCGCGCGCAATTAACTCTGAAGTAAAAGCTGGTCGCGGAACTGAACACGGTGGTGTTTACCTCGATGTTTCAAAGCGCTTGTCCGCTGAAGTTATTAAGAAGCGCCTTCCATCTATGTGGCACCAGTTCTATGAACTTGCCGGCGTAGATATTACGAAGGAGCCGATGGAGGTCGGTCCAACCTGTCACTACGTAATGGGCGGCGTCGATGTAGAGCCAGATACGGCTGCAGCAATTGGAGTTCTAGGACTCTTCGCAGCGGGCGAAGTGGCTGGTGGAATGCACGGCTCTAACCGTCTCGGTGGAAACTCATTATCTGACCTTCTCGTCTTCGGTCGTCGCGCAGGTGCAGCAGCAGCTGAATATGCAAAGGCGAACGGCGCTAATCCTGTATCGGATGCAACCCTTGCAACTGCCGCAGCTCGCATTGAAGCTCCCTTTAAGAATGAAGGCGGCGAGAATGCCTATTCATTACATGCAGAACTTCAGGAAGTAACTCACAACTTGGTTGGAATCATCCGCACAGGTGCTGAGATCAAGGAAGCGATTGCAAAGATTGCAGATATCCGCACGCGTAGCCAGAAGGTCTCTGTTGCTGGCAATCGTCAGTTCAACCCTGGTTTCCACTTGGCATTCGATCTCGACAATATGTTGCTCGTTGCAGAATCAACTGCAAAGTCGGCAATCTTGCGTGAAGAATCTCGCGGTGGTCACACACGCGATGACTTCCCGGGAATGTCCAATACGTGGCGCCAAGTCAACCACATCTCAAGCTTTAATGGCTCAGAGGTAACAGTTGCAGCACGTCCTTTACCACCAATGCCAAAGGAGCTCTTCGATCTCTTTGATGTGCACGAGTTGGAGAAATACATGACACCGGAAGAAATTGCGAAAGGCGGTTCAAACTAATGACACGCAAACTCAATCTTCGTATCTGGCGTGGTGATTCAACTGATGGAGGCCTCAAGGATGTCGTTGTCGACGTTAACGAAGGCGAAGTTGTTCTCGATGTAATTCATCGCGTTAAGGCAACACAGATGGGCGACCTCGCAGTTCGCTGGAACTGTAAGGCAGGTAAGTGTGGATCGTGTTCTATGGAGATCAACGGAAAGCCACGTCTTGCTTGCATGACACAGGTAGCTTCATTTGATGAGGACGAAACAATTACAGTTACTCCTCTGCGTGCATTCCCAATCATCAAGGACCTCGTAACCGATGTCTCCTTCAACTACAAGAAGGCGATGGAAGTACCAGCCTACGAGCATCCATCAGAGCTTGCTCCGGGTGAAGCGCGTATGGAGCAAGTGGACGTTGAACGTTCACAAGAGTTCCGCAAGTGCATCGAGTGCTTCTTATGCCAGAACACATGCCACGTTATCCGTGACCATGAAGAGAACAAGAAGTCATTTGCTGGTCCGCGCTTCTTTATCCGCATTGCAGAACTTGATATGCATCCATTAGATCGCATCAAGAATCGCAAGCGCACAGCACAAGAAGAGCATGGTCTGGGAATGTGTAACATCACAAAGTGCTGTACGGAAGTATGTCCAGAACATATCAAGATCACTGACAATGCAATCATTCCTATGAAGGAGCGCGTTGTTGATATTAAGTACGATCCTGCGCGTATGTTCAGCGGACTTCTTCGCCGAGAGAAGCGCGACTAATCATGAATTTAATTATCCGTTGGGCAGTTCTCGCCTTTTCTATGTGGGTAGCAACGCTCGCCGTTCCTGGAATCACAGTAAACGGTGGCGTCACTACCTATCTTTGGGTAGCGCTGCTCTTCGGTTTAATTAACTCGATTTTTGGCTCACTCATTAAGGTATTAACTTTCCCAGTCTCAATCGTGACATTTGGAATCTTCCTCTTTGTCGTTAATGCTGCGATGTTGTCGCTCACTGCGCGTTGGTCAGAAAAATTAGATGTTACGGGTTTCTGGTCAGCGCTCTTCGCTTCATTAATCATCAGCGCGATTACAACTATCTTTAAAGCGAGCAAGAAGAAGGCAATCTTCTGAGCCCGGCGTTACTTGTCAGCGCAGGGGGAGTCTTAGGCTCCCTTCTTCGCTTTCTCCTTGACCTATTCTTTGTCAGCAACCGCGCCGGAATTACTTCGGCCAATATCCTCGGATCTGCGCTAGCAGCTCACATCTTGGTCCTTATGGAGCATCGAGGTATTACCTGGGCTCGCTACTTCTTACTTCCCGGCTTCTGCGGCGGACTCACAACTTTTTCTGGCGTTACCTTTGAAGCGATGCGCCATCCCCATGAAAATTGGATATTTCTTACTGTAAATATAGTGGGCTCACTTGTGGTTGTTGCCTTAGTTCTTCCACTCTCACGCACGCTGATAAAGGCTCGCGTATGAGCTACTTCCTTGTAGCACTCGGCGCAGCTATTGGAGCTCCTGCTCGATTCCTCATCGATGCGCGATTCAGAAAATACACAGATCAACCATTTGGAATTTTTGCAATCAACGTCACTGGTTCGTTCTTGATCGGTCTTAGCCTTTCAACGACAGGGCAATGGCACGATTTCCTTGTTATTGGTTTCTTGGGATCATTTACAACGTGGTCCACTTTTATGTTGGACCTTTACCTTGGATTTGAACTCAAGCGCTATAAAGCGGCCGCGCTAAACCTTGGCGCGTCACTGATTTTTGGATTACTTGCGGCGTGGATAGGTATTCAGATCGCCCGTTAACGAAGAATTGACTTCATCCACTTTTCGATCTCATCAGGATGGCGAGGAATATCCTCGGACAAGTTACGACAACCATCTTCAGTAATCACAATGTCATCCTCAATGCGAATACCGATTCCACGGTATTCGGGTGCAAAGAGCTCATCATCTGGCTGAATATAAAGTCCTGGTTCGACAGTAAGGACCATTCCAACTTCTAGCTCCTTATCGAGATACATCTCTTTACGTGCATGGAAACAGTCGTGCACATCAATACCAAGGTGATGGCTTACTCCATGAAGAGTCCAACGGCGATGGAGACCATTTTCGGGAAGTAGTGACTCTTCAGCGCTGATAGTAAGAACACCCATATCTGCAAGGCCTTTAGCCATGACTGCTTGGCAAGCGGCGTTAATCTCAGAGAACTTCACCCCTGGCTTTGCCGCTGCAAAACCAGCTAGTTGCGCTTCATATACCACCATGTAGAGCGCACGTTGGGCTGGAGTGAACTTGCCTGTTACCGGAAGCGTGCGAGTGATATCTGCAGTGTAGAAAGACTCTACTTCTACACCTGCATCTACGAGGACTAACTGTCCTGGACGAACATCGCCGTCATTGCGTATCCAGTGCAATACACATGCATGGGCACCAGCACCCACAATGGTGTTGTAGCCAAGATCGTTACCGAGTACACGTGCACGACCATAGAAAGCAGATTCAAGCACTCGTTCCCCGCGCGAAGTATGTACTGCTGCAGGTATTACTGAGATGACATCGTTAAAACCAAGGGCGGTAACATCGACAGCTTTCTGCATTTCGCGAATTTCATACTCATCTTTGATGAGCCGCTGCTCTGAGGTAAAGATTTTGAATTCATGGTCGTCCTTATTGGCAGGAACGAGCGAATCTACTTTCGCGTCTTCGTCGCGAAGCATGAGTGTTGCTTTGCCGTCCTTAAGTAGCAACTCAAGTTCAGATAAATGACGAGTATCGATTTGGTAGCGAGCCTTTGCCTCAGCCAAGGTGAAGCGGCGGCCCACCCAAAGTTCGCCATACTTTGCATCGCGATAGAAAGCATCTGTATCTCGAGTAGATCGCGGATGCATATATAAATAAGTCAGATGCCCGCCTTCAGTTGGCTCCATCACTAGGACTGCTTCTGCAGTTGCATCAGCACCTTGCACACCGCTGTAGTAGGCGAATGCACTGTGTGGGCGGTATTGATAGTCAGTATCGTTAGAGCGAACTTTGTATCCACCGGCAGGCATTACTAAACGCTGGCCAGGATAGGCCGCAGATAAAACTTGGCGACGCGCATAGGCGTAGGTAACAACCTCGAGCGGCTCGAGATCTGTGTAATCTGACTCTGCCCATCCCGAGCGCATAAACTCTGCGAATTTATCGGAAGGAGCCTGGTCGTGGACTCGCTTCGCCTTCTCTGAAAGTTCGGTCTTTTCGCTGTTATTCGCGCTCATTGCCCTAGTTTAAGCGGTTTAGGGAAATTTAGAAGAGCAGGTAAACTCTCGCCTGCAACTCGGAGACGTCGCATAGCCCGGTCGAGTGCGCCTCACTGCTAACGAGGTAAGGGGTAAAACCCTTCAGGAGTTCGAATCTCCTCGTCTCCGCCAGGTTTCTCACCAACTAGAGAATAGGCTCGCGCCATGCGCTTCATCACTGAACCTCAATACGACCTGACTTACGACGATGTTTTTATGGCACCGTCCAATTCGGAGATTTCTAGCCGAATGGAAGTTGATCTCGATACAACAGATGGAACCGGAACAACAATTCCATTGGTCGTAGCGAACATGACGGCGATTGCAGGCCGTCGTATGGCCGAAACTGTTGCTCGTCGCGGTGGCATAGTGGTGATCCCGCAGGATATTCCACTTCCAATCGTTGCCCAGACGATCGCTGCGGTGAAGGCAAGCCACTCATTCTTTGAATCTCCAATTACGTTGACACCACAACAGACCGTTGCCGACGCCGCATCGCTCATTCACAAGCGTTCACATGGCGCAGTCGTCATCGTTGAAGGCAATAAGCCAGTAGGCATCGTTACTGAGGAAGATCTTCAAAGCGTAGATCGCTTTACTCAGCTTGGTCAGGTTATGACACAAGAGCTCACAACGATGCCAGATACTCTCGACCCACGTCAGGCATTTGATTTCCTCAATGAGAAAGTTCGTGCAGTTGCACCGGTCGTTTCATCAAAGGGTGAACTCGTTGGAATTGTTACTCGCACCAGCGCACTTCGTGCAACTTTGTATAAGCCAGCACTTGATGAAAAGGGGCGCCTGCGCATTGCAGCAGCGGTTGGAATCAATGGCGATATCGCCGATAAGGCAGAGCAGTTGGTTGCATTCGGTGCAGATGTCCTCGTTGTAGACACAGCGCACGGCCATCAAAAGAAGATGCTAGAAGCTCTGCAGATTATTAAGAAATTGGATCTTGGTGTGCCCATCGTTGCAGGCAATGTTGTTACTGCAGAAGGTGTGCGTGACTTGATTGCAGCTGGAGCAGACATCATTAAAGTCGGCGTAGGCCCAGGTGCGATGTGCACAACACGAATGCAGACCGGTGTTGGCCGTCCACAATTCTCAGCAGTCCTTGAATGTGCAGCAGAAGCAAAGAAGCACGGTAAGCATGTCTGGGCTGATGGCGGAGTTCGCCATCCTCGCGATGTCGCGCTGGCTCTAGCAGCTGGTGCATCCCAGGTCATGATTGGTTCTTGGTTTGCAGGTACTTATGAAGCACCTGGCGACCGGCTTCGCGATAGCGCAGGACGTGCATATAAAGAATCATTTGGTATGGCTTCAAAGCGCGCAGTTGCAGCACGAACTTCTAAAGAAGATGCATTTGATCGCGCCCGCAAGGCTCTCTTTGAAGAGGGCATCTCTTCCTCAAAGATGTACTTAGATCCTGTACGTCCAGGGGTCGAAGATTTGATTGATGAAATTATTTCAGGCCTTCGCTCATCATGCACCTATGCAGGTGCACGTTCACTCGAAGAGTTTGCAGACCGCGCACTTGTGGGAATTCAATCAGCATCTGGATATGCCGAAGGTCGACCACTGAGCCAATCGTGGCGCGGTTAATAAACTTTTCTAAAGTAATTGATTTATAAGGCTTTTAGAAAGATACAGTTTTCTAAGGTATAAATCGAAATTTTTGCCATGTAATCAACACTCTTCACTAGGGGTGAACTCTCAGGGTGAGATATCCCAAAAGTCACCCTTTCGGCTAGGTGTGCAATCACCCCAAATCTAAAATTAGACCCTCGCGAAGATGAGCTAATAAA
>JBJTMX010000004.1:0-3319 GCA_046070745.1 Candidatus Planktophila sp.
GTTTGATGGATTGTTCTGCATGAGCTCAAGGGGCACTAACTCAAATGAGAAATCTTGATCTTCAAAACCAACGCGCACGATAGAGAAAGGACCTGCCTGCTTACTACCCTTTTCAACCATTCCAAATTTATCAATCCAGAATTGAAGAGAAGCTGATGGGTCATTCACATATAGAACGACATATCCAATTTTCATCAGGCGCCTTTCATTGCTGTAAATGGTGGAGGTGTTGACGCAATCAAAGATTGCGCAAACCACCTATCTTCGCTCGGAATAAAAGAGCAAGCACTTTTATTCCTCGCTCGTCGTGGAGGTGCCGGGAATCGAACCCGGGTCCTTCAGAGCTCAAACAGGGCTTCTACGTGCGTAGTGTTAATTACGTTTTCTCAGTTCTGAATCTCTCAAACACAAGTATTCAACGAACTCATTTGCGAAACTGTTCTCTCTACGCACTCGCAACGCCACGTAGATGAAGAGCTCTCTAACGACGCCAGGTTCTAGAGCGAGAGCGCCCCTAGGCTGACGGATTTGGGACTAGCTTATGCAGCTAGTGCGAAATCACTGCGACTGTTGTCTGCAGTTATGTGTGCACGGATTTCATGGTTTACGAGATCATTCCGGCTTCCTCGACACGCTTCCCCTGTCTCAACAGCTAAAGTCGAGACCGTTCACCCCCTATTTATTTGTGTTCTAAGTGTATGCAACGCATATGACAACCACGAAATTCCCTAAAAGGTTGCGAGGCACAAGGAGTGGGCTTTGAGCGCAAAATGGATTAATGGAAGGCGAAGTTATAGTTCTGGGCACTCAAAATAACTGGCAGATTGTCAGCGCTTCGCCGTATTCATCTGCTTTGCGCTGAGGTGAACTCTTCTTTGAGAATCGCATAGAGCCACATAGAGCACCAATCGCCTTTAAAGAATTCAGAATCTTTGAATTCCCCTTCGCGACGCATCCCCAACTTCTCCGCAAGCTTCGCAGATTCGGGATTGCGGGTATCGATGTTGGCGATAATGCGATGCACTTGTGAACTACTAAAGATATGTGCCATCAGAGCTTTCGTTGCTTCAAAGGCAAAACCCTGTCGTTGAAAATCTTGGTGAGTTACCCAGCCGATATCTGCAAGTTGATCTCGCGAAGATTCATATCCCGCATTCGATTGACCTACAACTTTTCCTGAATCTTTCAGCTCCCAGGCAAGCAGGATGTAATCACCACCCTCTTTGAGCTCTGACTTCGAATTAGGTGCGTGCTTTTCCAGTGCTTCAATCACTTGCTCGCGAGTTCGTTCAGGCCAAGGAATATATCGAACTATCTCTGGGTGGGATTGATATTCGTAAAGGTCGTCGACATCGCTCAGCCGCAAGGGACGAAGAATAAGCCGCTCTGTTTCAATTATGAGTTCCTGTGAAAATGGCATTTTGTGAGCTCCGTGCAGTTCTGTCACTGAATTAGTTTCGCTGATGGTTGCGGTTTACCCGTTACCAATCATCCCGACCGCTACGGTTCTTGCCACTAACGCGATAGGAAATTTCGCGCTCGATCTCGCGAGTTGCTTGTTGTTCCAACAAGCTATCGCGCTTGTCGTGTGCTTTCTTACCCTTCGCAACTGCGATCTCAACTTTTGCGCGACCATCTTTAAAGTACAACTGAAGCGGCACAAGGGTTACACCTGAATCTTTAGTCTTTGCCGCAATCTTGCGAATCTCTTCGCGATGCACGAGCAACTTACGTTTACGTCGAGGAGTGTGATTGGTCCATGTGCCTTCGGTGTATTCAGGGATATGAACTCCATGCATCCAGAGCTCGCCATTTTCAACCATCACAAAGCCATCAATAAGTGATGCGCGACCAGCACGAAGGGATTTCACTTCAGTGCCCATCAGAACAATTCCACACTCGTAAGTATCAAGGATGGAGTAATCGTGACGCGCCTTCTTATTCTGCGCGATCAACTTCTGACCCGTCTCCTTAACCATGGAGTAAGGGTACTTGAGTGAAAGGAGAAGGCGAACGCAGATTGCCTTGTAGATTCTGTATTGCCCTGCTTTAGCAGGCGTTAATCAGACCTTGAGGTAACGGCGAAGAGTAATGAGTGATGCGAGGATCGATACAAAGAGACCAACGCCAAGCAAGATTGCAGATGAAATCCAGACCTGGTTCCACGCAAAGAATTTAGTAAATGTAAGAAGTGGCGCAACCTTGTCATCGATGACGTACTTCAAGCCACTTAATAGTCCTGTTGCAAATATCCAACCAAGCACGGCTGAGAAGACGCCTTCGAGCAAGAATGGCAACTGAATTGACCATGAACTTGCACCAACGAGCTTCATCACGCCAGTTTCGCGGCGGCGGTTAAAGGCTGCGATGCGAAGAGTATTTGAAATCAAGAGAGCTGCGGTCAGTACTGAGAATAGGCCGACAAGAAGTGCGCCGTTGCGAAGCACGTCGAGAAGCTTGAAGAACTTCTCAAGAATTGTTCGTTGATCTTGAACAATATCTACGCCAGGACGACCCGAGAATGCGCTGACCACAACATCGAACTGAGTTGGATCTTTCAACTTTACTCGGAATGACTCTGGAAGTTGATCTGCTGTTACGTTCTGAGCAATCGCAGAATTCTTAAAGCGCTCTTTAAAGCGTGCAAATGCTTCAGTTTGTGATTCATAGAAAACGCTTTGTACTACTGGCAGCGCCTCTAAATCAGTCTTAATTGATGCACGCTGATCGGGAGTGACTATACCGTTGGCACATGTTGGTGACTCGGACAAAGTTCCGCAGAGAAATACTGAAACTTCAATCTTGTCGTACCAGTAATCCTTCATTGCATTTACTTGTGCATTGGAAAGCAAGCCAATGCCAAGAAGCGAGAGTGAGATAGCAACAGTTACAACGACAGCAAATGTCATAGTGAGGTTACGGCGAAGTCCAATACGTACTTCTTTAAAGAGAAAACCTGCGCGCATTTTTCTGCTCCCCGTCCTTAACCTGTGTACCCATAAACGCCGCGAACCTGATCGCGAATTACATGTCCGCCGTCGAGTTCGATTACGCGCTTACGCATCTGATCAACAATTCCTGAATCGTGTGTAGCCATCAACACTGTGGTGCCCTCGCGATTGATACGGTCGAGCAACTTCATAATTCCAACAGAAAGCTCTGGGTCGAGGTTTCCTGTTGGTTCGTCAGCAATAATGATTGGCGGCTTTGTTACATAAGCGCGAGCAATCGCCACGCGCTGCTGCTCGCCACCTGAAATCTCTGATGGCAAACGATCGCCCTTGTCTTCTAGGCCAACGAGCTCGAGCATCTCTGGGAC
>JBJTMX010000005.1:0-2691 GCA_046070745.1 Candidatus Planktophila sp.
TTGATGTGAATGTGCTTACACCAATCACTGGCGTAGTCGTTGTCTTGCTTGCAATTTTGACAGTCGTCCTTGTGATTGCCGACATCAATAGGAGCAGGTCGTGGCTTCTTGCGAAGGCGTGCAAAGAGAGCACGGACCTCATCCGCAATAGCTACCGCCATGTGTCCCCCATCAAGAGGCAGGATTGGCAATAAGTTAAAGAGGCCAACAAAAATATTGAGGGATGCGACAAGTAAGATAAATGTTGCAAGGCGTTCGTTGCTATTGAGCTTATCGCTGCCAACTGCTTGACCTGATACACGCGCTGCACCTACAACGCCGACAAGTCCATTAGGGTCGCGCTCTTCGTGCATAAAGGTTTCACGAATCAATTGAGGAACTTTTGTTGGAAGAGCAACCAATGACTTGGCGGATTCCTTTGTAAGGAACCATGTTGATTTACCGGCCTCGGAAGTTGCCTTAATAAATCCATCGCGCTCAGTGCCAAGCGCGGTTGTCACGCCCAACATATATCGCTTAGCATCCACGTTATATGCAGGTGCTGCATCGATAGAAACTTTCGTACCATCGCGTAGTAGGACAAAGTGCATAACGGCGCCCTTTGATGCGCCTATCGCAAGTGCATCCTTTGACCACGATGTAACTTCTTTTCCATTGATAGAGATAATTTCATCACCTGCTGTAAATCCTCTGCTTTCCGCAACAGATCCGGGTGCAACCTTTGCGACAACGGGAGTAATAGTTGTGTAACCCACTGCGAAGAAAATTGAGAAGATCGCAAGGAAGCCGATGGCGAAGTGGGCAGTTGAACCAGCTCCAAGAACGATCAACTTCTTCAAGGATGATGCTCTTACAAATGCACGGTGCTCTTGGCCCGCTGGCATCTCATCGACAGGTGTCATGCCCTCAATGCGACAGTAACCGCCAGCAGGAATTGCCTTGACGCCGTACTCGGTCTCGCCTCGAGTGATTGACCAGATGCGCTTTCCGAAGCCTACGAAAAATTCTGAAACATGCATGCCGAATTTACGAGCGGTAAGAAAGTGTCCGAGCTCGTGGAACATGACTGATGTCAGTAGCGCGAGTACAAATGCGATGATACCGAGAAATTCCATTACGAGGTTACCTTTGCTAAATGGGCCACTGTGGCTTTACGTGCATCCTCTTCTATAGCACTGACATCAGTGAGATCTCGAAGAGTTGGCAGTGAACCCTTTTCAAATGAAGCAACAATTGCTTCAACGGTGGGAATGATTTCCACGAACTTAACCTTTCCCTTCATGAAGGCATCAACGACAACTTCATTGGAGGCGTTAAGGATTGCAGGAAGCGCTCCCCCGAATGCGCCACAGTGGCGAGCGAGTGCGACCGCTGGAAATTTCTTCGAATCAATCGGTGCAAAGTTCCAGGTAGCCGCCTTCGTCCAATCTATTGGCTTAGTGGCATCAGATGTGCGATGTGGAAAGTTGATTGCAAGTGCGATTGGCCCCTTCATATTTGGCGGACTTGCCTGAGCAATCGTTGATCCATCTTTGTACTCGACCATCGAGTGCACAACAGATTGCGGATGAATCACCGCATCAATCTGTGAGTACGGAAGGTTGAAAAGGTGATGAGCTTCAATAATTTCTAGACCCTTATTCATAAGGGTTGCTGAGTTAATAGTGACTACTGGACCCATCGCCCATGTTGGATGTGCGAGAGCCTCATCGAGAGTAACTGAACTGAGGTCTTCGCGATCACGGAACGGTCCTCCGCTTGCAGTGAGAATCAATTTTGAAATGTCAGAAGAGTTATTTCCCTGAATGCACTGCCAGATTGCTGAGTGCTCAGAATCGACAGGAAGGATTTGGTTCTCTTTCGCAAGAGGCATCACGAGCTCGCCACCTGCGACTAGCGACTCTTTATTGGCAAGCGCTAATTGGTTTCCTGCCTTAATGGCCGCAAGCGTTGGTCCGAGGCCGATCGAACCTGTAATTGCGTTTAGCACAACACCACACTTCATCGCAGCGATTTCAGTAGATGCGTTTAGGCCATCAATGACCGTGACACCAGGCAGAGCTTCGCGGATTACATCAGCATTATTGATTACGCCAACAGTTGAAACCTTGTACTTCTTAGCTTGTGCAATCAATACATCGGGGTTTGTGCCAGCGGCTGAGATTGCTATAACTTCAAATAAATCAGGGTTGGCATCAACGATTTCAAGTGCTTGCAGACCGATAGAACCGGTTGAGCCGAGAATTACAAGTGAGCGCTTCATTTGACTGCGCGCTTACGTCCCACGATCTGTCCAAGAATAACGATGACCAAAGCGATGATAAACATCGACGAACCAATCACATTTGCCTGTGCTGGAATTCCGCGAGCAGCTGAGACATAGACGAACTTAGGAAACGTTGTCATTGTTCCTGAGTTGAAGTTGGTGATGATGAAGTCATCGAATGACAAGCTAAAAGCAAGAAGTGCTGCACCTGCAATACCGGGTGCAACAAGCGGAAGAGTCACTCGACGAAATGTCTCGACCTCATTGGCATAGAGATCCATCGCAGCCTGCTCGAGACGAGGATCAAGGCTTGCAATGCGCGCCTTAACGGTGACAACTACAAATGAGATACAGAACATCACGTGTGCAATTACTGTTGGCCAGAAACCTGGGTTGATCTTGAGCGTAAGAAAGAGTGAGAGCAT
>JBJTMX010000006.1:0-32609 GCA_046070745.1 Candidatus Planktophila sp.
TCTGAAATCATGTTGCAGCAAACTCCTGTGCAACGAGTCTTGCCAGTCTACACAGAATGGATGAAGCGCTGGCCAACTCCTGAACACCTTGCAAAGGCAACTCCTGCTGAAGTCATCACTGCATGGGGTCGTCTTGGTTATCCGCGTCGCGCACTTCGTTTGCATGAATGCGCCAAAGTGATCGCAAATGAGTTAGATGGAGTAATTCCGTCAACGGAGGTAGAACTTAGAAAACTACCTGGAATTGGTGAATACACCGCAGCTGCAATTATTGCCTTTGCCTTCGAGGGTTCATCACTAGTTCTCGATATCAATATTCGTAGATTATTTTCAAGACTTTATAAAGGCGAGGAGTCACCAACGGCTGCACCAACCAAGGCTGAGCGCATTGAATATGCAGAGTACGTTCCGAAGAAAAATGCACATCTGTGGGCTGCTGCCACGATGGAGCTTGGCGCACTTGTATGTACGGCTCAAAAACCATTATGTGGTCGTTGCCCCGTTGCAGAACAATGTGTGTGGAGAAGTCTTGATTACCCTGCTTCTACTCGCGTAAAACGCACACAAACCTGGCATGGAACAGATCGTCAATGTCGTGGCACTATCGTGCAGGCTCTGCGAGACAACCCAACTCTGAATAAGAAACAGATTCATTTGTTGTGGGATGTTCCATCACAAGTTGAGAAAGCGCTTCTGACTCTTCTTGATGACGGACTTATTGAAGAGCGTCGCAAGAATACTTTCTCACTCCCCCGCTAAGGTAACCGCGTGGAGATTTATATCGCAGCTGTAGCTGCCATCATATTTATGAATGCCCTTCCGGCGTTCGCTCCACCAACCTGGATGGCACTTGTTTTCTTCCTACTTCACTACGACGCAAATCCTGTTGCTCTTGTAATCCTTGGAGTTCTTAGTGCCACAGCGGGTCGTGCAATATTGGCTTGGTACTTTAGAAAGTTTGCACATTTAGTTCCCACGCGCTTCTCACACAATATGGAGTATGCAGGAAGATATTTCGAGAGTAATCCCAGCAAGCGTTACGCCGTTCTTGCTCTCTTTCTATTCTCACCCATTTCATCTGCGCAGTTGTTTGAAGCGGCAGGTATGATGAAGACAATCGCACTGAAGCCCTTGCTTGCTGCATTTGCGCTGGGTCGCACAGTTTCGTATTCCACCTACGTCACAGGGGCAGCAGCAATTGCAGCAACTAACTTTGGTGATTTACTGATTCACCAATTGAAGAGCCCATGGGCCATTGGTGTTCAGGTAGCGATGATTGCAGGGCTAGTCGCCCTTGGATCTATCGATTGGAAATCAAAGCTCCACCGCTTTAAGCGGTAGGCGCTTCTGCAAGATCTTCAGGTGAATCAGGTGACTCAACCTTAGGGGCTCCAGCGAAGGTGAACTTCGCATCTGCATCAACGCCTTCAACATCTACCACGATGATTTCGCCAGCCTTGAGCTCACCGAACAAGATGCGCTCTGACAAGGCATCTTCGATCTCGCGCTGGATAACGCGACGAAGCGGACGAGCACCGAGCAATGGGTCGTAGCCTCGAGCTGCAAGGAGATCCTTCGCAGCCTGTGTCAGCTCGATTCCCATATCCTTAGCCTTAAGGCGATCATCAAGGCTGCCGATCATGAGATCAACAATCTGAATAATCTGTTCCTTATTGAGCTGGTGGAAGACGATGACATCATCGATACGGTTCAAGAACTCTGGGCGGAAGTGGCTCTTGAGTTCATCCGCAACCTTGCCCTTCATGCGCTCATAGTTACCGAGCTCATCATCGGCTGCTGAGAATCCAAGACCAAGTGTCTTTGAGATATCGCGAGTACCGAGGTTGGTTGTCATGATGATGACAGTGTTCTTAAAGTCAACGGTGCGACCTTGTGAATCTGTAAGTCGACCATCTTCGAGAACCTGAAGAAGTGAGTTGAAGATATCTGGGTGTGCCTTTTCGATTTCATCGAAGAGAACAACTGAGAATGGACGACGACGAACCTTCTCGGTCAACTGTCCACCCTCGTCGTAACCGACATATCCTGGAGGTGCACCGAAGAGACGTGATGCGGTGTGGCGCTCTGAGTACTCAGACATATCCAATTGGATAAGCGCTGTCTCGTCACCGAACAGGAATGATGCAAGTGTGCGAGAAAGTTCTGTCTTACCAACACCGGATGGGCCAGCGAAAATAAATGAACCGCCCGGACGCTTTGGATCTTTAAGACCGGCACGTGTACGGCGGATCGCTTGTGACAACGCCTTGATTGCTTGATCTTGTCCGATAACGCGACGGTGAAGTTCATCTTCCATGCGAAGAAGACGTGCTGTCTCTTCTTCAGTTAACTTAAATACTGGAATACCAGTTGATGCTGAAAGAACCTGGGCGATGAGTTCTTCATCAACTTCAGTAACCTTATCGAGATCAGTTGCCTTCCAGTTCTTCTCTGCCTCGTTCTTCTCAGCGATAAGAGTTTTCTCCTTATCGCGAAGTGCAGCAGCACCTTCAAAATCTTGTCCGTCAATTGCTGACTCTTTTGCCTTGCGAGCTTCAGCGATTTTCTCGTCGAATTCACGAAGTTCAGCAGGGGCTGTCATGCGCTTAATGCGAAGACGTGAACCTGCTTCATCGATAAGGTCGATCGCCTTATCTGGCAAGAAACGGTCTGAAATGTAGCGATCTGCAAGGTTTGCGGCAGCAGATAGCGCGCCATCTGTAATAGATACGCGGTGGTGGGTTTCGTAACGATCGCGAAGACCCTTCAAGATTTCAATGGTGTGAGCAACTGATGGCTCTTTCACCTGGATTGGCTGGAAGCGGCGCTCAAGAGCTGCATCCTTTTCAATGTGCTTGCGGTACTCATCGAGAGTTGTTGCACCGATTGTCTGGAGCTCACCTCGAGCAAGCATTGGCTTCAAGATGCTCGCTGCATCGATTGCACCTTCTGCAGCACCTGCGCCAACGAGTGTATGAATTTCATCGATAAAGATAATGATGTCGCCGCGAGTTTTGATTTCTTTCAGAACCTTCTTCAAACGCTCTTCAAAATCTCCGCGGTAACGCGATCCAGCGACGAGTGCACCGAGATCGAGTGAGTACAACTGCTTATCTTTCAAAGTCTCCGGAACATCATTCTTAGCAATTGCTTGTGCAAGACCTTCAACAACTGCAGTCTTTCCAACACCTGGTTCGCCGATGAGAACTGGGTTGTTCTTTGTACGACGTGAGAGAACCTGCATCACGCGTTCGATTTCATTATCGCGACCGATTACAGGATCGAGTTTTCCTTCGCGCGCTGCAACGGTGAGATTGCGACCGAATTGATCAAGAACCAATGATGTAGATGGTGTTCCTTCAGCTGGTCCACCTTGTGTAACAGCCTCTTTACCCTGGTAACCAGAGAGAAGTTGAATCACCGTTGAGCGAACGCGATTGAGATCTGCGCCGAGCTTTACCAATACCTGTGCTGCAACGCCTTCACCTTCGCGGATGAGGCCGAGCAAAATATGTTCTGTACCGATGTAGTTGTGGCCCAACTGAAGTGCTTCACGCAGTGAAAGTTCGAGAACTTTCTTTGCACGTGGGGTAAATGGAATGTGGCCGCTAGGTGCCTGCTGGCCCTGACCGATGATCTCTTCCACCTGCGCGCGAACTGCGTCGAGTGAGATTCCCATTGACTCGAGCGCCTTTGCTGCAACTCCCTCACCTTCATGGATGAGGCCGAGGAGGATGTGCTCTGTGCCGATGTAGTTGTGGTTGAGCATGCGTGCCTCTTCTTGCGCCAAGACAACGACGCGGCGGGCTCGATCGGTAAAGCGCTCAAACATGAGTAACTCCTTCGGTAAGGATGGGTAGCCTATCGCCAGCCTGTGGGTAGGCGCGAGGCAGAGATTTCTTTGCTGGTAGAACCCAAAATATGGGGCCGATATTCCCTCGAGCCCTAGTTATATAGGGCTAGAGGTTGAGGAGCATACGAGTATTGCCAAGGGTATTTGGCTTTACTGATTCGAGATCCAAGAACTCAGCCACACCGGCATCGTATGAACGAAGCAGCTGGGCATAAACCTCAGGCTCGACAGGAGTGCCCTCAATTTCCTTGAAGCCGATGCTTCCGAAGAATTGCGTTTGGAATGTGAGGCAGAAGATTCGCTTGATACCGATATCGCGAGCACGTCGGATTATTTCGCCGAGAATTAAGTGGCCGATTCCTTGCTTATGAAAACTTTGTGCAACAGCGACAGTACGAACTTCTGCGAGGTCCTCCCAGAGAACGTGCAGTGCGCCGCAACCAACAATGACGCCATCTTTTTCTGCAACTACAAATTCTTGAACTGACTCATAGAGAGTTACAGTTTCTTTTGAAAGCATCTGTCCGGGTGCTGCGTAAGAATCCACGAGTTCGCGGATCGCCTTAACATCGCTGGTGCGCGCAGGACGGACTGAAATCATTTTTCTTATTCCACCTCAGGCTTAACGAGTGGGAACAAAATTGTTTCGCGGATACCCAGACCTGTAAGTGCCATCAGCAAACGATCTACACCCATGCCCATTCCACCCATTGGTGGCATTCCGAACTCCATTGCGCGCAAGAAGTCTTCATCTACCTGCATCGCTTCAAGATCACCCTTTGCACCGAGTTGCGCTTGTTCTACAAGACGCTCGCGCTGAATAACTGGGTCGATAAGTTCTGAGTAACCAGTTGCAAGTTCGAATCCATCAACGTAGAGATCCCACTTTTCTACAACTCCAGGTGTTTCGCGATGTGCGCGAACAAGTGGAGATGTATCAACTGGATATCCCATAACAAATGTTGGTTCAATCAAAAGATCAGATGCAACGTGCTCAAAGATTTCTTCTGCAAGCTTTCCTGTTACCCACTTTGGATCAATCTTCATGCCGAGCTTCTCGGCATATTTCTTCAAATCTGCATATGGAGTAAGTGCGGTTACAGTCTCGCCAACACCGTTAGAAATAGCGTCATATAAGGAGATTTCGCGCCAGGTGCCGCCGAGATCCTTTTGGGTTCCATCGGCATGAGTTACAACATGTGAACCAGAGACAGCCATCGCAGCATTTTGAATAAGTGTGCGAGTGACATCTGCAATTGAACGCCAGTCTCCGTAAGCCATATAGGACTCAACCATTGCGAACTCTGGCGAGTGTGAAGAGTCAGCGCCTTCGTTTCGGAAGTTTCGGTTGATTTCAAAGACGCGTTCAATGCCACCGACAACGCAACGCTTCAAGAAAAGCTCTGGCGCAATACGCATAAATAGATCCATGTCGTATGCATTTGAGAATGTCTTAAATGGACGAGCAGCTGCTCCTCCATGCATTACTTGAAGCATTGGTGTTTCAACTTCAATAAATTCGTAGTTATTAAATGTGTCGCGAAGTGAGCGCATTACCTGCGGACGCATGCGCGCTGCAGCGCGAGCCTCAGGGCGAACAATGAGGTCGACATAACGCATGCGAACGCGAGTCTCTTCAGACATCGGCTTGTGATCGTTTGGCAACGGGCGAAGTGACTTTGATGCCAACTTCCAAGAGTTCGCAAGAATAGAAAGCTCGCCGCGCTTTGAAGTGATAATTTCACCAGTAACGCTAACAATGTCGCCTAGGTCGATATCTGACTTCCAAGCATCGAGGGCATCCTGGCCAACCTTGTCGAGTGACAACATCGCCTGGAGTTCTGTTCCATCACCTTCGCGAAGAGTTGCAAAGCAAAGCTTGCCTGTATCGCGCTTGAAGATAATGCGACCTGTCAGAGATTCAATGTCACCAGTAGCAACATCGATATCGAGGCCTGTGTACTTCTCACGAATCTCCTTAAGAGACTTGGTGCGATCGACTGCGACTGGGTAGGGCTCAACGCCTTTTTCGATCAGACCAGCGCGCTTCTCACGGCGAATGCGAAGCTGCTCGGGTAGATCATCTTCGATTGGGAGTCCAGTTGAGCCGTTTTTTTCAGTCGTCATAGTGCGCAGAGTCTACCTTTTCGTCCTATTGGTTCTTCTCATGGATAAGACGGAGGCCGATAAGGGTTAAATCTGGCTCATATTCATCGATTGTCTCGGCTACACCAATTATCAGTGGAGCAAGGCCACCGGTAGCAATAACTGTTGGTGATTCATCGTAATCAGCCGCGAGCTCTGCAGTAATGCGATCAACGAGACCATCGACCTGCCCGGCAAATCCAAAGATAGTTCCTGATTGAAGTGCTTCGACTGTGTTCTTACCAATCACAGACTTTGGGCGAATGAGTTCAACTTTACGAAGCTGAGCTGCACGTGATGCAAGAGCATCAACGGAGATTTCGATTCCTGGCGCGAGTGCTCCGCCGAGGAATTCTCCCTTTGGAGATACAACATCGAGGTTCGTTGATGTTCCAAAGTCAACAACGATTGCAGGGCCGCCATACAAAGTGTGTGCCGCAAGAGTGTTGACGATGCGGTCTGCGCCGATCTCTTTTGGATTATCAACAAGAAGTTGTACACCTGTCTTTGTGCCTGGTTCAACAATTGTTGTTGGAACATCCGCAAAGTATGTGTTGATCATTGTCCTGAGTTCACGAAGTGTCGCAGGAACGGTGGAGCAGATTGAGAGTCCTGTAAGTTTGTAACCAGTAACAAGCGCGTTGAATTGAAGCCACAATTCATCAGCTGTTGTACGTGGATCGGTCTTGACTCGCCATGACTTAACTAGTTGATCACCCTCAAAGATTCCTAGGACCGTATTTGTATTTCCTACATCGACAGTTAACAACATAGCTACTCCGCTCTCAGATCTAAACCAATATCAAGGACAGGCGCACTGTGAGTCAGTGCACCGATTGCAATGTAATCAACGCCTGAATCGGCAAAAGCCTTTGCGTTCTCGATTGATATTCCGCCAGAAGCTTCTAGCTTTACAGCGCCATTTACGATCGCGACAGCCTGCGCGCAAAGTGCGGGCTTCATATTGTCGAGAAGAACGAGGTCTGGCTTAAGCGGTAAAACTTCACGCAATTGTTCGAGGGTATCGACCTCAATCTCAATAGGAGCAGCAGGAAAGGCGCTACGGACAGCGGAAAACGCTTGCGATACGCCACCTGCTGCTGCGATGTGGTTATCTTTAATTAACGCTGCATCAGAAAGTGACATGCGATGGTTCGTTCCGCCACCCATGCGGACTGCGTACTTCTCTAATTGACGATACCCAGGTGTTGTCTTGCGAGTATCGCGGACTTTGCACTTCGTCCCAGCGACAGCTGCAACCCACTGAGAGGTGAGTGATGCGATTCCGCTTAGGTGACCAACAAAGTTAAGAGCTGTTCGCTCAGCAAGAAGAATCGCTCGAGTATTTCCAGTCACGGTAAGAATTACATCTCCTGGCTTCAGTGAATCTCCATCGCTCTTCTTTACTTGAATATCCGTAAGTCCAACCTCTTCAAGAGTCGCCCTGACCATATTAATTCCAGCAAGTACGCCAGACTTACGTGATGTGAAATCTGCTGTTGAGACTGAATCTGCGGAGATAGTTGATGTTGATGTGACATCAACACCGCCTTCAAGATCTTCTGCAATAGCTCGCTTGATGAGATCTACATCAATCACTTGTCACCCACCTCTTGATAACCAGTTGTCCACGAACCTGTCTGGTCGAGTTGTTGAACTATGCGCTTACGCCATTGATCACTAGTTGTTGGAAAATCTTCACGCCAGTGCGATCCACGGGTCTCTTGTCGGATAAGTGCTGCCTTGAGAATCGCTTGCGCTAATTGGAAGAGGTTTGTCGCCTCCCACGCTTCAACACATGGCTCGGTACTTCGGCGATCTTCGATACGCGTTAAGTCGGCGCTTGTCTTCAGCAGTGAATCTGATGAACGAAGTACACCTGCTCCACGGCTCATGCTTTCCTGAAGTTCAATGCGTACCTTTGGGTCGAGCAAGATTTCGCCAGATGCATTTTCAACAGGAGTTCCTGGCTCAGGGGTATGGGCCGCGATATCGGCAGCGATTCTCGCGCTAAAAACGAGGCCTTCCAGCAATGAGTTAGAGGCGAGGCGGTTAGCGCCATGGACCCCAGAACACGTTGTTTCTCCGCATGCATAAAGCCCCTGAACGCTGGTGCGGCCATTGAGATCGACGCGGACTCCGCCTGATGCATAGTGAGAAGCGGGAGCCACAGGGATTAAATCTTTCATTGGATCAATGTTGTGTGCGATGCATGATGCGTGAATTGTTGGAAAGCGCTTCTCAAATCCTTCAATATGGCGAACGTCAAGCCATACATGGTGAGCACCTGTTTGATTCATAACTCGCATACTCGCTATTGCAACAACGTCACGGGGAGCAAGTTCTGCCATGGGATGTACGCCTTGCATAAAACGGTTGCCAGCATCATCGAGAAGGTAAGCACCCTCTCCGCGAACAGCTTCACTAATGAGTGGTTGCTGCCCTTGCGAGTTATCGCCTAGCCATAGGACAGTTGGGTGGAATTGAATGAACTCAACATCAGAAACTTTGGCACCAGCGCGAAGTGCAAGTGCTACACCGTCACCAGTTGATACGGATGGGTTTGTGGTTTGGGCAAATACTTGACCGAGTCCACCAGTCGCAAGAACAACTGCCTTAGCAAGTGCACGCCCAACTCCGTCACGACTTCCAGCACCGATAACGTGAAGTGTTACGCCACAGACATCTCCATCTTGATCTTTCAGAGCATCCAATACAAGTGCATGTTCAACAACTTCAATTTCTGGATCGTTATGGACGGCAGCAAGAAGTGCACGTGAGACTTCAGCACCAGTTGCATCCCCACCCGCATGGATAATGCGATTGCGGTGGTGGCCACCTTCGCGCGTTAAAGAAATTTCACCTGATGCCTCGGTATCAAACTTTGCGCCGCGCTCAATTAATTTACGAACAGCTTCTGGCCCTTCAGTAACAAGAACGCGCACTGCAGAAACATCGCAGAGTCCAGCGCCCGCTTCTAAAGTATCTGCTAAATGCTCTTCTGGTGAATCTCCTTCACCCAGCGCGGCTGCGATACCGCCCTGTGCCCACTTGGTAGAACCTTCGTCAACGCGAGCTTTGGTAACGAGCAAAACAGAGAGGCCATATGTGCGGCATTGAAGTGCAGTTGTAAGACCAGCGATTCCGGATCCAACAACAATGACATCTGCTTGAGCAGTCCATCCCGGAGCAGGGGCTAATAACTTCATTACTTCAGCTCGCTCTTCACGGCCATATTGTCGAGCAAACGAACACCATTAATCCAACCGGCGACAATTGCACGCGTGAATTCCGTTGCTGAGGTGGGTGTTTTGAAGGTTTTCTCATCGATGTAATCTGCGTAATCAACCGTCAAGGCAGGTTCGGTAGCAAGGATTTCGCGAAGTTGGTTTTCACTTGTTGATTCTCGAAGAGCTTTAGAAATAACGCGAGATGCAATACGAGCATCGTCATTTAGGCGTACATTACGAGATGACATCGCTAAACCATCTTCTTCTCGAATGATAGGCGCTGCAATGATCTCTACCTCATTGGCAATCTCGCGAATAAGTGTGAGCTGTTGAAAATCTTTCTCACCAAATATTGCAACTTTTGGTTTTACTAAATCAAAGAGTCTACGCACAACGGTGACAACGCCGTCAAAGTGCCCTGGGCGTGATGCGCCTTCATATAGATCTGCAATCGGGCCAGCAGTTAACTTTCGAAAACCTTCTGGATAAATCTCTTCATACGTTGGGAACCAAAGATGGGTCACACCAAACTTTTCAGCAAGTTCAATATCGCGATCTGGAGTACGTGGATATTTTTCAAGATCTTCACTATTTTCAAATTGAAGTGGGTTTACAAAGATGCTCGCAACAACTGTGTCAGAGTAATTCTGAGCGATTGCAAAGAGTGAGCCATGGCCTGCATGCAGGGCGCCCATTGTGGGAACAAAAGCGCATGGAAAGGTGAGCTCTTGTGCATTAGTTACTACCTTCATGGCTCCAGTCCTTTCAGGTACCGGGCTAGCAGATGCGATAAGTCTAAAGTGTTACGGCAGTTGTGCCAAAAGGTCTGAAATCTTGCCGTGAGTAAGAAGAAGCGCATCGGGCTCGATTTCTGCCCATGGCTCCAATACAAAGCGTCTCTCATGTGCACGCGGGTGTGGAAGAGTTAACTCATCTGCATAGCTGAGGATTCCGCCGAATTGAATGAGGTCGAGATCAATGGTGCGCGGACCCCAGCGCTCGATGCGCTCACGACCAAGTGTCTTCTCAATTCCATGCATGAGAGCCAGGAGTTCTGCTGCAGGTAAGTCGCTCTCGGCTATTGCAACTGCGTTGATGTAATCAGGCTGCGCAGGGCCACCTACTGGAGCTGTGGTGAAATATGAAGATACAGCAGTGACTTCAAGAGACTCCTTCAAGAGAGCAACTGCGATATCCATCTGTTCTTTTGGATTACCGATATTGGCACCGAGCGCAATGACTGCCTTCATCGGCAGATTGTTACAGCAATATCGGTCACGCTCTCTTGTACAGGAGCAGATGGCTTATGCACTGTTACTGCAATCTTTTCAATTGCCGGAAAGTTCTCTTTAATCGTATCGGCGATAAAACCAGCAAGTCGTTCGATGAGGTCGAATTGCAACTTCTCAATTGCTTCCTTCGCGATAGCAGTGAGAAGGCTGTAGTCGACAGAATCTGTCAGCACATCGCTTCTGCTCGCTTCACTTAAGTCGATATCAATATCGAGGTCGACGAAGAAGTCTTGACCATCGCGCTTTTCAAAGTCAAAGACGCCGTGGTAACCAAAGCCTTTAATGCCCTTGATTGAAATCTTGTCGCTCATCACTTCACCAACTCTACGTGAGGTGCGACGCTATGTACACGCACAGCCCAAATGCCTTTACCGACAAGGGACTTTGAAATCTCGAGAGTGCCTGCTTCACGATCATCTGGAGTCTCTCCCCCAATAAAACGTTTACGTGAATGGCCAATGAGGACCGGGTATCCAAGTGCTACAAATTCATCGAGGCGATTGAGGATCTCCCAGTTATGGTCGGCATCTTTTGCAAAACCTAAGCCTGGATCGAGAATAATATTTTCGCGCTTGATGCCGGCTGCAATTGCCTTATCAAGTTGAATAGTTACTTCACTAATAACATCTTCAACAACATCGCCATAGTGAGCAAGTGAATTCATATCTTTTGAATGCCCGCGCCAATGCATCAGTGTGTATTTACACCCAAGGGCTGCGACAGTTTCAAACATGGCAGGATCTGCTGCCCCTCCACTGACATCGTTAACAATTGTGGCGCCAGCTTCGACAGCAATCTTTGCAGTAGATGCTCGCATCGTGTCGATACTGATGGTCGCGCCCTTGCCCGCAAGTGCCTTAATAACAGGGACCACACGGCGCTGTTCTTCCTCTTCAGTGACTCGTTCCGCCCCTGGACGCGTGGATTCGCCACCAACATCGATGATGTCAACGCCTTCTTCAATCATCTGCAGGCCGCGTTGAACCGCATGCTCGAAAGTGAAGTGCTTGCCGCCATCTGCAAAAGAATCCGGTGTGACGTTAAGGATTCCCATTACGAGCATGTGAATTAACGATTCGTGATCAGACTAATCGCTTCAGCGCGAGTTGCTGGATTTGTGAGAACTCCACGAACTGCAGATGTAGTTGTGCGCGCCTGTGACTTACGAACTCCGCGCATCGACATGCATAAGTGTTCGCAATCAACAATTACGATAACGCCCATGGGATTGAGAATCTCAACCATTACATCTGCAATTTGAGTTGTAAGACGCTCTTGCACTTGTGGGCGGCGCGCATAGAGATCGACGAGACGAGCAACTTTTGAAAGTCCTGTGATTTTTCCGCTAGGAATGTAACCCACATGTGCAACGCCATGAAATGGAGTTAAGTGGTGCTCGCAGTGAGAGAAGACTTCGATGTCGCGAATAATGACGAGTTCTTCATGGCCGATATCAAAAGTTGTTGTTAAAACATCTTCTGGTCGCTGCCAAAGTCCTTCGAAGTTCTCCTTCAATGCACGCGCTACGCGTGCAGGAGTTTCTTGAAGCCCTTCGCGCTCAGGATTTTCACCGATGGCAAGAAGTAACTCCCGAACAGCTCGCTCTGCACGCTCTTGATCAAATGGCGCGTTTGCACGCCCATCATCTGCGTTCATAGAGACAGAGCTAATCTCGCTCATTACTCAGTTGCCTTCTTTACGCGACGTGCACGCTTTGGCTTGTTCTCTTCAACAACTTCTACTGGTGCAACCTTTTCAGTAAGCGCAACTGGTGGAAGTTCTGACGGAATACGAGTCAATGAACCGGTCCACTTTGGACGCTCTGGCCACATAATCACATTGGCAAAGATCTCTGCGATCTCTTCCTTATTGATGGTCTCTTTCTCAAGAAGGACAACGACCATTGCATCGAGGGATTCGCGGTTTGCGACCAAGATATCGAAAGCCTCTTGATGAGCATTTTCAATCATCTTACGGATCTCAGCATCGATCGTTGCTGCTACAGATTCAGAGTAATCACGCTGATGACCATATTCACGGCCTAAGAATGGCGCTGTTGAATCACCACCGAGCTTGATTGCACCGATTGCCTCAGTCATTCCATATTGAGTGACCATTGCGCGAGCAAGGGCTGTCGCCTTCTCGATGTCATTTGATGCACCAGTTGAAGGATCGTGGAAGATGAGTTCTTCCGCAGCGCGACCACCGAGTGAGTAAGCCAACTGATCAAGTAACTGGTTGCGAGTTGTTGAGTACTTATCTTCATCTGGAAGAACCATTGTGTAACCGAGTGCGCGACCACGAGGCATGATCGTGACCTTGTGAACTGGATCTGTATGTGGAAGTGCGCGCGCAACAAGTGCATGGCCTGCTTCGTGATAGGCAGTAACACGACGTTCTTCCTCTGACATCAAACGAGTCTTGCGCTGTGGTCCACCCATGACGCGATCGATTGCTTCATCGAGTTGTGGGTTTGTGATGGCCTTCTTGCCTTCCCGTGCTGCAAGGAGCGCTGCTTCGTTAAGTACGTTTGCAAGATCTGCGCCTGTAAATCCTGGTGTTCGACGTGCATATGCAACGAGATCAACTTCCTCTGAAAGAGGCTTGTTCTTTGCGTGCACCTTGAGAATGTCGCCGCGACCCTTGAGGTCTGGACGATCAACAGGAATCTGGCGATCAAATCGACCTGGACGAAGAAGTGCTGGATCTAGAACATCGGGACGGTTTGTTGCAGCAATCAAAATAACTTGGCCGTTCGCTTCAAAGCCATCCATCTCAACGAGAAGCTGGTTGAGTGTTTGTTCACGCTCGTCGTGACCGCCACCCATACCTGTGCCTCGTTGGCGACCTACAGCATCGATTTCATCGATAAAGATAATTGCAGGTGAGTTTGCCTTTGCTTGAGCAAAGAGATCGCGCACGCGTGATGCACCGACACCTACAAACATTTCTACAAAGTCAGAACCTGAGATTGAGTAGAAAGGAACTTTCGCTTCACCAGCAACTGCGCGAGCGAGAAGTGTCTTACCTGTTCCAGGAGGACCGAAGAGCAAAACGCCCTTCGGAATCTTTGCTCCAAGTAATTGGTACTTCGTTGGGTCTGCGAGGAAGTCTTTAATCTCTTCAAGCTCACCGATTGCTTCATCAGCACCTGCAACATCTGCGAAAGTGTTCTGTGGAACATCGGGATTTTGAAGCTTGGCTCGTGATTTTCCGAAGCTAAAGACCTTATTTCCACCTTGGGCACCGCTCATCATGAGGAAGAGCAAGAAGCCGATTACAAGGATTGGGCCGAATGAGAAGAGGAGCGACATAAAGAGCGACTCAGTTGGAACATCTACATCCCAGCCCTTTGCGGGTGGGTTTGCAGTAAGCGCATCAACAATTGTTGGCTCTTGGCGAATTACATATGAGGCTTCAACCTTTGATGCGCCCTTAATTGTCTTGCCATCTTTGAGAATCAACTTGAGCTTCTGGCTCTTATCAATAACAACCGCTGACTTCACATCAGATTGAGCGATTGCATCAAGTGCCTGAGAAGTAGTGATTACTGTGTAGCGATTTGCCGCACTAGTGATTTGACCGAAAATTGAAACAGCGAAAATCGCAACGATGATCCAGAAGAGTGGACCGCGGAAAATCTTCTGCGCGCGAGTCTTTGGTTCTGGCTTGCTCTTTGTTACTACTGGCTTCTTCGAAGGCAACTTCTTCAAAGGATTGTTGAACTTTTTCTCGTTACTCATCTACGACCTATTCGTACATGTGCTTTGCAAGCACACCGATAAATGAAAGGTTGCGGTACTTCTCGTCAAAGTCGAGTCCATAACCGACAACGAAATCTTTTGGAATATCAAAGCCAACATACTTGACGTCAACTTCAACCTTTGCAGCTTCTGGCTTGCGCAAGATTGTAAGAATCTTTACATCGGCGGCACCGCGTGACTCGAGATTTGCCTTAAGCCATGAAAGCGTGAGACCTGTGTCGACGATATCTTCCACGATAAGAACATTGCGACCGGTGACATCGGTATCGAGATCTTTAAGGATGCGAACTACACCTGATGACTTTGTTCCTGAACCGTAAGAGGAAACGGCCATCCAATCCATCTGTATATGCGTCTGCATTGCACGAGTGAGATCGGCCATCGCCATGATTGCGCCTTTAAGAACACCAACGAGGAGCAAATCTTTTCCTGCGTAATCTGCATCAACCTGTGCAGCTAGCTCGGCAACACGTGCCGCCAATTGCTCTTCTGTTGCGATAACGCGCTCTACATCGGTTCCAACTGCTGCAAGATCCACCAGGTCGCTCCTATAAGTCGAGGGCGGTAGGTCTTATCCGCCTACCGTGAGAGGGACAGTCTGCCCGAAATACGCTCAACCTTCACACCGCCGGCCAGGCTCACCGCCCCCTGCCCCTTCCATGCGCAGATCAGGGCGTCGATAGCCCCCACCTGCTCGAAGGTCAGCTGACCGGGGGTGCTTCCCGCCTCAAGGGCGGCCTTGCGAATGATGCGAGTACGAATAGCTCGAGGCAGGGCGGCCAGGCGGTCGCAATCGAGGTCATAGCCTTCGCGATCAGCCCATTGATCCAAGGCATCGGCATCATCGCGAAGAAGGGCTCCCGTGCGCACAAGTGCGCGCGAAATTCCTGGGTCTAGTTCTCTCTCTAAATATGGAATGACTTCTCGACGAACTCGCACACGAGTGAAATTGGTATTGAGGTTATGTGGATCGTTCCAGAAATCTAATTTCAACTCTTTGCATGCCGCTTCGGTCTCTTCCCGCGTAATTCCAAGGAGCGGTCTGACATACAAGCCACTCTCCGCAGCCATTCCAGAAAGTGATCGTGCACCCGAACCACGTGCAAGACCAAGCAAAACGGTTTCTGCTTGGTCATCGCGTGTATGACCTAGGAAGATCTTGACCGCTTTCGTTTCTTCAGCGCTTTCAACAAGAGCCGCATAGCGTGCATCACGAGCGCCAGCTTCGATGCCGGACTCAGTAGTGACCACAACTTTCTTAACAATGACTTGGCCATACCCGAACTCCTTCAGTTGTGTGCTTACTCGTTCTGCTTGGTCATGTGAATTCTCTTGAAGTTGATGATCAATTGTGATGGCAATCGGAGTAAGGGCCAACTCTTTTGACTCAATGAGGAGTGCTGCTGCGAGTGCAAGTGAATCTGCGCCACCTGAGACTGCAACGAGAAATGAATCGCCTGCTTCAAGTTTTTCTAGATACGGTCTTACTGCATTTCGGATTACAACCGATGCGTCGACCATTTCTTAAACTCTTCCACCAAATGGCATCAAGCCTTTAACAGAGTAAATATTTGAGTAGAGAGGTCCAGTGTTCTTTGAATTCGCTTCCCACATCATTCCGTTACCTGCATAAATTGTGATGTGGTGAATTGTTGAAATCGTTCCCTTGTAGGAGTAGAAAAGTAAATCCCCAGGCTGCAGCTGTGTAAGCGGTACGTGGTATGTATAACCAGCGTATAACGCTGAGTTGAGGCGATCCCAGTTAGGCCAGTTAAGTCCTGCTGCCTTATAAGAGGCGTAGACAAGGCCAGAACAGTCGAATGAGTTTGGTCCTTGAGTGCCCCAGATATATGGCTTACGTGCTTGCACCTGCTTCTTCGCAAAGGCAACAGCTGCAAGACGTTGCGCCTCTGTTGTGCGAATTGTTGAACGTCCCTTGAAGCCTAGGTTTGGCCAGACCTTCGCTTGGTTAATTGTTGTTGCCGCAGTGTTTGCTTGGCTCTCTTCGAGAAGTGCTAACTGGCGCTGTTGTTCGAGTGTGATGCGAACATTTTTTGCTCGGGCTAGTTCTGCAATCAACTTATCTTGAACAGCGCGAAGTTTATCTACTTCCTTCTGCTGGAGCGCCTGGGCGTCGTCGGCGGCTTTCTTTGCAGCAGCAACTTTCGCAGTTGCTGCTGCTTGAATCGCGCGTGCTTCATCAGCCTTTTTCTTTGCCTCGCGAGCAACAATCTCGGCTGCTTTAAAGCGAGCAAGTGCTGTCGAATTGCGCGCACCTAATGTATTAAGTGTTGATAGTTGATCCACAATTTCTTGTGGACCGCTAGCGCTCAGTAATGGCTGAATATCAGAAAGACTTCCACCCATGATGTAGGCGTTCGATGCCATTTTGCCGATTGTCTTATGCGCTTCTTGCACGGCAAGAGCAGTCTCTGCCGCATGTTTTGCAGCAGCATTCGCGGCAGCAGTAGCTACATTCAATTCCTGTTGTGCTTTGAGATATAACGCTCGTGCAGCATTGGCTTTGGCAGTTAACTGGCGAAGCGTTTGATTGGCTGCAGCTAACTTCTTAGCAGCGGCATCCGCGGCGGCCTTCTTCTTTGCCTCAGCATCTTTTGCCGCTTGGATCTCCGCCAAAGTCGGCTTTGGTTTTGCAATTGCAGGCGTTGTTGCAAGGGTCAGCGCACCCATGAGGGCAAGAGCAATCACTGTAGTGCGGCGCATTATTCAAGAATAATTGAGAAGAGCCTCTATCGCAGAGGCAACTCGCCTAATGTCGCTAGTTAGCCACATCTCTCTTTGTGAAAAGAAATGATGAGAGAAGAAGTGCGACTAATACATAGGAACTTCCAAGAATTAACGCATGCGAATAGGAAATTAGTGGGGTACCGCCCTGGGCGATAGTTGCGAATTGATTTCCTGGCATCCAATCCAGTGTCACAGGCTTTACTGCGCCAATCAGATTTTCAATAATCAAAATCCACACCAAGGCAATCGAGATTGCAGAAATCGGTGAGCGGAGAAGGATTCCGAGAGCTATGCCGATAATTGCGTAGAAAACAATTGAGATATAAACGTTGACCAAGGTATGAGCTATAGCGGACCAACCCTCTGATGTGAACCAGAGATCCGTTGAGACCTTTGCACGATCCGAGAGATAGATAGAGATAGCAATACTGACAACAGCGTTAACGAGAGTAAGAATTAAGGCGAAGGTCTTCATCGCCGCATACTTGCCCAAAAGCAGCACCAATCGACGAGGTTGGCGCACTAAGAGATTGCGAAGGGTTCCGTAGGTGTACTCCTGAGCACTTTGGGCGGCAAAGACACAGAGAGCAATGATTCCCAGTAGTCCGCCGATGGATGCAAATCCATTAACCGAACCACTTGCCAATCCCAATACATCGCGGCCAACACTCCTACCGCGATCTGCATTTCCATCGGGTGAATCAATCATCAAATAAATGAATGAAGTGATGAGACCGTTGAAGAAGAGGGCTGCAGCAAAGGTACCTAGAAATAGTGTGGGACGGCGTAATTTGCGCCATTCAGCGAAGAAGACCTTAAACATTAGCGACCTCCTGTCATCTCAAAGAATGTTTCTTCGAGATTAGGCAACGTTGGTGTGAGTTGAGCAAGGATGATTCCTGCTTCAAATGCTTTCTTATTCAGTATCGGAGCCCAATCGTGCGGTCCTTCTATGTGAGCTTCACTATTGCGAAGCGTAACGTGATGTCCTTCTTCTCTCGCGATAGCAGCTATCTTCTCTAAGTCATGTGCATCAGTTGTTTTTACAATAATCATCGGCTTCTGATTAAAGAGTAAGTCTTCTATTGAGCCGGCGAATACAACTTCACCCTTACGCAACATCACTATGTATTCAGAGATGATTTCAATTTCTGAGAGCAAATGAGATGAAACAAAAACTGTTGTGCCTTCGCTCGCCAATTTCTTGAGCAAGTCACGAACTTCTTGAATGCCTTCTGGATCTAATCCATTTGTTGGTTCATCGAGAATAAGTAGTTCAGGATTAGGCAATAGAGCTGCAGCAATTCCAAGTCTTTGTTTCATTCCGAGTGAATATGTTTTGTACTTATCTCCACCGCGACCACCAAGACCCACTTGTTCGATAAGTGCTTCAACGCGGTCAACTGCAATTCCGCCCATCGTTGCAAGGACTTTGAGATTTTCTGCACCGGTAAGTGCCGGATAGAAAGCGGGACCTTCAATCATTGCACCTACTGCAGAAAGATAGCGCTGTGGTTCTGTGATTGAGTGGCCCAGCACTGTGCCTGTTCCTGATGTTGGAGTAATCAAACCAAGGAGCATTCGAATAGTGGTTGTCTTGCCAGCACCGTTCGGTCCAACGAAGCCACAGATGGTTCCGCGTGGAACTGAAAAGGTCGCAGCATTGACCGCGGTGAGATTGTCGTACCGCTTGGTAAGTCCAGTTACTTCGATTGCGAGTGCGTTCATGAAGGTGACTATAACGCCTGAGTATGTGTGTCCTCTAAGATTCCACCATGAGTAAAGAGGCCTGGGGATATCAACCACGAAATTCACGTCCTGCACCAGATTGGGATGTCCAGCCACAGACCGATGCTGTCCGTGCAGGGTTAACCCGAACTGGATTTGGTGAAACATCAGAAGCGCTCTTCCTCAATAGCGGTTTTACATATTCATCTGCACAAGAAGCTTTTGATGCTTTTACAGATGAGACCGACCACTATCTTTATAGCCGTTTTCATAATCCCACCGTTGCGATGTTTGAAAAGCGTCTTGCTGCGCTAGAAGGTGCCGAGTATTGCCACGCATTTGGTTCAGGAATGGCAGCTGTATTTGCATCTCTTGCATGTTTAGTTGAAGCAGGCGATCACATCGTTGCATCAGCTGCAATGTTTAGCTCTTGCCACGTAATCATTACTGAGATTCTCCCTAAGTGGGGCGTCACATATGAATTAGTGAAAGCAAATGATGTGGATGCATGGGAGAAGGCGCTATCTAAGCCAACGAAGGCTGTATTTATTGAGACGCCAAGTAATCCTTTGATGGAGATTACAGATATCCGCGCAGTCAGCGATTTGGCGCATAAAGTTGGCGCAACGGTGATCGTCGACAATGTCATGGCATCACCAATGTTGCAGAAGCCGCTCGAACTTGGCGCAGATGTTGTGATGTACTCAGCAACAAAACATATCGATGGACAAGGTCGCGTTCTTGCAGGCGCTCTCCTTGGATCGTTCTCTTATATTCAAGAGAAGCTTCTTCCATTTACCCGCCACACAGGACCTGCACTCAGCGCATTTAATGCCTGGATTCTATTAAAGTCACTTGAAACTATAGATATGCGCGTTGAGCGCATGAACTCCAATGCGCAGAAGATCGCAGAGTTCCTTGAAGCACATCCTGCAATTAAGAGCGTGAAGTATCCAGGTCTTGCCTCACATCCAGATGCAGCAGTTATCAAAAAGCAGATGACCGGTGGTGGAACGACTATTGGCATTGAATTTAAAGGATCTCAGAAGGACGCCTTTGGATTTATGGATTCTCTTCGCGTCATTGATATCTCCAATAACCTCGGCGATAGCAAGACACTTATTACTCATCCATCATCAACTACACATCGCCGTTTATCACCTGAAGTACAGGCTGAGATGGGCATTACGCCATCAGTCCTTCGACTCTCAGTCGGTCTTGAGCACGTTGATGATTTGATTAAGGATATTGATCAAGCACTTAAGAGCTGAGCAACAACGAGCAACACAGATAGCAAAGTTAGGTAAGTAATCGACCAGTGGAAGATTCCTCCGGCAACTTTGTTGTAGTTATCTGAGTTTTCTTTCAAAGCAAAGAGTTGGAATGTAAACACTGCACCAAGTGCCACGGTGGCCATCAAAGTCCACACTGGTAAGTGCGCCAATTGAATCAGAGCTGTCGAGCAGAGCACCATTGCAATTGTGTGAAACCACATCTGGCCAATTACATTCGCGCGAGTTGCAACAGATGGCAACATTGGAATTCCTGCAGCTGAGTAATCATCTTTATATTTAATGGCGAGTGCCCAGAAGTGCGGTGGTGTCCAGAAGAAGATCACCATAAAGAAAGCAAACGGTACGAGCGTTAGCGAATTAGTGACTGCGGCCCAACCAATGAGCACTGGCATGCAGCCTGCAGCTCCACCCCAGACAATATTCTGCGATGTATTGGGCTTAAGAGCGATTGTGTAGATGATGACGTAATAACCGATTGCAATTGCAGTCAGCAGCGTTGCAAGTGGTGTTGTAAAGATATAAAAGATTGCCAGTGACAGTAAGCCGATTGCAATCGCGAAAATTGTTGCCTGTGTGCGAGTCACTGCACCCGTAACAAGTGGGCGCTTCGATGTGCGCTTCATTAACTTGTCGCGTTCGGATTCGATCACCATATTGAAAGCATTGGCAGATCCTGCAGCCAAGGTTCCGCCGATGAGGGTCCAGGTGAGCAAGGCCAGAGATGGGAAGCCGCCCTCAGCCAAGACGACCGCTGGCACCGTAGTGATGATTAATAGCTCGACCACCCGGAGCTTCATGAGGTCTATATAGGCGCGGAGGGTCGACACATGCGTAGCCTAGCCGCGATTAGCAGAGTTCTTCACGGAGCTTCTCATGGCTTTCACAGTTAAACGCCTTACTTTTTACGCATAGCAAGGCGCAAACAAAGGGGACGATGATGACACCAGAGATGAACTCTCAGAAGCCAGAGTGGATGGAGATTGCTGAAGGCGACGCCTCCGCCGCTAATGTGCGCAAGGTCAGCAAGAAGCTTCCTACTCTTGCCGTAGTTGTCACTGGCGCAATCATCGCTACTGGAGCGATCTTCGCTAATGCATCAGAAGAACAGAGCGCTAGTGCACAAGTCACCCAAACGCAGGTCTCGACTACAACATCTGCTGGGAATGAGAGCGCAGTAACCGGAACAACTACCGCTTCTTCAGCGCCACAAGTTTCTAACGCACCATCGGCGCCAGGTTCACTTCAAAGCCCAAAGATTGATGCACAAGTGAATCCACAACGCGGTGACGATGGAGACGATGATGGAGATCGCGAAGAACACGGCGATCGTCCTGACCGACCCGAACATGATGGCGACCACGAAAGTCGCGAGCACGACGAACGTCGTTAATTAGTTATTGAAGAAGTTTCGCTCACAACGGCGGCAGGAATAAGTACGGGCAATAACGGAGTCGCAATCTTTCCTAAGATTCGATCGACGGTAGCTCGTACTTTTTTTGTTACTGAGTAACTCTTGTCATGTCGATCAGCGATGATGACAAATATATATTCGTGATCACCTGATTGAACATAACCAGCCAAATTTGTTGTTCCATTAAGCGTACCTGTCTTTGCGCGTACCAATCCCACTGCTTCTGGAGCAGTCTCGATAAAGCGATGGCGCAGAGTTCCAGATACTCCCCCAACAGGAAGTCCAGCAATCAAAGGTGCAAACTTTGGATCGTGATACATCACCATCAAGAGCTGCGAAATCTGTTCTGCACTGACGCGATTCTCTTTCGATAAACCACTTGCATCTTTGATTACCAAATTTGAAGTGCTAATGCCCATTCCTGCAAGCAGCTCCGCAAAAGTCTTTGCTACGCCAGCATCATCAAGTGAATGGCCAGCAGCTGCGGATGCAAGGCGTGCAATGCGCTCTGCAAGCAAATTATCGCTCCAGGTAAGGGTCCAATCGAGTATTTTCTGGAGCGTTGGAGAGTGCGAAATGATGAGAGCATCACCTGAATGAGCGATTGCCTGTGTGGATGTGACTCGCTTCAATTGGGTGGATACGTGGTGATCTCGCAAAAAGTGCGTAATGTGATTGATATCTGCAGCGTACAAGTTGCTGTAGTAAATCGTGGTGCCTTGGGTGGATCCGCCATTGCGATCTTTCAGAGTGCTCAGAGCGTTAAATTCAAATCGTTCCAGAGAGGTTCGATCCATCGCAACGGCGACTTTATTTTGATAGCTGATCCATGGATCAAGTGAGCCTTGAATTACTACAGATTTTCCATCAACGCCAGTCCACATTGATGTTGTGAAGCTATCTGATGGATGCAGGTATGTGTATGCAGATGCTGCTGAAATTAATTTAATGACAGATGCTGGCTTACGAGGAGAGTGCGCATTTGATTCGTAGACGACTTCCCCACTCTGTTCTTCGAGAACAATTACTGATGGCTGTGCGAGTGCAGGTATAGAAACCAATTGCGAGAATGCAGATTTAATTCCAATCGTGTCTGCACCGTGGGCTGCAGTGATTGGAATGAGTAGTGACCCTAGAAGAAAACAGGTTGCAAAACAACTTCGTAAGCGCATCGTGCAAAAAGTAAATTAGACGCCGACAGCGATGATGATGTTCAGGACAGTAAGGCCAAGCATGGTTGCCCAGACCCAACTCTTGAGTTCATCTTTCTTCACATTCTTATATGCGAGAGTGAGGATGACTGCAAGAACAAGACCCTTCACGCCAAACTTGGCATGGTTTATTGGTTCTTCATTGTCGAGCTGCGGCAAGATGCCGACCATCACGATCCCTGCCACGAGCGCAGTCAGACTTGCATGAATAACACCAGGATTGAGCTTGCGCGGGCTTTTTTGAACCTGTGAAAGCAAGAGGCCAAGAATTCCAAGGATGCTGAGAATGTGAATGGCGAGGGCGATATTAAATACAGTCTTCATGCACACTAGTTTAGAGTGCAGCCATGGAAATTAAGACACCTGCTGAGATAGGACCGGGTGAATTCTTTCCTGTGGTCGGAGTAGGTCCCCATGAAAAGCCATGGCCAATTGGCGAGCAATATGATCCCGAGCTTCTTGAAAATGGCGATCGTCGAAATGTCTTAGACCATTATCGCTATTGGAGCGTCGCGGCGATTGTCGCCGACCTCAACACCAAGCGCCACAAACTGCAGATCGCGATTGAGAATTGGCAGCACGATTTAAATATCGGTTCAGTGGTGCGTACCGCCAATGCCTTCAATGTCAGCGCGGTACACATTATTGGTAAGCGCGACTGGAACAAGCGCGGTGCCATGGTCACCGACCGCTACCTCACCGTGATACATCACCCCACCGTTGCCGACTTCGCCGCATGGTGTTCAGAGAATTCTCTGCCAATTATCGGAATCGATAATGTGCCAACATCGCGCAACCTTGAAGGAAGCGAAGTTCCTGAAAGCTGTGTGCTGCTCTTCGGACAAGAAGGCGCCGGAATGTCTGATGAAGCAATTGAAATTTGTTCTGTTCTATATGCAATCGAGCAATATGGGTCAACCCGTTCCATGAATGCTTCCGCAGCAGCTGCAATCGCTATGTACCACTGGGCGCTGCAACACTTGCCTCGTAAGAGCTAGAAGTTAGTTGAGTGCTTCTCTTACGGAAGCTAAGCGACGTTCGACTTCATCTGCCTCATCGATGCGACCAAGTTGGCGCATTACAGCGGCCATGCGGCTTTCGATATCGATAAGGAATTCAAAGTCTTTTACATCTTCTTCAGCACTTGTTTGAAGGACGCTATCAAGAGTTGTTAAACCTTCTTCTAACTTTCCGAGCAAGACTTCAGCACGACCAATTTCAAATAGTGCAAAAGTTTCACGTCGGTGATCATGGCCGGTTTCGAAGACATCCATCGCCTTACGCGCAGCCTCTAGCGCTTTTTCCCCATCGCCAAGTTCGTTATAGCACGATGCAATCTTCTGATCGCAACGCGCAATATGAAGCACTTCCTTCTCTGCTTTAAATGTTGCGCGGGCTTCTTGGAAACAGATGATCGCTTCTTCATAATTCTTGAGCTCGCGATGCGCGCAACCAATGAGGTGCATATCGTTCGCTGCGCTGATGTTATTTCCATCGACGATGTGCTCTTGTGCGCACTCGTACATAATCTCAATGACTTTTTCATAGTTCTTTGAGGAGTACCACCACTCACCTAAGGTGCAGGCAAGTTCAAGAGCAATGGGAGATTTATTCTCGCGCAACAATTCAACAGCTTTCGACATCGCAGTCGCTGCCTCATCCATACGCTTGAGCTGGTTGAGGTTGTAGCCAATTGCAGAATACGCCTGAGCTAAACCTTCGCTATTTACGGCAGCCCCAAGTTCTGAGTAGATATCGCATGCGGTCTCAGCGAGCGCTAGCGCCTCGTCATATTGGCCGCGAGCAAAGATACGAGCGCTGAGTTCGTAGTAAGTATCAGCGCGTTCTTCACCAGTGACTTCAGGGATTCGATCCCAGAGCATCTCCTCTGTCAGGATTTCATCGCCGTTCTCATGATCGTTGCTGCTCATGGGGCCACCTTTCCTGTTCGCCGAATTCCCGCACTCTAGACCTAACGCTGCGCCCGCCGCATATATTTCAACTTTATCAATGGTTAAATCTCCGTTACCCTTCTACTTGCAAACGATTTGCATCTAGCGCTTGGAGAGAGCGATGAGCCAGAAGGCTTCCTTGAAAGAACACCTCCGCTTTAGCCGCGAGGAGCTCCCTGCTTTGGCAGGCGTGCTCGGCACCGTTGCCTTCCTGCACATTCTTGGTTGGGGACTCTTTATCCACTACAACTCAGATCCGCGCTATCACTCATTGGTCGATGGCAAAGGAGCGCTGATCTACGCCGGTGCCGGAGCGTTGGCATACTCATTTGGGCTTCGCCATGCTTTTGATGCCGACCATATCTCTGCCATCGATGACTCAACGCGCATTATGTTGGCCAAGGGCAAGAAGCCTCTTGGTGTTGGCCTCTTTTTCTCATTAGGACACTCAACGATTGTCCTATCGCTATCTATTGCAATTGCTTTTGCCGCCAAGGCGGCCATCAAATTTCAGAAAAATTATGCCGAGACAGGTGCGATCATCGGTGCCTCCGTCTCGGGCTTCTTCCTCTATCTCGTTGGAATTCTCAATCTCGTAATTCTTGTTGGCGTTTTGAAAGTATGGAAGAAAGCAAAGAGCGGTCAGTTCTCACACGAACACCTCAACGAACTATTGAACGAGCGCGGAATTATGAAGCGCATCTTCCGTGGCTTCTTCAAAAAAGGTTTCGATAATTCTTGGCAGCTCTATCCAGTCGGAGTTCTCTTCGGTCTCGGATTTGATACTGCAACTGAAGTCGCGCTCTTGGCGCTCTCTGCGACTACGGCCGTTGGTGCCGTTGGAGGCACACTTCCGCCACTTGCCATCATTGCGCTGCCAATTATCTTCGCCGCAGGAATGTCGATGATGGATGCACTCGATGGAATATTTATGACCAAGGCTTATTCATGGGCTTTTACATCGCCGCTACGCAAGATTTACTACAACATCACAACTACAGGTCTCTCTATCTTTGTAGCGCTCGTTATCGGAACCATTCAATTGGTGGGCGTTCTCGCAGATAAGACCACCATCGATAATTATCAGCCATTTACAGTGATTGCATCCATAGATCTAGGTGGTATCGGCTACTGGATCGTTGCTTCATTTATTCTTGCCTGGATAATTTCGGTCTTGGTCTGGAAGCTCGGTCGTTATGAAGAGCGATTCTCATCAGGGATCGTTGAGACCGAGCACATTCACCAAGATCTTAAGGTCGAGTAAGTCTTACTCTCTCTTGGGCAATAGCTGCTCCGAGAAGAACTACTAACGCACCGACCGGTTCGTTCCAGGAGATCTTCTCGCTTAAAAAGATCACTCCCACTAATACAGCGACTACGGGCGTTAAATATGTGACGCTGCTAGAGATAGCGCTGCCAGCAAGTTCCATTACTCGGAAGTTCCACAGATATGCAAAGCCGCTACCAAAGACACCTAGTGCAATCATCGAAAATACAGGGGCGAGACGATACTCATCCTTCGCGATTCCATCGTAAAGATAGAACGGTAACAAAGTAGCGCTCGCGAGAATAAGTTGTTGCGCAACCACCGCCTCTGGTTTGATACCCATCGGCATAACAAAACGACGTGTATATGGATAGGAAATTCCATAGAGCGCCACTGCAATTAATAAGACTGCTATGGCCCACCAAGGATTTTCGCCGAGGCCATTCCAAGCAGCGAGAACTATCAGTACACCAGTAAATCCAAGTGTGAGACCAAATACCTGGGGGCCTTTTGGCTTCTCTTCTCGATTGACAATCAAAATTGCAATCAATGTCATCAAAGGCGTTACGGCATTGATAATTCCAGCCAAAATCGATGTGACCTTGGTTTCGGCTAGCGCAAAGAAAATTCCAGGGAATACGTTGAGAAGAAGTGAGACCACCCAGATATGAAAGAGGGCTTTCTTATTGCGGGGTAAATAGATTTTGCGCTTCTTCGCGACTGCATAGAGGGTAAGGGCGCCAAGTGCGCACCGTCCGAAGGCGACTCCATAGGGAGTCAGAAATTCGAGGCCCCCTTTAATGAAGATAAAGGAACAACCCCAGATGAATCCAACGGCGAGGTAGAACGGCAGCCACGAATTTGTTTTCTTCACTCGGTGAAGATACTAGAGCTGAGTTAGCTGCGTTAGAGAATTGAGAGGATAATTGCTTTTTTGGCAGCTTCTTTGCGATCGCTCACGCTGAGTGCTTGATAGATGCGCATCGTTTCGTGGCGAATGGTGCTCACGCTAAATCCAAGTTCAGTTGCAAGTTCATGATTGGTCTTACCTTCAACCATTCCTGCCAGAATTGAAATTTGACGCGGCGTTAATTGTTCTGCTCCAGTATCACTCGAATTGCTCTGAGAAGTTCCAATTGTGCGTCCTTCATGGCTGAGAGAGAGGTAGAGAGAAATCGGCACTGCATAATCTAAAACGATATTTTCAACTCTTGCCGTATCGGAAACTGGCTGGGAAAATCGCACAACGAGATGTCCTTGAATTGATCCGCGATGGCGCAGCTGGAACATTAATAATTTTTTATCAGTAGACCAGTGGTTTGGATTGCGTCCAAGAGCGATATCTGCAGCATCGTGGTTCCATGATCGCCACTCTTCGCTGGGAAAGTTTTTGCCTTTACGTCCATCTTCAAATCCGTATTCACCTTTAAAGGTGAGCGAGTCATCAGAGTTGAGTACGCCTATTCGTGCGCAACAAGCATCGAGCGATGCTAAGTGATCGAGGACAAGGGCGCGTGCGATCTCATCAGCGGTTGGGTGATAACTCAACCACTCGATAAAGGTGCGAATCTCATTCATACTCAGTAGCCTCTCAGATTGCTCTGACACGCTTACCGTAGGGAATACCCCATTTTTATGCGAGGTGATAACTGGTTCTGACCAGTCAAAACACGACTGGTCGCTGCCTGGTCACCAGATTATGAGAGGGATGAGCGGAGTTGGCTCAACTGCTCGGTATGGGCTGCCAAATGGGCGCCAGCCTTCTCGAGCAAATCCGCTAGGGAGAAGATTGCTCCATCAGGCGCTGTTGTAATTCGAACCGCTGCAGATTGATCTACATCCTTTAAGACATCTAAGACCATAGCTCGCACGCCAACGATGGCGGCAAGTGATTTGTTGAGGGAGCGATTGGCATAGCCCAGTGCACTTGGATATTTATCTTCATCAAAGTATGGCATTACCGGATTTTCAGATCCGAGAATGTGCCAATAGCGCGCCGCAAAGTGAAGTTCGGCATCAGCAACGTGATGAATAATAAAAGCTGCAGACCACTCCCCATCTGGTGCAAGTGAACGATCTCGATCTGGGAATAGCGCAACCGCATCTAGAAATTCAGACGTTCGCTTTTCGAAATTACTTAATTCAAGGCCCATACATTAAATCCGTTCTGCAAAGCGGTGGTATGCAGCGCTCCACTGAAGTTCGCGGCGGAATTCGCGGATCTTTGTATCTTCATCGATGATGACAAGTTCAACTTTTGCAATTCGTGCAAAATCTTCAATAGTCTCAAGTGAAACAGCATTAGTCAGAACTGTATGGTGCGATCCGCCAGCCAACATCCATGCTTCCGCAGAGACTGGTAGCGATGGCTTTGGTTCCCACACCGCATGTGCCACAGGCAACTTAGGGAGAGCTTCATTTGGCTGCACGACAGTAATCTCATTGCTAATCATGCGGAAACGATCTCCCATATCTACAAGGCAGAGAACTCGCGCTTGCGCATTAGATGCGGTAAAGACCATTCGTACTGGATCTTCTTTTCCGCCAATACCGAGCGGATGGATTTCAATCTTTGGCTTGTCCTTGGTAATGGTTGGGCAGACCTCGAGCATATGTGCGCCGAGAATTTTCGCTGGACCTGGACCAAAGTGATAGGTGTAATCCTCCATAAAGGAAGTTCCCCCACCAGCCGGTGTCATCGACTTTAAGATGGCACCGAGCGCGGAGGTCTTCCAGTCACCTTCACCGCCAAAGCCATACCCCATCTCCATCAAACGCTGTACGGCAAGGCCAGGCAGCTGCTTGAGAGTTCCGAGATCTTCAAAGTTACTTGTGAATGCGTCAAAATCACCATCCTTCATGATTTTAAGGAGTGCGATCTCTTGCTTTGCAGCGTAGAGAAGTGAATCGTGGCGCGCTCCGCCAGCTTTGAGTTCTGGCGCAACGTCATAACGTATTTCATATTCGGCACAGAGCTTCTCTGCATCTGCATCTGAAACAGCGTGCACTGCATCGGCAAGGAAGTTGACTCCGTAATTTTCGATCGACATACCGAGCTGCAACTGTGCAGAGACTTTGTCGCCATCTGTAACAGATACAAATCGCATATTGTCACCAAAGCGAGCGAGCTTAAGATTCTGTGATTTATTCCAACCAATGATTGCCCATGCCCAAGCATCGATTCGAGCATGAACGTCCTGCGACCCAGGTTCGCCAACAACAATTTTGTGTGGGACGCCTACGCGTGCAACAGCATGCGCATATTCACGATCACCGTGTGCTGCCTGGTTGAGATTCATAAAGTCCATATCAATCGTCGCCCACGGCAGAGATTGATTTGCTTGGGTATGAAGGTGGAGCAGCGGCTTACGAAGAAGGTCGAGACCTTGAATCCACATCTTCGCTGGAGAGAATGTATGCATCCAAGTAATAACGCCGAGGCAGTTGGGGTCACTGGAAGCATCCAACATCGCCTGCTTGATATTGGCGGTGTTCTTAAGCGTCGGCTTCCACATGATCTCTACTGGTGCGCCCAGTCCTGCAGAGATCTTTGCAACAACTTCCTTCGATTGAAGAGCAACTTGTTCAAGAGTCTCAGGTCCGTAGAGATCCTGACTGCCAGTAAGAAACCAAATCTGTTGAGTCATAACAACCTTCTTTGTAGATGGAGAAATTACTTAGTGCGACGCTTTGACCATACGTCAAAGGCAACAGCGAAGAGAAGCACAAGACCCTTAATTGTCATCTGGAAATCGATTCCAACTGAGTTGAGATTCATGCCATTTCCGAGTACACCTTGAATCATTCCGCCGACGATGGACCCAGTCACTGTTCCCACTCCACCCTGAACTGATGCACCTCCGATAAAGACTGAAGAGATTGCATCGAGTTCGAAGCCATCTCCTGCCTTAGGGACAGCTGAGTTCATGCGAGCTGTAATCAAAATACCTGAGAGAGCTGAAAGCATTCCCATATTGACGAATAGCCAGAAGTTGACACGACGAACGTTAATTCCGGAGAGCACCGCTGCGTGAAGGTTGCCACCGATTGCATAGATGTGGCGACCAAATGTTGTCTGCTTCATGATGATTGTGTAGATAACGATGAGAACGATCAAGAGTACGAGAGTCCATGGGATACCTGATGACTGCGAAAGCTTATTTCCAACATAACCAATCATCACTGCAAGCAGTGTGTTCTTTACGAAGAACCATGTGCGTGGCTCGACGCTCTGGTTGTACTTGATTCGACCGCGACGAGTCGCAAATGAGCTCCAGAGTAGAGCGAGAATTCCAACTGCTGTGATGATCAGAGCGACGAGGTTGTGAGTTTCGATTCCGAAATCTTTTCCAAGTGTGTTCTCTTTATCAACGAATCCATTACCAATAGCGCGGAAGGCGTCCGGGAATGGGCCAATATTTGAATTTTGAAGTGTCATAAGTGCAAGGCCACGGAATAGAAGCATGCCAGCAAGAGTTACGATAAATGCCGGTATACCCATATAGGCAACCCAGAACCCCTGCCACATGCCAACAATCGCACCGATGATGATGGCACCGAAAATCGCAACAAACCAAGGGGAAGCTGGAAGCCAATCCCAACCGTTCTGCTCAAGCGGACGTACGGCGAGAATTCCTGATACAGCGCCGATAAATGCAGCTACTGAGCCCACTGAGAGATCGATATGTCCAGCGATGATAATCATCACCATACCGATTGCGAGAACGAGGATGTAACCGTTCTGTACAACCAAGTTAGACCAGTTATCCGGAGTCAGCGATGCATGGTTCGGTGTTGTGACAGCGAAGTATGCAATCAGCGTGAGAAGCGCAAGAAAAATTGCGTTCTGACGGAGATCTACACCCTTGAGTCGGTTACGCAACTTTCCGATAAGTCCCGATTCCTGCTCTTTGATATTAGACATTGCTTACTTCCTTTACCGTGGTCATATATTGCATGAGTAACTCTGGTGAGAAATCTTTACGTGCTACTTCTCCTGTAATTGAACCTTCAGCGATTGCATAGATGCGATCACAAATTCCGAGGAGCTCTGGTAGTTCAGATGAAATAACAAGGATCGCCTTGCCTTTCGCCGCGAGCTCTTGAATGATTGTGTAGATCTCGTACTTTGCGCCCACATCGATTCCGCGAGTTGGTTCATCGAGAATCAGAATCTCAGGGTCGACGTTAATCCACTGGCTCAAAACAACTTTCTGCTGATTTCCGCCCGATAGTTTGCCGACGATTGAGTTGGCAGATGGCGCCTTGATATTCATTGAATCGCGATATTGCGATGCCACCTTGAATTCTTCATTAGCGTTAACAAGTCCACGCTTTGTGAAATCTTCAAGAGAGGCAAGGGAGATGTTGCGCTTAATATCGTCGATGAGGTTGAGCCCAAAGCGCTTGCGATCTTCAGTCGAGTACGCGATTCCGGCATCGATTGCTTGGCGAACAGTCTTAACCTTCACCTCTTTGCCATTGACGTAGACGTTGCCAGAGATCCTTGCGCCCCAGCTATGGCCAAAGACGCTGCGAGCGAGCTCGGTGCGTCCTGCGCCCATGATGCCTGCGAGGCCAACAATCTCGCCCGCTTTAACGTTGAGGTTGGCGTGGTCGACAACTACGCGCTCGTGATCATCAGGATGATGAACAACCCAATTCTCAACGCGGAAGACTTCATCGCCAATGATTGGTTCGCGCACTGGGTAGCGGTTATTCATCTCGCGACCAACCATGCCCTTAATAATGCGCTCTTGATCGACTTTATCGGCCTTCATATCGAGGGTCTCGATCACAAAGCCATCGCGAATAATTGTTGTCTGATCTGCAATGGCAGCAATTTCATTGAGCTTGTGAGAGATGATGATGCAGGTCATTCCTTGGCTCTTAAATTGACGCAAGAGATCAAGAAGGTGTGCCGAATCCGCATCGTTGAGGGCTGCTGTCGGCTCATCGAGAATAAGGAGCTTTACACGCTTTGAAAGAGCTTTAGCAATTTCAACGAGTTGTTGCTTTCCAACACCAATTTTATTGACTGGTGTATTCGGGTCTTCCGAAAGGCCAACCTTTGCCAGGAGCTTCTGTGCCTCAAGGCCTGTCTTATTCCAGTCGATAAGACCGCGACTCTTGATCTCATTATTAAGAAAAATATTCTCTGCAATTGATAGATACGGACTCAACGCAAGCTCTTGGTGGATGATGACGATTCCAAGATGTTCGGAGTCACGTATATTTTTTAGATTGAGTACTTCATTTTCGAAGACGATATCGCCGTCGTATGTGCCATGAGGGTAGACACCTGAGAGAACCTTCATCAGTGTTGACTTGCCTGCACCGTTCTCGCCACAGATTGCGTGAATTTCGCCGCGCTTTACCTTTAATGTGACATCAGTTAACGCATTAACGCCTGGAAAGGTCTTGGTGATGTTGCGCATTTCCAAGATGTTCTCTGTCATTTTTCCCATCTTTTCCAAGAAATTATTTTTCTCATGGTGCGAATTGAATTTCGTGTATTGCTATTTAACCGTAAAAGTGAGTTCGGTTGGTCAATCCCACGTGTGAGATTGACCAACCGAACCCTTAACCATTTACCTAGGAATTAACCGAGGTCTGCAGCCTTGATGTAACCGCTGTCGATAAGAACCTTCTTGTAGTTCTTAACTGTAACGATGTATGGAGTAAGAAGGTATGAAGGAACAACCTTTACGCCA
>JBJTMX010000007.1:0-8864 GCA_046070745.1 Candidatus Planktophila sp.
ACTCGCCCCCGCACAACTTAATATCCTAGTTTTACTCAATTGTCCCTACTACTTTCTATCCCTACGGAGCATCTTGACTACACAAATCGCAATTAACGACATCGGATCAGCATCAGATTTTCTTGCAGCAATCGAAGGCACAATCAGAAACTTTTCAGACGGCGACCTCGTTGAAGGTACAGTCGTTCAGGTAGACCGCGAAGAAGTTCTTCTTGACGTCGGCTACAAAACAGAAGGTGTAATTCCTTCACGTGAACTCTCAATCCGCCACGATGCAGATCCAAATGACATTGTTAAGGTCGGCGATAAGGTCGAAGCTCTTGTACTTCAGAAGGAAGACAAGGAAGGCCGTCTCATCCTTTCTAAGAAGCGTGCTCAGTACGAGCGTGCTTGGGGCGAGATCGAAGGCAAGAAGGAGCGCGACGAAGTTGTCGTCGGTACAGTTATTGAAGTTGTTAAGGGTGGTCTCATCGTAGACATCGGACTTCGTGGCTTCCTTCCAGCATCACTCGTTGAAATGCGTCGCGTACGCGATCTCACTCCTTACATCGGTAAGCAGGTTGAGGCTCGCATTATCGAGCTCGATAAGAACCGCAACAACGTTGTTCTCTCACGTCGTGCATTCCTCGAGCAGACACAGTCACAGTCACGCACTGAATTTCTTAACCAGCTCCAAAAGGGCCAGGTTCGCACAGGTGTCGTTTCATCTATCGTTAACTTCGGTGCATTCGTTGACCTTGGTGGCGTAGATGGTCTCGTTCACGTTTCAGAGCTCTCATGGAAGCACATCGATCACCCAGCAGAAGTAGTTGAAGTTGGCGATGAAGTAACTGTTGAAGTTCTTGAAGTTGATTTCGAGCGCGAGCGTGTATCACTCTCACTCAAGGCAACACAGGAAGATCCATGGCAGGCATTTGCTCGCACACACACAATTAACACAGTTGTTCCAGGTGTTGTGACAAAGCTTGTTCCATTCGGTGCGTTCATCCGAGTTCACGAAGGAATTGAAGGACTTGTTCACATCTCAGAGCTCGCAGAGCGCCACGTTGAGATCCCAGAGCAGGTTGTTGCAGTAGATGACGAGCTCTTCGTCAAGATCATCGATATCGATCTTGAGCGTCGTCGTATCTCACTCTCATTGAAGCAGGCTAATGAAGGACAAGATGTTGAGGTCGAAGCATTCGATCCAACACAGTACGGAATGGCTGCTCGCTACGATGCAGATGGAAACTTCATCTACCCAGAAGGCTTTGATCCTGATTCACAGGAATGGAAGCCAGGCTTTGAAGCACAGCGCGAAGAGTGGGAGCGTCAGTACGCTGAAGCTCAGCAGCGCTTCCTTGCTCACAAGAAGCAGAAGGCTGAAGCACAGGCAGCAGAAGCTGCAGCAACTCCAGCTGAATAATCGATTCACCAGAAAGACCCTCGGCCACTTAGGTCGGGGGTCTTTCTACTTTAACGACAAGAATCAAAAGGTGAGTTCCGGCAACGTGCGGTCAAATTGCCCCATGACGGCAGTGCACCAATTCTTAACATTACCTTTCAACTCACACTTTTGATTCTTGTCGGTAGAGTTCCGTCTATGTTGATCGTGGGGCTTACTGGTGGAATCGGGGCAGGGAAATCCACGGTTGCCAATATGTTCGCACAGCTTGGTGCGCTGGTAGTTGATGCTGATCAGTTGGCGCGAGATGCCATCGAGCCTGGGACATCGGGGTTTGATGAGGTTGTGTCTGAGTTCTCAACCAAGGTTGTGAAAAACGGCGAGATTGATCGTAAGAAATTAGGGTCAATAGTTTTTAAGGATGCAGAAAAGCGCAAGAAGTTAGAAGCGATTATTCATCCGCGTGTACAGGAAGCGCTTGCTGGCAAGATTAAGGCGCTTAGCCCTGGAGACATACTCGTCTATGAAATTCCGTTGTTAGTGGAAACGGGTGCTGCGGATAAGTTTGATTACGTCATTACCGTTGAGGCAGATATCGAGAATCGCCTCGATCGTTTATTTGAACGTGGCATGGATGAAGATGAAGCTGAGCGTCGAATTGCTGCGCAAGCGTCGCAGGCGCAACGTGAAGCTGTGGCGAACCGCGTGATTATTAATGATGGCGATCGCGCAGAGCTCTTTGCTGAGTGTGCACGAATCTGGGAGAGCGAGCTCAATGCGCCCCGTCAGTGAAGTTCAGCGCAAGGTTGCGCCTTTCCAAGTAATTTCCGAATACGTTCCAGCGGGAGATCAACCTGCAGCAATTGAAGAGATTGCTCGCCGCATCAATGCGGGGGAGAAGGATGTAGTTCTCCTAGGTGCCACAGGCACAGGAAAATCTGCGACAACAGCTTGGTTAGTTGAAAAACTGCAGCGCCCAACGTTGGTGCTAGCCCCAAATAAGACTTTGGCTGCGCAGTTAGCGAATGAATTTAGAGAATTACTTCCCAATAATGCAGTGGAGTACTTCGTCTCGTATTACGACTACTACCAGCCTGAGGCTTATGTTCCTCAAACAGATACCTTTATTGAGAAAGACTCCAGTGTTAATGATGAAGTTGAACGTCTGCGCCACTCTGCAACGAATTCATTACTCACTCGCCGCGATGTAATTGTGGTTGCAACCGTTTCTTGTATTTATGGTCTGGGAACACCGCAGGAGTACATCGACCGCATGATTCATCTTAAGGTCGGCGATGAAATCGAACGTAATGCGCTACTTCGTCGCTTTGTTGATGTTCAGTACAAACGCAACGACGTTGCCTTCGAACGTGGAACTTTCCGCGTTCGTGGCGATACCGTTGAAATCATTCCGATGTATGAAGAACTCGCCATTCGCATTGAGATGTTCGGCGATGAGATCGAGAAGATCACGACCCTCAATCCATTGACCGGTGAAATCGTTCGAGATGAAGAAGAGATGTATATCTTCCCTGCAACGCACTATGCAGCAGGTCCTGAAACGATGAAGCGTGCGATGAGCGAAATTCAGGATGAGCTTCAACTCCAGCTCAATACATTTAAGAAGCAGAATAAGTTGCTTGAGGAACAGCGCCTACGCATGCGCACTACCTTTGATCTAGAGATGATGGAACAACTTGGTTTCTGCTCGGGTATCGAAAACTACTCACGCCATCTCGATGGTCGTGAACCAGGCTCACCACCAAATTGTTTGCTCGATTACTTCCCAGAAGATTTTCTCTGCGTTATTGATGAAAGCCACGTGACTGTTCCGCAGATTGGTGCGATGTTTGAGGGTGATGCTGCTCGTAAGAGAACATTAGTTGAGCATGGTTTCCGTCTTCCAAGTGCCCTCGATAACCGACCATTGAAATGGCCAGAGTTCCAAGAGCGCGTGGGTCAGACCATTTATCTCTCTGCAACGCCAGGTAAATATGAGATGGCGAAGGTCAATGGCGATGTTGTTGAGCAAGTTATTCGCCCAACAGGTTTGATTGATCCGAAGATCGTAATTAAGCCAATTAAGGGTCAGATTGACGACTTGCTTGAAGAGATCAATATCCGCGCAGAGCGCAATGAGCGCGTACTTGTCACAACTCTGACAAAGAAGATGTCAGAAGACCTTACCGATTATCTTCAAGAGCGAGGCGTGCGTGTTCGCTACCTTCACTCCGAAGTTGACACTCTGCGCCGTGTAGAACTTTTGCGTGAACTTCGATCAGGTGATTACGACGTATTGATTGGAATTAACTTGCTCCGTGAAGGCCTCGACCTTCCTGAAGTTTCACTCGTTGCAATTCTCGACGCAGATAAGGAAGGCTTCCTTCGATCTGCAACTTCTCTTATTCAGACAATTGGCCGTGCAGCCCGTAACGTTTCGGGTGAAGTACATATGTATGCCGACAACATCACTGCATCGATGGAGAAGGCAATTGACGAAACCAATCGACGTCGCGCAAAGCAGGTTGCTTATAACCTCGAACGTGGCGTAGATCCTCAGCCACTTCGAAAGAAGATTGCCGATATCACCGACATGATTGCTCGAGAGAGCGACGATACCGATGAACTTATTGCGGGAATCAAGGGCGCAAAGGGCGCAGCTCCATTTGTTGAACGAGGTAAGGGCTCCTTGGCGCGCCAAGAACTCGCCTCGTTGATAGGCTCCCTCACCGAGCAGATGCGTAGCGCTGCCGATGAGCTCGCATTCGAACTCGCAGGTCGTCTGCGTGATGAGATTAAAGAGTTAAAACGAGAACTTCGATCGATGGATGAGGCAGGTCATTAAGCGTGAGTATTGAGAAGCTAGTAGTTCGCGGTGCTCGCGAGCACAACCTCAAGGATGTCTCACTTGAACTCCCACGCGATGCCCTCATCGTATTTACCGGTCTCTCGGGTTCTGGAAAGTCATCGCTTGCATTCGATACTATTTTCGCTGAAGGTCAGCGTCGCTACGTCGAATCTTTGTCAGCGTATGCGCGTCAATTCCTTGGTCAGATGGATAAGCCTGATGTTGATTTCATTGAAGGACTTTCACCAGCAGTCTCTATCGATCAGAAATCTACTAACCGCAACCCGCGTTCGACAGTGGGAACAATTACTGAGGTCTACGACTATTTACGTTTGCTCTTTGCTCGTGCAGGACGCCCTCACTGTCCAAGTTGCGGCAAAGCTGTATCGCGCCAATCTCCGCAGCAGATTGTCGACCAGATTCTTACAATGCCCGCGACAACAAAGTTCCAGGTTCTCGCTCCAGTAGTTCGCGAACGCAAAGGTGAATTCGTTGATCTCTTTAGCGACCTGGTCACACAGGGTTATTCACGTGCACGTGTAGATGGTGAAACCATTCAGCTCTCAGAGCCACCGAAACTGAAGAAGCAAGAGAAGCACACCATTGAAGTTGTTGTTGATCGCCTGACAGCAAAGGCTGAGAGCAAGTCGCGCCTTACGGATTCAATCGAAACGGCACTTAAGTTGGCAAGCGGTCTCGTTATTCTCGACTTCGTTGATGCCAAGGGCGATGAGAAGGAACGCACATATAGCGAGCACCTTGCATGTCACGATTGCAACCTCTCTTTCGAGGAACTTGAACCACGTTCATTCTCATTTAACTCACCATTCGGAGCTTGTCCAGATTGTTCAGGTATCGGCACGAAGCTCGAGGTGGATGAAGATCTCATCATTCCTGATGATTCAATCTCCATTGAAGACGGAGCAATTGCGCCATGGGCCGGCGGCCAATCTTCTGAGTATTTCTTACGTTTACTAGAAGCGCTTGCGGGGGAGTTGAAGTTCAAACTCGATACGCCATGGAAGAAGCTGCCGGTAAAGGCGAAGGAAGCTGTTATCAATGGCTTCGATTACGAAGTCCATGTGAAATACAAGAACCGTTACGGCCGCGTTCGTAACTACTCAACAGGCTTTGAAGGCGTTATTCCATTTATCCATCGCCGCCACTCTGAAACCGATAGCGAATATAGCCGCGAGAAGTACGAGGCTTATATGCGTGAGACACCATGTCCTGCATGTAAGGGTGCGCGCCTGAAGCCTGAGGTTCTTGCAGTCACTATCGGTGGGAAATCAATCGCAGAAGTCTGCTTGCTCTCCATCGATGATTGCGCAACTTTCCTTAAGGGGATCGAACTCAATGCGCGTGAGGCGCAAATCGCAGAGCGAGTCATGAAGGAAGTTCATGCACGCCTTGGCTTCTTGCTTGATGTCGGGCTGGATTACCTCTCACTCGATCGTCCTGCCGCAACGCTCTCTGGTGGAGAAGCACAACGTATTCGTCTTGCAACTCAGATCGGTTCAGGACTTGTCGGAGTCCTCTATGTTCTCGACGAGCCAAGTATTGGTCTGCATCAGCGCGATAACCGTCGCCTCATTGACACACTTACTCGTCTGCGCAATCTCGGAAATACCTTGATCGTTGTAGAGCATGATGAGGAAACGATTCGTACTGCTGACTGGGTTGTAGATATCGGCCCTGGTGCTGGCGAACACGGTGGCCATGTTGTTGTATCCGGCTCTTATGAAGATCTGATTAACTCCAAGGAATCCATCACTGGCGCATATCTCTCAGGTCGTAAATCAATTGAGATTCCATCTGAGCGTCGCCCGGTAGACCCAAAGCGCAAACTAGTTGTGAAGGGCGCAAAAGAGAATAACCTTAAAGATATTGAAGTTGAGATCCCTCTTGGTCTCTTCGTATCTGTAACCGGAGTTTCAGGTTCTGGTAAGTCCACACTGGTTAATGACATTCTCTATACAACTCTTGCAAACAAGCTCAATGGTGCGCGTCTAGTACCTGGTCGTCACCGCACTGTTACCGGTATTGATCAGCTCGATAAAGTTGTTCACGTAGATCAATCACCAATCGGTCGTACCCCTCGTTCAAACCCTGCCACCTATACAGGCGTCTTCGATAAGGTCCGTGCACTCTTTGCAGAAACTTCCGAGGCTAAAGTCCGCGGATATCAGCAAGGGCGCTTCTCCTTTAACGTAAAGGGTGGCCGCTGCGAAAACTGTTCAGGTGACGGAACCATCACAATCGAGATGAACTTCTTGCCAGATGTCTATGTTCCTTGCGAGGTTTGTCACGGAGCTCGCTATAACCGCGAAACACTTGAGGTTCATTACAAGGGCAAGACCATCGCTGAAGTTCTCGACATGCCTATCGAGATCGCACATGAGTTCTTTGAATCCGTACCAACTATCGCTCGCTACTTGAAGACGCTTTGTGATGTCGGCCTTGGCTATGTTCGCCTAGGTCAATCTGCACCAACGCTTTCTGGCGGAGAAGCACAACGCGTGAAGCTTGCAACAGAGCTTCAACGTCGATCTACTGGTCGCACAATTTATGTACTCGATGAACCAACAACGGGACTTCACTTCGAGGATGTCAATAAGTTGTTAGGCGTTCTCAAGCGCCTCGTTGAAACTGGAAACACTGTTGTTGTGATCGAGCACAACCTCGACGTTATTAAATCTTCTGACTGGGTTATTGATATGGGCCCAGAGGGTGGATTCCGTGGTGGAACAGTTGTTGCCGAAGGAACTCCTGAGGAAGTTGCTAAGGTGAAGGCAAGTTACACAGGACAGTTCCTTGCAGAAATCCTTGAGAGTAATCGCGCGACGAAAGCTCCTGCAAAGAAGTCAGCACCAGCGAAGAAGAAGTAGCGATGGCAGATCCAGCCAGCTATAGACCACCAGAGATTCCAGAAGAGCCTGGGGTCTATCGCTTCTATAGCAAGAGCGACAAAGTTATCTATGTTGGTAAGGCGAAGAATCTTAAGAATCGCCTGAGCACGTACTTCGGCTCTAACCTTGCACAGAAAACCTATCGAATGGTGCATGAGGCTGTCCGCGTTGACTGGACCATCGTCAATACCGAGCTTGAGGCGCTTGCCCTCGAATTCTCGTGGATTAAGCAGTATCACCCGACATATAACGTTCAATTTAAAGATGATAAGTCATACCCATATTTGGCAATCTCACTTGAAGACGAATTCCCTCGCATCTTTATCACTCGTAAAGAGAAGCGCTCTGGGCTCAAATATTTTGGGCCGTATACAAATGCGTGGGCGCTTCGCAATACATATGAAGTTTTACTAAAAGTCTTTCCCGTGCGTTCATGTAGCGCAGGAAATTTCCAGCGCGCTCAGCGCTCAAAGCGTCAATGCCTTTTGGGGGATATCGGAAAATGCGCAGCTCCTTGTGTCGGCTGGGTAACGCCGGAAGAGCATAAGGAGATTGCTTACAAGCTAGATGCCTTTATGGAAGCGGGAATGGAAGATCTCGTTCCGACCATGAAGGCAGAGATGGGGCTTGCCTCATCTCGTGAAGAGTTCGAGCGCGCAGCACGTATCCGAGATCAAATTGAATCATTCGAAAAAGCTCAACGATCCACACAGGGCAATCTCTCCGATGACCTGGATGGCGACTTCATTGCGATCCACGAAGAAGGTCTTCATGCGGCTGGTTCGATATTTATTGTCCGCCGCGGGTCGATTAAAGGTTCTCGTTCATGGATTGTGGATCAAGAGCGAACTCTTGAAGGCGATGATCAATATGCATCGCTTCTCTTCTCGATTTACGGCGATGGTGCAACGGAGATTCCATCTGTCATTCATATCAATGGTGAACCTGCAGATCGTGATGCGCTAGGGGAGTGGTTGACTTCTATCGCTGGCCACAAGGTGACAATTAAAGTTCCACAACGTGGCGAGAAGGTGGAACTTCTCGAAACCGTTGGTCGAAATGCCCACTATGCGCTGGTGCAATTTATGAGTAAGCGCGCCACTGATGCTGCTGTATCAGGCAAGGCACTTATCGAACTCGAAGAGCAGTTAGAGCTCCCGCGAACCCCACTTCGTATTGAGTGTTATGACATCTCCAACATCTCCGGTACCTCTGTGGTCGCATCGATGGTGGTCTTTGAAGATGGGTTGGCGAAGAAGAGCGAGTACCGTCGCTTTGCAATTGATACGAGCACAGCAACGGATGATACCCGTGCAATGCATCAAGTAATCACTCGCCGCATGAAGCGATTGCTCGCCGATAGGAATGTCAACCATAGTGAAGTCGCAGAGACCGGCGGCAAGCTTTCAAAATTTGCTTATCCACCACAGCTCATCGTTGTTGACGGTGGAGCACCACAAGTTGCTGCAGCACAGCGCGCACTCGATGAACTTGGTATTACAGATATCGCTCTGGTAGGTCTTGCAAAACGATTGGAAGAAGTCTGGCTTCCTAATTCATCTGACCCACTGATTTTTCCGCGCACCAGCGAAGGCATGTACCTATTACAACGAATTCGAGATGAAGCACACCGATTTGCAATCACCTTCCATAGATCTAAGCGTTCCAAGGTAATGCTTGAATCTCTACTGGATGAGATTCCTCAATTGGGTGAATCACGACG
>JBJTMX010000008.1:0-6237 GCA_046070745.1 Candidatus Planktophila sp.
CTCCCACTGCTGCACTATCTTCTCTTGTAGGGCAAACATGATCTTCTCTTCATCTTTATCAGCATGGTCGTAGCCCAAGATATGAAGAAGTCCATGTGAAGCAAGAATGTAAATTTCATGTTCTGTGGAATGTCCTGCACTTGCCGCTTGTTGCGCAGCGACGATCGGATCGATGACGATATCTCCCAGTGTTACTGCATCGCTTTTTCCTTCAGGCATATCCATCGGAAATGAGAGCACATCGGTTGTTCCTGGCTCATCCATCCACTTGATATGAAGCTCTTCCATCTCTTTATCGTCGACAAAGGTGACAGATATTTCGCACTCAGGATGGAGATCCATATAGTCGATGCCGAAAGTCAGCAGAGATTCGATTTCGCTCTCAGGTGCGCTAAAACCCGAGCGATTATTTACATCAATTGTCATTATTGCTTATGGATACTCACTGGAGCTTGGCGATGCGCATCGTATGCGTCGTATGCCTTGACGATATCTTCGATAAGTCGGTGGCGAACAACATCTTCTGCTGTGAGTTCCATAAAGGAAATATCTGCAACGCCTTCAAGGATATTGCGAATAATCTGCAAGCCACTGCGCTGACCGTTAGGAAGATCGTTCTGTGTGACATCGCCTGTAATCACCATCTTTGAACCGAATCCAAGACGCGTAAGGAACATCTTCATCTGCTCAGGTGTGGTGTTCTGTGCTTCATCCAAGATAATAAAGGCATCGTTGAGTGTGCGACCGCGCATAAACGCAAGTGGTGCTACTTCGATGATTCCGGATTGAATCAAACGAGGAATTGAATCTCCATCGATCATGTCATGTAGCGCATCAAATAGCGGGCGAAGATACGGATCAATCTTCTCTGACAGTGTGCCAGGCAAGAAGCCAAGCTTCTCCCCCGCCTCAACTGCTGGGCGAGACAAGATAATGCGATTGACCTGCTTCGCTTGTAGAGCGGCAACAGCCTTTGCCATTGCAAGGTAAGTCTTACCGGTACCAGCAGGACCGATTCCAAAAGTAATGGTGCTCTCTTCAATCGCATCGACATACAGCTTCTGATTTGCAGTCTTTGGTCGAATTGTCTTGCCGCGATTGCTCACAATATTAAGTGAAAGAACTTCACCTGGGCTCTGCGCAGGCTTAGCTTCGATCATCGCAATGCTGCGCAAGACTGCGTTGACATCAAGTGCTTGACCCGAGCGAATCACCACGAGCATCTCGCCGAATAACTTTTCGAGTGCGATGCAATCAACATGTGGGCCGCGCAAAGTTATTTCATTGCCACGCACCGTGATATTGACTGCTGGAAATGCTGCTTCGATTGCCACAATATTGGCATCGCCCGCGCCGAGTAGAGCAACCATCGCAATGGCGGGTGGAATCGTGACATTGATGCGCTCCATATGAGTGAAAATCTAGCGGGTGTGTGGGGAAATCACCACACAGAAAGGGCCGTGTTGACCGCGGCAAGGGCAGCAAGTCCGGCGTGGGCAGAGCGCAGAACCGGGCGCCCCATGTGAACCACCTTCGCGCCAGCTGCTGCAAAGGTTGAAATCTCTTCATCTGTCAGCCCCCCTTCGGGTCCGATGATGAGGGCGACCTTAAGCGCGCCTGGCACGACAACTTCTGAGAGCTTCTGTGTCGCGGATTCATGGAAGACAAGAGCGAGATCAACCTTGGCTATCTCATCAACAATATCTTGCGTTGTTGCAACTCCGACAACAAAAGGAATTCGAATACGGCGCGACTGCTTGGATGCTTCACGCGCTGTGTGTTGCAACTTCTCAATCTTCTCATCGGCGCGACCAATGCTGCGCGCTGCCTTCCACATCACGATGCGATCGGCGCCACCTTCTGTTGATAGCTCGATTGAATCTTTGATGCGATCGCCTTTGGGGATTGCTTGAATAATGGTGAAGTTTTCGCGAAGAGCCTCCTCGAAGCCAGTTTCAAGAACCTTTACCGTCATTGATTTCTTGTTGACGTTTAAAACGCTGACCTTTGACCAAGCACCGTTTCCATCGCCGAGATTAATGATTTCACCCGCAGCAATACGCAAAACCTTGAGTGCGTGATGTGCATCCTCGCTATCGAATTCGTAGCTTGCACCTACTGTTGTTGGAAGATCATCAACGAAGAAGAGGGTCAGCATTAGCGATGGAACGCATCTCTAAATTTAGAGAACAGACCTTCGTGATGACCCTTCACAGTGACGTCGCCATCTTTCTCACCGCGCGCCTTTGCAAATTCCTTAAGCAACTTCTCTTGCTCTCTATTGAGCTTATGTGGTGTTTCAATATCAACGTGGACAATTAAATCGCCACGATGTGTTGTGCGAAGACGAGTCATGCCCTTGCCCTTTACGGCAATCGTGGAACCGCTTTGTGTGCCTGGCTTGATATGAACATCCATAGGACCGTCGAGAGCTTCGATAGACACAGTTGTTCCAAGAGTTGCCGAAGTAAATGGAATCGAGATTGCAATGTGTAGATTCTCACCGTCGCGCAGAAGAACATCATCTTCCTTCTCTACGATTTCAATATAGAGGTCTCCTGCTGGTCCGCCACCTGCACCGACTTCTCCACGACCTGACATCTGGATGCGGTTACCGGTTTCAACGCCCGCTGGGACCTTGATATTGATTGTCTGCTTTGCGCGGACGCGTCCATCGCCTGCGCACTCGCGACATGGATCAGTAATAACAGTTCCGTAACCAGAGCAGCTGCTACATGGACGTGATGTCATGACCTGACCGAGGAATGACTTCTGCACATATTGCATCTCACCGCGTCCGCCGCAGACTTTGCATGTCTCTGGGTGTGAGTTATTTGCAGTGCCTTGACCTTCGCACTTCTCGCAGACAACTGCACTTTCAACAGTTACATCGCGCTCTGTTCCAAAACATGCCTCATGTAAATCAACTTGAATGCGAATAAGTGCATCTTGTCCTTGACGCATACGTGGACGAGGTCCGCGATTTCCGCCACCGCCGAAGAAGGCATCCATGATGTCGCTGAATCCGCCGCCGCCGAATCCGCCACCGAAGTCGTTGAATCCCCCACGACCGCCCATGTCATATTGCTGGCGCTTGTTGGGATCGCTTAAAACATCATAAGCCGCAGTAACTTCTTTAAATTTATTCTGCACCTCAGGGTCTGGATTGACGTCAGGGTGGAGTTCACGCGCAATCTTGCGATAAGCCTTCTTGATCTCATCTTGTGTTGCACCGCGTTCTACATTTAATAGCTGGTAAAAATCAGACATTTATTGAGCACTCTCCGTAATAAATCGACCGACATAACGAGCTACTGCAGATACTGCAGAGATAGAGCCAGAGTAATCCATGCGTGTAGGACCAAGCACGCCGAGAGCGCCAATAGTGCTGTTGCCTGCGCCATATTCAACTGTGACAAGCGAGGTGGTCTGCAGATTTGTCACTGATTGCTCCCTGCCAATGGTTACTTGAACTGTTGAATGCGCATCATTGAGAAGCTTGAGGAGAACAACCTGCTCTTCTAGCGCCTCGAGAATGCTAGAAAGATCTGTTGTATCACCAGAACGGGCAAGGTGCGCTGTACCTGAGATAGCCATTTTCGGAGTGCTGCTGCCAAAGGTTGGATATTGAACAACCGCCACCTGCTTGGTGATATCCGCCAATAATTTTGCGCTGCGTCGGACGAGATCATCTAGGTCATTGGAACCATGCAAGAAAGTTTCAATCGCGCGACGCTCGGCATTGGAAAGTGGTTTCACTGTTGCAAGCTTGTCGACGAAGATGCGATATCCGCGATCTGTTGGAATACGACCAGCACTTGTGTGTGGCTGCTTGATGAGACCTTCCTCTTCAAGAACAGCCATCTCATTGCGAATTGTCGCTGGCGAAATGCCTAGAGCGTGATTTTCTGCAATCGCCTTAGAGCCCACAGGCTCTTGAGTCTGAACGTATTCCTCGACAATGGCGCGAAGAATCTCGAGTCTACGGTCGCTTGTCATGGGTCGCAGTTTACCGAAAGTGCCTTATGCAAGCATTTCTTGGGTAATGCGGTCAGCAATCAAGCGACCCTTAGGCGTTAGAGCAATGGCATCAGGGCGATCAATCACGTGGCCGCTCTTGATGTATTCAACGGTGCGCTCGTATTGAGCAATAGTGAGCGCTGCTTTGCGAACACCTTCTGGCATACGTATTGCGAGCATGATGTACTCAGATTTTCTCTGCTCATCGGTTAATACTTCAGAGTCCTTTATTGGTGACTCGCCTGCGAAAACTTTTTGCTTGTAAGCATTCGGGTGCTTCACATTCCAGAAGCGCTTCTTATCGATATGCGAATGCGCGCCCGGACCAAGACCCCACCAATTCGTGGATTTCCAATACGCCATGTTGTGACGCGATTGATGTCCGGGCGTAGACCAATTAGAAAGCTCGTACCACTTCATGCCTTTTTGGAGAGTCTGCTGATCTACCAAGAGATACATATCAGCCATCAAATCATCGTCCGGCATCGTTAAGTCACCGCGCTTGATTTGTGCAGCAAGCTTGGTGCCATCTTCCACAATGAGTGCATATGCGCTGATGTGATCAATATCGAGTGAGAGCGCTTCCTTCACAGTCGATGCCCAATCGCTTAACGATTCACCAGGTGCGCCATAGATAAGGTCGACGCTGATGGAAGGAAAACCTGCAGCGCGCGCCATATCAACGGCTTTGCGAACATTTTCAGGATTATGTGTGCGATCAAGAACTTTCAAAACATGTTCTTTATTTGATTGCATACCAAATGAGATGCGATTAAAACCTGCTGCGATATACCCATCAAGCTTCTCTTGTGTCACTGAATCCGGGTTAGCCTCAAGAGTTATTTCGCAGTCTGCAGTAATTCCGTTGCGAGCCTTGATCGCTGTCAGCACACGACCTAAATCCTTTGGTGGAATAAGCGAAGGTGTTCCTCCACCGAAGAAGATGGTGCTGACTTCATCAGTGGGAGATGTTTCAAGTTCTTTCAGCACTGCATCGATGTAATCAGCAGAGACGATTTCTAGAGTTGCGCCGTCCTGAAGTTCAGATGGTGTGTAGGTATTGAAGTCACAATAACCGCAACGACGTACGCAATACGGAATATGTACGTAGTACGAGAACATGGCAGGCTTTAGTTTTCGAGCTTGCGCGCTGCTTTAATCTTCTCGATATCAGCATCAGTAGCAAGAGCTGCAACGAAGGCTTCTTGTGGAACTTCAACGCGTCCCACCATCTTCATGCGCTTCTTACCTTCTTTTTGCTTCTCGAGAAGTTTGCGCTTACGTGAGATATCTCCGCCGTAGCACTTTGCAAGAACGTCCTTACGGATCGCGCGAATGGATTCGCGAGCGATGATGCGAGAACCAATTGCAGCCTGAATAGGAACTTCGAATTGCTGACGAGGGATGAGCTCGCGGAGCTTGCCGGTCATCATCACACCGTACGAGTACGCCTTATCGCGGTGAACAATTGCGCTAAAGGCATCGACTGCTTCGCCCTGCAACAAGATATCGACCTTCACAAGGTTTCCTTCTTCATCGCCCATCTCTTCGTAATCGAGAGATGCATAACCCTTAGTGCGTGACTTCAACTGATCGAAGAAGTCGAAGACGATTTCAGCAAGAGGAAGTGTGTAGCGAATTTCTACACGGTCCTCAGAGATGTAATCCATTCCAAGCATCACACCGCGGCGCTCTTGGCAGAGCTCCATGATGGTGCCGATGTATTCAGATGGAGCAAGAATTGTTGATTTAACAATCGGCTCTTTCACATTATTGACCTTGCCATCAGGAAATTCAGATGGGTTCGTTACAACAATCTCTTTGCCATCTTCCATCGTGACGCGATAGACCACGTTAGGTGCTGTTGAAATCAAATTAAGCTTTGCTTCGCGCTCAAGACGCTCGCGCACGATCTCCATGTGAAGAAGACCGAGGAAGCCGCAACGGAAGCCGAAGCCAAGAGCTGCAGAGCTTTCTGGCTCATAGACAAGTGCTGCATCGTTGAGCTGCAACTTCTCTAGCGCATCGCGAAGAACAGGAAAATCTGCTCCATCAAGTGGGAACAAACCAGAGAAGACCATTGGCTTTGGATCTTTATATCCGCCAAGTGCTTCCTTAGTTGGACGAGTAAAACTTGTAACTGTGTCACCCACGCGTGATTGGCGAACATCCTTTACGCCAGTGATGAGATACCCCACTTCACCAACACCAAGGCCC
>JBJTMX010000009.1:0-24111 GCA_046070745.1 Candidatus Planktophila sp.
GGGGCGACGAAACCTTCGCAGGTGCAAGAGAATGCAAAGGCTTCCGGAGTAAAACTTTCAGCGGATCAATTGAAGGCAATAGATAAGGCCCTGGGTAATCTTCCCGAGAAGGATCCCAAGAAGAACCAGAGCCCTAATCCACGCGCTTAAAAAGAGCGCTAGGAAATCTTGTCGCCAGCTTTTACCTGTGGCTTAGGTGTGCGCATGCGACGCATCTGAGTCGAACGAAGCCATCCGTACATACCTAGACCACGAAGTGCTGTCCCTGGAAATTTTGCAGCAACAGCTTTCTTGATTTTGCGATTGAGGCGAACGCCATCAAAGACAGAGATAATCAAGACGGTGTACATAATCGCAATTGAGACGAGTTGAGTCATTGGAACTTGTGGAAGTCCTTCTGCGTTCTTTGTCGTCGACGTTGGAATCATTGTAAGAACGAGAACAACGAAGATGATCGGCAAGAAGAATTCTCCTACAGAGCGACGTGAATCAACGTAATCACGGACAAACTTACGGGCAGGTCCGCGATCGCGAGCAGGAAGTGCGCTCTCGTCTCCACGCATATATGCCTCACGCGCTGAAGTGCGAGCAATCTTTGCAGCCTCACGTGCGCGCTTCTTCTCTTCCTTTGTAACAACAGGAGCGAGGGCGTGGTGCTTGGAAGTTGCATCGCGACGCTTAGGTGTTGGGCGACCTTTTTTCGTTGAATCAGTTGAAGTCATGGCGGTAACTATAGAGCGAGCATTTGCTCGAGAGCCACCTTTGAATATCGCGCCGTTTCGGCATCAACCTTAATCTGGTTGAATTCTTGTCCTGCTACAAGTGATTCAAGTGCCCAGACAAGGTGGGGGAGATCAATACGGTTCATCGTTGAGCAGTAGCACACGGTGCGATCAAGGAAGTAGACCTTCTTATCTGGATTCTGCGCAGCAAGACGTCCGACGAGATTGAGTTCGGTACCAACTGCCCACTGTGAACCGGCAGGTGCTTGCGAGACTGTCTTAATGATCTTCTCTGTACTGCCCACAACATCAGCTGCTGCAACAACTTCGTTCTGGCACTCCGGGTGAACAATGATGTTGATTTCAGGAATTCGTGTGCGGAAGTCATCGATTGCTTCTTTTGCAAATCGGCCATGAACTGAACAATGCCCTCGCCACAAAATCATCTTTGCGCTGTGAATTGCATCTTCGGTTAGTCCACCCATTGGCTTCCATGGGTTCCACACAACGCAATCCTCAAGGGACATTCCTAAATCAAGAACTGCTGTATTGCGACCGAGGTGTTGATCGGGGAGGAAGAGAACTTTCTCAGCCTTATCAAATGCCCATCGAAGAGTCTTTTCTGCATTTGATGATGTGCAGATTGTTCCTCCGTGTTTTCCGGTAAAACTCTTAATGGCAGCAGATGAGTTCATATAAGTAACTGGAACAGTTACGGCAGCGACTCCAAGTTTTTCAAGTTCTGACCAAGCTTGATCTACCTGTGCCGCTGTTGCCATGTCAGCCATAGAACAACCAGCAGCAAGATCCGGGAGAATTACTTTTTGATGAGGGCCAGTCAAAATATCAGCGCTCTCTGCCATGAAGTGAACACCACAAAAAATAATGTACTCGGCTTCTGATTGTGCGGCTGCAGCCTGAGCTAACTTGAATGAGTCACCAGTGATATCGGCGAATTGGATAACTTCGTCTCGTTGGTAGTGATGGCCGAGAATCAAGGCGCGAGAACCCAGCGCTTTCTTTGCAGCGACAGCTCGCTCAACGAGATGCGGGTCACTTGCATCAGGTAGTTCACCAGTACATGAAACGCCGCGCTCGGATGCAAGGTCAGATCTGCTACCTAGAAGGAGCAGGTCGGCCAAGCGAGTCGAAGACATACCCGTATTCTCGCCGCTTTCGACTCGCAACGGCAACCTGACGCGGGTATTCTTCGGCACATGACAACAGAGACACGGAACTCAACAGTTACATCAGTCGACCTCACAACAGGCATCACACTTACAGATGCTGCTGCATCAAAGGTCGCCTCACTGCTTGCGCAGGAAGGTCGCGATGACCTTTACCTCCGCGTTGCAGTTCAGCCTGGTGGTTGTTCTGGTCTTCGTTACCAGCTCTACTTCGACGATCGAAATCAAGATGGCGATATCACTCGCGAATTCGGTGCTGTCAAGGTTGTTGTCGACAAGATGTCGGACCCTTACTTGATGGGTGCATCGGTAGATTTCGTCGACACAATTGAGAAGCAGGGTTTCACAATTGATAATCCCAATGCACAAGGTTCTTGTGCATGTGGCGATTCCTTTAACTAAATCTCCTTTCACCTGTAGTTAAATCCACCCATGAGAATTGGCGTGGCAGGTTCAGTAGGTCTTGATCACTTAATGACTTTCCCTGGAAAGTTTACGGATTCATTGGTGGCAGGTTCCCTTGAGAAAGTTTCATTGTCATTTCTCGTTGACGGTTTAGAAGTTCGTCGCGGTGGATGCGCTGCAAATATCGCATTCGGTATGGCCAACCTTGGACTCAATCCGATCCTGATTGCAGCTGTTGGAAAAGACTGGGCTGATTACGATGCATGGCTTACTCGCCATGGCGTTGATACATCGCATGTATTGATTTCCAAAGAACAGTACACAGCTCACTTCACGGTTACTACCGATACTGAACTGAATCAAATTGCTTCCTTCTTTCCCGGTGCGATGTCTGAGGCGCGAAATATCGAACTTCAACCGATTATGGATAAGACTGGTCGCCTTGATCTGATTGTCATTTCACCTGATGACCCAGAGGCGATGCTGCGCCATACAGAGGTAGCACTTGCTAATAACATCCCAGTTGCTGCAGATCCTTCACAGCAGATGGCACGTATGTCTGGTGAGCAGATTCAAAAGTTGATTGAAGGCGCTACATATCTCTTTATGAATGAGTATGAACTCGCACTCGCAATTCAAAAGACGGGTTGGAGCGATCACGAAATTTTGCAGAAGGTGAAGTACCGCGTCATCACTTTGGGTTCTGCCGGTGCTCGAGTTGAAAGCGCTGAAGGTGAATTCATTAAGGTCACTTGTGCGAAAGAGAATGCAAAGGTTGATCCAACTGGTGTGGGCGATTCATTCCGCTCAGGTTTTGTTGCAGGTCTTGCGTGGGGGCTATCGCACGAACGCTGTGCGCAACTAGGTTCAATGATTGCTACCTACGTCATCGAGACTATGGGCACTCAGGAATACCGATTTACACCTGCTGAATTTGTTGCGCGCTTTGAAGATGCATATGGCAACGAGGCAGCTTCAGAAATCGCTGCGCACTTAACTGCGTAAGTTTTTCAATACTGTATCTAGTTTAACAACAAGCGCATCAACATCGTGCTGCGTTGTTGTGGGATGGATCGTAAAGCGCATATGTCCTGGCGTTGGATATCCCATCGCTGCGATGACATGGCTTGGCGCTAAATCTTCAGGGGAGCATGCGCTACCTGCATCGCATGAAATTCCAGATTGAATCAAAGTGCGTAGTAATTCTTCAGCAGAAATTTCTGAAATAGCTATCGAAAGATATCGAGAGCTCTGCGACTTTTCACCAACGAGAGTGACGCCAGTTATCGAGGAAAGTTTCTCGGAAAGTGAATTCCGTAGAACGTTGATGTTTGCTTCTGAAGTTCTGTATTCACGAAGGGCGGTCACTGCACCCACTAAGAGTGGAAGTGAATATGAACCCGGAACTCGAATTGGTGCAATGTGGGCGAGCGGATATCTAAATGCTGGCGCATCGTGAAGAACGAGAGCGCTAACTCCCGCAGGGCCATTCCAGGAGATTGCATCAAAAGATGCTGCGGCCATCCCATTTGTTTGGTGAGAGTAAGGAATTGCGCGGGTAGCATCCAGGATTTTCTTTCCGGCTAGAGCTCGCCAAGATTCAAGCTTCTGGTCAATGCCGGTCTCACCGTTTCGAGCCTGCAGCGAGATGATGCTCTCTTTGTCAGAGTCTGTTGGAATTTCGATTGCGCCCAGTGAATCAACTGGTATCGATGTGACTTCACCGTGATGGGCACGGGCAACGGCTCGGATTCTTCCGACATCAACTGTCGAGTGAAGAAGGCGGCTATCAGGGCGCAGGAAGCCACCAAGGCTTAGGTGGTGAATCAGCGATGGTTCTCCGAGAATCTCGATTTCGGCGGGGGAGACTTCCAAAACTGAAGCGAACTCTTCAATGGCCGCAGCCCTAATTCCCTGGGCTAGATGGCTAGCCTGGGAGAGCTTCTTCGGATCGGCCCACCCATGTTCAAAAGCGGCAGAAATGGCCTCACGGACGCCGGCCGAAAGGGGCGCTTCCGTAGTGAAGTTTCCTGTGAGGTGAGCCACCTGCCGAAGGCTACCCGTTCATGCGTGAACTGAGCGCAACCGCCACTATCCTTAGCGTATGTCTGCACCTACTAAGCGCACGCTAATTGGCCTGCTCGGAGCACTCGCTTCAGCAGCCTTCCTTAGCGGATGTTCATTAAAGTCAAACGATATCTCTGGCATGGGTTACCCAAAGAGCACATCCAGCGTCAACGATATCTCCCTCTCACTCTGGCAAGGAGCGTGGATCGCAGCAGGAGTCGTAGGTGTATTCACCTTGATCTTGATTCTCTGGCCTGCAATCTTCCACCGCAAGAATGATGAGAAGAAGGGTGAGTTCCCTAAGCAGACTCAGTACAACATTCCCATCGAAATTCTCTACACGATTATTCCTTTCATCATCGTTGCAGTGCTCTTCTACTTCACGGCTATCAAGGAATCAAAGATTGTGGATACAAAGACTCCTGCACAGCATGAGATCTCTGTAGAAGGCATTCAGTGGTCTTGGCAATTCGGTTATCCAGAAGCTGGCAAGGATGCAGTTGTTACTGGAACACCTGAGAACCCACCAACTCTTTACTTGCCACAAGGCGAGAGCGTGCGATTCACAATTACATCAAACGATGTTGTTCACGGTTTCTGGATTCCAGCATTCATGATTCAGATGCAAAACCTTCCTGATCGGACCAACCATCTGCAGTTCACTGCAAATAAGTTGGGAACATTCCCTGGTCGATGCAACATCTTGTGCGGACGTAACCACACACAAATGATTTTCAAAGTAAAGGTAGTTACACCTGAGCAATATCAGAAGTACCTCAACACATTGAAGGCAGGCGCATAATGACTACATTTGCAGAGCAACCAACAATTGCAACTCCACGCCTTGGTGTAGAGCGCAAAGAGTCTTGGGGTAAGCAGTTTGTAAAGACTGTTACATCAACGGACCACAAGCGCATCGGCTACTTGTACCTTGCAACATCATTTACTTGGTTCTTGGTTGGTGGAATCCTCGCGCTCTTCTTGCGCGCAGAGCTCACACGCCCAGGAATGCAGTTCTTGAGCAACGAGCAGTACAACCAGATCTTCACAATGCACGGCACGATCATGTTGTTGATGTTCTCAACGTCGCTCTTCGTTGGTTTTGCAAACGTCATCATGCCTCTTCAAATTGGTGCTGCAGACGTCGCATTCCCACGTCTTAACATGTTGTCGTACTGGCTCTACTTCTTCGGCTCATTGATGGCAGTTGGTGGCTTCCTCTCACCAGGAGGTGCAGCATCATTCGGTTGGACTGCATACGCACCACTTGCTAATGCAACGTATTCACCAGGAATCGGTGGAGACCTCTGGGTTATCGGTCTTACAGTTTCAGGTCTTGGAACAATTCTTGGTGGCGTTAACTTCATTACAACAATCTTCACGATGCGCGCACCTGGTATGACGATGTTCCGTATGTCGATCTTTAGCTGGAACACATTGCTTACATCGATTCTTATCTTGCTTGCATTCCCACCATTGGCTGCAGCGCTTCTTGGTCTCGAATCAGATCGCCTCTTTGGTACCCACATCTTCGATCCGGCAAATGGTGGAGCGATGTTGTGGCAACACTTGTTCTGGTTCTTCGGACACCCTGAGGTGTATATCTTGGCTTTGCCATTCTTTGGTATCGCAACCGAGATCTTGCCTGTCTTTTCACGTAAGCCAATCTTTGGCTACAAGGGTTTGATTGCAGCAACAATCGCAATTGCAGCTTTGTCTGTTGCAGTGTGGGCGCACCATATGTTCGCAACAGGTCAGGTCTTGTTGCCATTCTTCTCATTCATGACATTCCTTATCGGTGTTCCAACTGGTGTGAAGTTCTTCAACTGGATCGGAACAATGTGGCGCGGCCACGTTTCATTTGAAACTCCAATGTTGTGGGTAATGGGCTTCCTCGTAACATTCCTCTTCGGTGGACTTACAGGAATCATTCTTGCTTCACCTCCATTGGACTTCGCAGTTTCTGCGACTTACTTCGTTGTTGCTCACTTCCACTACGTTCTCTTCGGAACAGTGGTATTTGCGATGTTCGCAGGCTTCTACTTCTGGTGGCCTAAGTTCACAGGTCGCATGTTGAACGAGCGCCTAGGAAAGATCCACTTCTGGACTTTGTTCTTCGGCTTCCACACAACATTCCTTATCCAGCATTGGCTCGGAATTAAGGGCTTCCCACGTCGTTATGCGGATTACCTCGCAACAGATGGATTTACCGGCATGAACATGATTTCAACAGTCGGTTCAATCCTTCTTGCGCTATCCATGATTCCGTTCTTCATCAACGTATGGATCACTCGCAAGAGCCCATTGGTGAACTGCGATGACCCATGGGGCTATGGAGCTTCACTCGAATGGGCGACAAGCTGCCCACCTCCACGCCATAACTTCACATCAATGCCACGCATTCGTTCAGAACGCCCAGCATTTGATCTCCACCATCCACACATTAAGACAGAAGGTCACTAAGCATGAAGGCTAATTGGAAACTCTTTACAGGTCTCGCTGTTTTCTATGCACTCATGGCTGTCGTGTACTACGAAGTCGGCGGTGAAACTGTTGGCATCACCGGCATGATCCTCGCTTCATGTCTTGCTGCGATGGTTGGCTTCTACGTATGGTTTACACAGAAGCGCATCGGCTTTGATATCCCTTCTGATGACCTCAATGGTGAAATTGCAGATGATGCAGGCGAGCTCGGCTTCTACAGCCCACACTCATGGTGGCCACTTCCTGTTGCAGTAAGTGCAACAGTGATGGCACTTGGTCTTGTTATCGGCTGGTGGCTGACACTCATCGCACTTGTTGCTTTGGTTGTCAGTATCGTTGGTTTCGTAACAGAGTACGAGAAGCCACTTCCTGCATCCTCTTCACATCACTAAGTAAGAATCTTTACTCGATGAAGATCCTAGAGCGCTATGCGCATGGGATCTTTGTCTTTATCTGGGCATCTGGCTTTGTTGTTGCTAAGTACGCCTTTAAGAACTCTGATGTTCTCTTCTTTCTCTCGGTTCGCTTAGTGATTGCCGCTTCAATTCTTGCAGTGATAACAAAGGCGCTGGGTCAGTCTTTAAAACTCTCGCGCAGTGATTTACTTGCATCTCTTGCAATTGGAGTTTCTCTCCACGCCCTGTATCTCGGGGGAGTCTGGCAAGCGATTGCAGAAGGGTCGCCTAGCGGTATCGCATCCGTAATCACCAGCATGCAGCCAGTTCTTGTCTCTCTTATTGCTATCAAGTTATTGAAAGAGAAACTGACATCCAAGCAAGTTATCGGACTCTTCTTAGGCCTTGCTGGTGTCGTTCTGGTGCTCTTGCCTGCCTTTAGTCGGGCAGGGGAGATGACTTTCTTAGCCCTTGTTCTACTTCTTTTGGCCTTAAGCGGTTCAACTTCTGCAACGCTGATGCAGAAGAAGCTTGGCCATTCAATTCCTCTTCTTGCTGGCACGACTTATCAATTCTTGATCGCTGGAATCGTTCTCGGAATCTACTCACTCGCTGCAGGTAAAACATCCATCACGTGGAACCTAGAGTCGTCACTGGCAATGGCTTGGGCGGTAGTTGTGACATCACTTATCGCTATCTTGATGTTGCTCTGGATGTTAGGTCGCGGGAGCGCTGCACGTGTTTCAAGTTTGCTCTATCTGATTCCGCCCACAACAGCAGTGCAGGCTTTTATTTTGTTTGGGGAAAAGCTAAACCCCCAGGCAATCATCGGAATTGCAATGACTGCGCTGGGGGTTGCCCTGGTTCAAAAGTTTTAGCTTTGTCAACCGATTAAGTTGTTCAAAAGCGCTAAGCGCTTAGTGATGACCTTCCAGTTCACGACGCTCTGTCTCAGTTGCCTTAGGAACTGCAACGGCTGTTGCGCGTGAGATGCGATTGCGGAGCTTGTTCTTCAATGAACCAGGGCGCTTGACGCCTGATGCATCGAACTCAGTGAGCTCAAGAGGTGCAATCTGTTCATGTGATGTAAGTGTCCACGCCTTCTCAGCTGAGATTGGCTCGTGTACTTCAACGAACTCACCGTGTGGAAGACGAACAAGACGACCTGTCTCGCGACCATGCAAAACCAAATCACGATCTGCAGCCTGCAATGAGAGGCAGATGCGCTTCGTGATAATGAATGCAAGCGGTGGCAATACAAGAACGCCAATACGTGAGAACCACATCATCTGGTTGATCGTTAACTTAAATGTTGTCGAGATGATGTCGTTACCACCGTTAAGAAGTGAAACGATTGTAAATGTAAGAGCCATTGCGCCGAGTGCTGTGCGGTTTGGCGCATTACGTGGACGATCGAGCAAGTGATGTTCGCGCTTATCGCCTGTTGCCCAAGACTCAATGAATGGGTAAACGGCTAGAAGTGTGAACATGATGCCTGGCAAGATCAAACCTGGAATCAGGATGTTCCAAGAGATTGTGTGGCCAAATGCATGTGTCTCAAGTGGTGGTGACATACGTACCAAACCATCGAGCCAACCCATGTACCAGTCAGGCTGTGAGCCTGCAGAAATCTGACCTGGTGTGTAAGGACCGTACAACCAAATTGGGTTGATAGAAGCGACTGCTCCAAGGAATGCAGTAACACCAAAGACGATGAAGAAGAATCCACCTGCTTTAGCCATGTAAACAGGCATCAATGGATATCCAACAACGTTCTTCTCTGTGCGACCAGGACCAGGGAACTGTGTGTGCTTCTGGTACCAGACCAACATCAAGTGCACGGTGATCAGGGCAAGGAAGATTCCAGGCAAGAGCAAGATGTGCACTGTGTAGATTCGTGGGATAAATGCTTCGCCAGGGAATGCTCCACCGAATGCGAAGAATGAAAGGTAAGAACCAACTACAGGCAGAGCCTGAATGATTGCTTCTGCAATACGGATACCTGTGCCTGAAAGGAGGTCGTCAGGAAGTGAGTAACCCAAGAAGCCTTCAACGATTCCGAGTGTTAGAAGTCCGACACCGATGATCCAGTTGAATTCACGTGGCTTGCGGAATGCACCCGTGAAGTAAACACGGAGCAAGTGCACAACGATGCCGACCATAAAGATCAACGCTGCCCAGTGGTGTATCTGACGCATCAAGAGTCCGCCGCGAACCTCAAATGAGATATCAAGAGTTGAGGCATATGCCGCAGACATCTCGAGACCCTTAAGAGGTGCGTAATCGCCGTTGTAGACGACCTCCTTCATTGAAGGATCGAACCAGAAAGTAAGAAACGTTCCTGATGCGAGCAAGATAATGAATGAGTAGAGGCAGATTTCGCCGAGCAGGAAGGACCAGTGATCAGGGAAGACCTTGGTGAGGTTCTTCTTCATCCAACCGGCGGCTCCTGTGCGGTCATCTACATATCCCGCAACATTGCCTGCAATACGTTCGCGTGCTGTCATGATGAGCGCTCCCAGAAACTAGGTCCAACTGCTTCGTTAAATGGTGCCTGTGCAACGAGGTATCCCTCTGCATCAACTGTGATTGCAAGCTGTGGCAGTGGGCGAGCAGCTGGGCCGAAGATGACCTTCGCTGCTCGTGTTACATCGAATGTTGATTGGTGACATGGGCACAAGAGGTGCTTTGTCTGCTGTTCGTACAGTGCAACTGCACAACCCATATGTGAACAGATCTTTGAGAAAGCGATGATGCCTTCATGTGTCCATGAGAGACGCTCTTCATCAAGATTAAAATCCTCTGGACGAAGACGGATAAGAAGAACTGCATCTTTTCCGATGTTCTCAAGTGTGCGCTCTTCACCTTCGGCAAGCTCTGGAAGGGTCTGTGCAACTGCACCGACCTCAAGGTCTGATGCCTTAATTGGTCGATCGCCTGGATCGGTAACAAGGCGTGTGCCGGCCTTCCAAGAAGTCTTCTGAAGTTCTTCCTTTGGAAGGGGACCTAAGTCGCGAAGGAGTAATAGGGGAGTAAGACCTGAAAGACCAAGAGCTAAACCAAGTGTGCGCTTAATCAATGGGCGTCGTCCAAGACCTGCAGCTCCCGCGCCTGACTTAACAGTCTTCACAAACTCAGAACGATCCTCATCAGATGAACGGAACTCGTGGCGCTGCGCAATAACTTCTTCATCTGGCATCAGAGTCTTTGCCCAGTGAATAAGTCCTGCACCAATGCAGAAGAGCGCGATCGCCATTCCGAGACCGAGGAATAACTGATGTGCGTTTGTCTCGCCCATGACTGGGATAAAGATAAATGAATCAGTAGGGATGAATACGTATGATGCAATAAGAAGAAGTGTTCCGATTGCAGAGAGAACGAAGAGAATCGCTACCTGTGTCTCGGCACGCTTTGCATATTTTTCATCTTCATCAGTACGACGATGAACGTGAGCTGGAAGCCCAGGATCTTTGATCTGCTCGATTTCGTTAGACATTAACTATCTCGCTTTCATCGCCAACCAGACTGCAACACCAATGAGCAATCCGATTCCTAGTGTCCATGCCAAAAGGCCTTCTGTTACTGGGCCAACGCGACCAAGCGCTGCGCCACCAAGTTGTGGCTCTGACTCTGCTGCCTTGATCCACTTAATGATTGAAAGTTTCTCTTCAGGTGTAAGAGTCTTATCGCTAAATACTGGCATTGACTGTGGGCCAGTAATAAGAGCTTCGTAAATGTGCTTTGGTTCTACACCCATAAGTGTTGGTGCGTACTTACCTTGTGTCAGTGCTCCACCCTGTGCTGCGAAGTTGTGGCACATTGCGCAGTTGGTTCGGAAGAGTTCTCCGCCTTCTGCAACATTGCCATCGCGCTCATAGTTAAGTACTTCATCAGTAGGAACTTCTGGTCCATCAGCAAGTGATGCAACATACGTAGCAAGAGCGTTGATTTCAGCTGGTGTGTAAACAGGTTTCTTACGCATCGCCTGCTGGCTCATATCAGCCATTGGCATACGACCTGTTCCGACCTGGAAATCAACAGATGCTGCGCCAACGCCAATGAGTGAAGGAGCAACAGCGCCACCTTCTGCATTAAGGCCGTGGCATGAAGAACATCCCTTAAGGAACAACTGCTTACCTTCTTCAATCGTTGCAGAACGATCGGCAGTTCTTGTTGATGTATTTACAGCACTGGCTACCTGAAAAGTAGTTCCAATGGTGAAGAGAGCGAAGACCAACAAGATTGGTCCAGCCGCACGATGGCGACGTAGGCGCGATAGACGCTTCACTGTTTTCCTTTCCTTACTTAATCAGGTAGATAGCTGAGAAGAGCGCGATCCATACAACGTCAACGAAGTGCCAGTAGTACGAGACCACAATCGCAGTTGTTGCTTGGCTTTGTGTAAAGCGGCGTGCCTTGGCGACGCGAAGAAGAACGATAAGGAATGCAATCAAACCGCCGGTTACGTGGAGACCGTGGAAGCCTGTTGCGATATAGAAGACAGAGCCGTATGCGTTCGATGAGAGTGTGAGACCTTCAGTTACCAATGATGCGTACTCGTAGATCTGACCCGCGATAAAGAATCCACCCATAAGGAAGGTAAGTGAGAACCATTCGCGCATTCCCCATGACGAGATCTTGAAGATTGATCCTGTGCGTCGTGGCTGGTAGCGCTCAGCAGCAAAGACACCGAACTGACATGTCACAGAAGAGAGGACAAGAACGGTGGTGTTGATTACTGCGAAACGGATATTGAGGATTCCTGCGGACTCTGCCCATACAGCTGGTCCTTGCACTGCGCGTGTAGTGAAATACATCGCGAAGAGCGCGGCAAAGAACATGAGCTCGCTTGAGAGCCAAACGATTGTTCCTACCGCGACCAAGTTAGGGCGGGTGATCTTGTGGTGAGTGCTCACACTGGTGCTGGTCATAGGGGGCATTATTCCCGAATACCCCTCATAAAACCTACTTATAGGGTGGCTAGAACCACCTTTTTCGACCCCCATTTAAGGTGAAAAGGCTCACCTCTCCTGACTACAATTTGGCCCATGACGCAGACTCGCAAACTCAACTTTGTTATCTACTCTGACGATTCCACAACCCGGGCAGCTATCACTCGCGCCCTTGGGTCAAGGGTCTCGAAAGAAGTGGCAGAACACGAGATCCGCGAGTTCGCGACAGCCGATGCTCTTCGCCTCTATGTCGATTCTGTGAAGCCAGGGTCAGATCGTCCTATCGATTTGTTTATCCTCGATGGTGAAGCGGCTCCGGAAGGCGGAATGGGCGTTGCTCGCCAGCTTAAGGACGAGGTTTTTAACTGCCCACCAGTGCTTCTTATCGTCGCTCGCAAGGAAGATGCATGGCTTGGAGCATGGTCTCGTGCAGAGGCAAGTGTTCAACACCCTGTCGATCCATTTACCTTAGCAAATACAGTTGCCGATTTGATTCGCTCTCGTTCAGTAGCAACTGTCTAAGGTCGCCAATACTTCACTATGACGCAATTGTGGGGCGATTACATCGAACGCCTCAATGCAGGCCTTGATTTAGAACCAAGCGAAGTTCAGGGTGTTCTTCAAGCAATTTTGGAAGAGACTGCCGATATCGAATCCATTAAATCGTTCCTTCTCGCATTCCATAAAAAAGGCGAGACTGCTGAAGAAGTCACTGCCCTCGTCGAACAGTTATACGCAAACTCAATGCCCATCTCTATCACCCAGCGCGCAGTAGACACAGTTGGCACAGGCGGCGATGGTGCGCACACAATCAATATTTCATCGACTGCAGCGATCGTTGCAGCGGCAGCCGGTGCTCGCGTTGTAAAGCACGGAAGTCGCGCCGTTTCATCAAAATCTGGTGCCTCTGATTTCTATGGCGCTCTCGGTGTTGCATACGACTTAGGTGCTTCAGGTGTCGAACGAACTGTTCGAGAACTCGGTATTGGTTTCTGTTTTGCACCTGTTTTCCACCCGGCAATGAAGAACGCGGCACCTGCACGCAAGGCGCTCGGCGTGCCTACTGTCTTTAACTTCCTTGGCCCATTAGCAAACCCTGCAAAACCAAAGGCAATCGCACTTGGAGTTGCCGATGATCGCATTCACTTAGTGATGGCACAAGTAATGACAGCTAAGGGCTGTGACGGCTTTGTATTCCGTGGCGATGACGGTCTTGATGAAATTACTCTAGATGGAACAACGTCAGTGCTCTCAATAGGCCGCGAAGAAATTTCATCCGATCGCATCGATGCAAAAGATTTCGGTTTCGATAACGCTCCAATTAGCGCAGTTGTCGGGGGAGATGGTGCCGAAAATGCAGCGATCTCAAAGCGCATTCTTGCCGGCGAACGCGGCGCACCACGCGACATTGTTGTGCTCAATAGCGCAGTAACGCTTGCGGCTTTTGAAGGCGAACTTGATTTATCGATTCACGAGCGCATTAGTAAGGCGGTGCCACGCGTCATTGAAGCAATTGACTCAGGTAAGGCAACTAGCCTTCTTGAGAAGTGGGCTGCTTTGTCGACCTCGATTTCTTCGGCGCACTAAAGTTCAACGCTTCCTCCACTGTATAAACATCAAATCCAGCAAGTCGTTCAAAGATTCCATGTAATACATCCACAGTTGCTTTGGCATCATCGAGGGCACGGTGATTGGGAGTTACTTCGGCTCCAAAGATTTGCGCCAATGTGCCGAGTTTGCAGTTAGGCGCCTCTTCACGCGATAAGACGCGACGCGCAAGGATCGCTGTATCCAATACGCGCATTGCAGGCCATGGATGTCCATGTACTCGAGCTGCGGACTTTAAAAACGATAAATCAAAAGGTGCATTCTGCGCGACAAAGACTGTTGACTGATCGCCTAAGAATCGAAAAAGATCAGGAAGTACATGATCGATGGGTGGCGCATCATTTACCAGCGCGCTATCGATTCCCGTAAGTTCTGTAATAAAAGAAGGAATGGGATGTCCTGGATTAACCAGTGTTGAAAAGGTATCGAGGACTTCTCCACCTTGGATCTTTACGGCGCCGATTTCTGTAATGCCAGCGCCGAGATGCGGGGCTGCTCCACTAGTTTCTAGGTCGAGAACAACGAAGACGGCATCGTGTAGCGATGTGCCGATATCTTGAATCGTAGATTGCCAGTTGTTCTCATCCATAATGTTGCAAGCCTAGATGATTGATATGACACTAGATGATTGATTCGGTCTTGGTAGGGCAATACCCTTGCCGCATGAGCGTTCACGATGCACCAGCAGGGTCAATGCAGGATTATCGAGCAACGGGCAAGGGTAAGAACTCCAAAGTAGGAATCGTCTTGGTTCACGGCTTTACCGGATCACCGATTTCAATGCGCCCATGGGCTGATTACTTCCACGAACGTGGATACACAGTCTCGGTTCCACTATTGCCAGGACATGGCACGACTCCGGGTGATCTCAATCTTGTGAAATGGGAGCAGTGGCCGGCAAAGGTTGATGAAGAACTCGACTGGATGAAGACCCAATGCGAGAAGGTTTTTATCTTCGGTCTTTCTATGGGTGGTGGAACAACACTGAATGTTGCTTCAAAGCGTTCCAAGGAGATTGCTGGCATTGTTCTTGTAAACCCAATGATTCACGTCAAGATGGTTCCGCATCAATTCGCATGGCTTATCTCCCGATTCCAGAAGATGCGCGACTCTGTCGGTGATGACATCAAGGCTCCTGGTGTTACTGAACATGGTTATGACTCACTGCCTGCCGTAGGTGTTTATCAATTGTTAAAGATGCTCAGCTATACCCGAAAACGCCTTCACGATGTAACGGTGCCGCTGATGCTCTTCCACTCAAAGGATGATCACACGTTGCCTGTTACGAATACAGAAATCATCATGAAAGGCGTTGGTTCGATACCTAAGCAGCGCATCGAGTTGGTGAACAGCTATCACGTAGCAACACTTGATTACGATAAAGAGATCATCTTTGAAAACTCGTTGATCTTTGTTGAAACACACAGCGTGCCCCAGTGAGTGCATTTCTTAACCGCATAGGCGTCGCGAAGGCCGCATCTGCTTTCCGCAAAGCCGTATCCGGTGATCCTGATGGTCGTCCCGATTGGGCGCTACAGATGGCCGAAGGCGATGACATCGGCTTCTTCGGTCCTGATAGCGATGTATGGAAGGTGCATGGATCTCTTGCGACTCTTGTGGGGGGAGTTCGTGCACTTTTGATGCAAGCTGCATACCCAGCAGCGCTTGCTGGTGTATCTCAACATTCTGCTTATGACACAGACCCCTTAGGCCGCCTAGAGCGAACCACGCGATGGCTAACCATCACTTCATTCGGTTCAACTGAAGTCATCGCTAAAGAAGCTCGACGTGTCAATGAACTTCATAAGCGAGTGACTGGTGATTACACCGATGCTCGCCAAGAAGCGCGCCATTACGAAGCATCTCAATCGAGACATTTGCTGTGGGTGCATTGTGCATTTACAGATTCTTTCGTCACTGCCTATCGCGTATTGGCTAAAGGCGAAGATTTATCTGTACAGAAGTACGTGGGCGAGTGGGCGAAAAGCGCAGAGCCACTAGGTTTAACAGGCGCCCCAAAGTCGGACCAAGAACTTCACGAGGTTCTGGAGGATTTTCTCAATAACGAGATTGGCGAGATCGAGGCAACTCGCAAGATTGTTCACTTCATCATCCATCCACCGTTTTCATGGGCAGCCATGCCTTTCTATCGCACCTTATGCAATGCTGCTATATCAACAATGGATCCACGGGTCCTCAAGGTTTTGGGGCTGAAGAAGAAGTCACGTATCTGGCTCTCGATAGTGAAACCTCTGCTACTTGCACTGCAGTTAGTTCTTGGTAATGAATCACCAAGCCAAACGATTGCGCGCGAGCGTATTGCGCGAATAACATCGACCTCATGAGCAACTGCATCTTCTGTTCGATTATTGCCGGAGATATTCCTTCATACACGGTCTATGAAGACGATCGCTTCTTGGCCTTTCTCGATATCTTTCCTGCCAGCAAAGGTCATACGCTCGTTATTCCCAAGAAGCATCACGCGGATATTCATGCAATGTCTGCCGACATCTACGGAGCTATGGCATCGGTTGCTAAGAACGTTGCGGATTTGTTGTTGAACAAACTTTCATCTGAAGGCACAACGATTATGCAGATGAATCGCGAAGCAGGATGGCAGACGGTTTTCCATGCCCACATGCACGTGATTCCTCGTTGGGAAGGCGATGCTCTACATAAGCCGTGGGATATTGCGCCAGCAGATCAAGCTGAGCTTGCTGTGCTGAAGACTTTACTTACTGAGTAGATAGTTAATAACGTCTTGCGCTTTCCATCCTTGTGGATGCTTCTTCGCAAGATAATCAGGTCCAGATAAATCCGATCCCAATGTGATCAATGGCAGTTCGCGGCGTCCATCTGGGCGTAGCTGACCAAGACCAATGTTCGACATCAATGCATTACAAAGGCACTGTGAATGTTGAGCTTCTTCAACATTGCCCTTCTTAAATTCATATGTCTTGAGTGGCTCACTTGGGCATCTATATCCAACGCCACCGTTCTCGCGCTCAAAGGGAGTGCGAAGGTATCCAAGATCGCAGATGCGATTTCGGGCTTCGTACTTGTCATCATCTGATAAAGATTCCGGAAGAACCGCGACCTTAAATGGAAAACCTGTTGGCGAGGCGCTGCCATCGGTCTTCACAGATAGGGTCTCAGATTTCAGCGCCTCGATTACTTCATGCTTTAACTCTGCTGTAAATCCTGACTCATCGGCCAATGCAAAGAGCGAGCCAACCTGTACGCCTTCAGCTCCTGCATCGAGTGCTTCCTTGACCTTCGCAGGTGTTGCATAACCGCCGGCAAGCCAGAAAGGAGAACCTGAATTCTTGATCTTTACGAGATCGGGTTCATCTTGTTCTGTGTAAATCGGATTGCCTTCATCATCTTTTGACTTGCGATTACGTGGGGGAGCATTGTGTCCGCCTGCAACGTGACCCTCAATGACATAGCCATCAGGCTTTGTGATCTCATCCTTATTTAAATAAGCAACAAGTGCATGCGAGGAAACAATTGCTAGAAATTGTGGTCGCTTGATAGGAAATGAGAGGCCTTCAATACAGTGTGGATCGAATGAGATGAAGTGTTTCATCGTAGATTCCGCAACATCGACAGTCATTGAGACTGGCTTGCCGAGTGCAAGCTGGTTGAGAAGATTCGGAATCTGAGCTGGAATACCCGCACCAATAAGACTGTAATCAACATCTGCAAGCATCGCACCGAACAACTGAGCCGGAATACACATCTGGATTTTCTCCAGAAGGTTCATTCCAATTAAGCCGTCATGTCCTTCTTTGGCGAGCCAGACCTCAACGAAAGATGCGACAACCAATAGATCGACTGCATGCTGGACGGGCTTCAACGTTAATTTTGGTACATCGATGTAGGGCTTTGATTGATCGCGACCACCTTCAATGAAGTAACGATCCATGACGCTCTTGATGACATCTTGGTTTGGAAAGTGCGACATTGCGTGGCGGATAGATCCATCAACGTCGCCATCTTGTAGGCGACGAGAGACTACAGAATCAATCGCAGTTCCTGAAATAACACCGAGATGGCCAGCTTTCGAAACTTCCTTCGCGAGCTGCGCAGATGAGACGGCAATGCCCATTCCACCTTGGATGATGGTCGGCAATGGGCGTTCTGTCATGGGATAAACCTAAGTGCATGAACAAGGTAACTCGCGAGTATAAATAGCGCGAGGCGTCGTTTTATCAGCCTTTTAGCCTGCGGCTATGAGAAGGGTCATAGCCCGGTTGAGCCGCGATCTAAGACAGCCTTGCCCCAGTTGGTGATGAGAGGCTTCCAGAACGCGGCAATTTCATCTTCGCGAGCCTTAACTGTTTCCGCGATTGTCGGAACTGAAGGATCTTTAGTGAAGTTCTTGAAGGCGTTATCTGGTTTGCCTTCCCAGAGAGCGACGATTGACGCATCTGCTTCTGGGTGACACTGAAGTCCGTAAGTAAGTTCCTTAACGCGATAAATCTGTGTAGGGCAGTTTTCGCTATTGGCAATCAGTGTGGAACCTTCCGGAAGAACAGATACATAATCTTCATGCCACTGAGTTGATGGAGCATGCACGCCGACAGACATAATTGAATCTTCTGCAACCTGATTGATTTCGTAGATACCAATTTCATTATTTTCAAGACGACTGACTGTTCCGCCTAGAGCTGCACCCAAAAGCTGTGCGCCAAGACAGATACCAATAGTTGGTAGGTTCGCATCCACTGACTTCTTTAATAGTGCACGTTCTGCAGGCAACCATGGAGCAACATGATCATCGAGAGCGCCCATTGCGCCACCCAATGCAATGAGACCTTTGACATTATTTGGCAACTCAGCAGGTACTGCTTCACCGTCATATGCCTCGATGTTTTCGATTGTAAAGCCAAGTTCTTCAAGCCACTTCGCTACAAGGTGTGGAGGATCAGTGGCATAGTTTTGTATAAAGAGAATGATTGGCGCAGTCATTGGGCGAGTGTATTACTCTGCCCTTGTGCTGAAGAAGATTCGTGCCGGATTTCCTATCTTTTTTGCTGCCATCAATATGCGTGCAGGCCTTGTTCTTATGGCGCCGCTCTTACCTATCATCTCGAAGTATTACAGTCTCTCTCACTTTCAGATGTCGTCACTTCTATCATTACCCATCATCTGTTTCTCTGCATCGAGCCTTCTCATGGGTTTCCTTGGCGGCCGCGCCTCCAGTGATCGCATCATCACCTTTGCACTTATCACTTTAGCCGTTGCATCTTTTCTGCGAATCGTCACCGGTGTTTTCGGGCTCTTTCTCTTTACCATCTTCATTGGTATTTCCATTGCGGTAATGAACTATGAGATTCCGGTATGGGTAAAAGCACATGTATCAGAATCTTCAGGATTGCTCACGGGCATCTATGTCACTCTCATGGGTGTGGGCGCTGCGATCTCGATTGCGATCAGTGTTCCAATAGCTGAGAGCACCAGATATTCGTGGCACTTGTCCTTACTTCCGTGGGCAGCCCTTGCATCCCTTGCGGCCGTATATTGGTCGCGACACAGAGCCTCGATCGAAGCTTCGGAGTTTAAGAAGATCATTCCATTCTGGAGATCTTCAGTAATTAAGAGCCCGGTTGCGTGGTCGCTCGTCTTTTTCTTTGGTCTTGAGTCAATGACGTTCTATGCAAGCGCATCATGGCTTCCCATAATTTTGACCACTAAAGATTTCTCACTGCGTGCTGCAGGTGGTGCGATCGCATTCTCAGGACTTTTGGGATCACTTGTAGGACTCTTCTTCCCTCACTTGATTGCTACAGTGAAAGATCAGCGCTTGATTCTTGCTCTAGTTTCAATTGCAACAGGCTTCTCATTCTTCATGATGACAGTACAAAGTGGACCGATACTCCTTCTCTGGCTCTGCACATCAAATATCGGAATCTCGATGGCATTTCCTGCCTGTCTCTTGCTCTGCAATACAAAGTCGAAGAGTCCTGAGACAACGAGATCGCTATCTACCATGATGCAATCAATTGGGTATGTAATCTCAGCAACCGGACCGTTCTATGCCAGTTCGATATTTGAGCTCTCGGGTGACTGGAACACTGTCCTTTATGCAATAGTCGTGCTCACCATCGTGCAGATGTTTATGGGAGTAATCGTTGGGAAAAACACGACGTTGGATTGACTCAATGTTAGATTGAAGGTGCACCATACTGGAATCGAATCAATGCTGTGCACGATGTCGATACAAGTGTCTACTGAGGTCCAGAAAGAGAGTATGCCTATCTCATATTGCTCCTCTTCACCACTGTGATTCCGAGGCGAGGCGAAGTTCCAGAAAGATAGCTTCCAGAAGAAGGCGTGACGTTTGCTGTTATTTGATAGGACTTATGAACCGCAGGCTTCCACAGGCAAGTGACATCATGAGTGATGTTCAAGGTCGTCGTTCGGGCAATGCACCCTGGGATTTTCTTGCCATCGGCATAGAAGGTGACCTTGCCTGCGGTATTTGATGAGGCTGTGATTGAAAGAGCACTTCGGTATGTTGCTACCAAGCTTGCAGCAGTTAAGTTCAGGGATGCGGCAATTGGCGCTGAACCAACACCTTCATAAATCCGATATACAGCTTTGTTGTTTCGATCAGTGATTATGGCGAATTCACCATTAGTGCTATTTGACCCAATTTTTACATCCCAAGGCAGCGACGAGAACCCGGTCGTCGTTGCCGCAACTGTCGATGGAGTTGAAGTCAGAATTCTGTAAACCGAATTGTTGGTTGAAGCAACAACAATATAGGAGCCATTTGGTGACATTGCGATTGAAGTGCAAGTACCGCCAGGAATTGAATAAGTGGTAATAGTCGTTGATGAAGGATCAATTTTATATATCTGTGCACCCTGCTGATTACACGCATAGATTGCGGATGAATCAGGCGTCCAGACAGGAACTCCCGAATATGAAGCTGTGTAACTTCGAATCAAGGTATTTGTCGTAAGGTCAACGAGCATGAACCTGTTATTTGCGTAAGATCCAAATACCGCTTTTGTCCCATCAGGAGAAATCGCTACTTCAAAAGGGTTGGTTGGCAAAATGCCACTATAAGTCGTTACTGAATTTGTAGTCGCATCAATTTTGTAATAATTGGCATTCACCTGATTAGAAACTGCAATCATGTAACTCCCATCTGGAGCCGCTGCGATACCTCTTGGGGAGGGAACTCCAGTGATTGTGGCTGTTATGGAGTCATTGGTTAAATCCATTTTGTATATCTGGTTACCCAAGATATCTAAAAGATATGCATATCTTCCGTTTGCATCGATTGTGGATCGATATCCACCACCTGCATTAAGAATAGTAACGGTATCGATAACAGTATTAGTTAAGAGATTTATGCGATAGACAGTGTTGCTGGAAGTAGATGAAACAATCGCAATGGTTCCATCAGGAGATACTGCAGTAGACCCTGGAGTTATCAGCGGAAATAAGAAAGTGTTAGAGATTGCATCAACTGCAACTGCACCTGCTTGTGTAGGAGCAAGAATCGGAATAAGAGTGAGGATTGCCGCAAGAGCCCTCCGTAGCTTCACAGTAATCCGCATTTGCAAATTCTAGACTCTAAAGCCATTGCCATTAGGAGCCTAAGTTAGTTAGCCTGCTAGGCGATTGTTAGACAAGGTACGCAAATAAAGAATAGAAAGGTAATCAACACTTAGAGGTTTTGGTCAGTGAGTGGACGATACTGGGATCGAACCAGTGACCCCCACAATGTCAATGTGGTGCTCTACCGCTGAGCCAATCGTCCGGGTCATATTGAGTTGTAGTGAAGCAGTGGAGAAAGTGTAACGCACGAAGAGTATTGGTGATTAACGGGCGTAGTCGTCCTGAATGCGCTCGATATCGTCTTCGCCAAAATATGTGCCGCGTTGGACTTCAACGAAAATCATTACCTCGGAACCCGAGTTACCAATACGATGCTGCTCACCTATAGCAACCTCAACTGAGTCGCCAGCGTTTGCTTTGAATTCTTTTTCTCCAAGAACAACATCGGCAACGCCAGCAACTATGTACCAATGCTCTTCACGCTTCTGATGGCGCTGCAGTGAAAGTCTATGGCCCGGCTCTACCCAGATTGTCTTTACTTTATATGTTGGGGTGTCGGCGAGAACTTGATAACGACCCCATGGGCGCTCTGGACCTTCGAGGTATTCCTGAGTCATGGGCATGAGAATAATCCGTTTCTGCAGTCAAACTTGGTAAATGCATGGAGGTGGAAACGGGATTTGAACCCGTGTAGAGGGATTTGCAGTCCCTTGCCTCGCCTCTCGGCCATTCCACCATAGATAAAAAGCCACCTTCACAGATATAGATCTAGGAAAGTGACTCTTAATCCGAGCGGACGACGGGGTTCGAACCCGCGACCTGAACCTTGGCAAGGTTCCGCGCTACCAGCTGCGCTACGTCCGCGTATTGCGGGCGCAAATCTAGCGTAGGAAGGCCAGAAGTGCCAAAGCGCAAGCGAATGGCTTGAGGTGGCTCTAGCCTAGGGCCATGTTTATCGGCCGCGGATATCGCTTCTGGATGGGCGGTCTATCGGCGACCCGTTTAGCAGAGGTCACCACCGATCCTTCTCGTTTAGGTGATGGCAATTTTTGGGCTGTTTTAACGACCTTTGAAGGTGAATTTCTCTTTGCTCGCTTTAAGAAAGTGGCGGAAGCGCCATTTGAGTCAGATGAAAAGTGGCGGCGTTTAGAGCGGCCTTGGAAATCTAGCGTTGATGAAATCGATTATGTGGCTTACGTGCATCAGGTACGTGAGGAAATCGCATCTGGTGGGGTCTATCAAGTTAATGCCTGTCGTCAGTTGTCTCATTTTCTTGGCGATAAGCCGCAAGGGTTGGATTCGCTATTCGCGGAGCTGCTCAATGCACACCCAGCTCCTTTTGCTTCGTACTTAAAAATCCCTGGATATGAAATCGCGTCGGCTTCGCCGGAAAGATTCTTATCTCGTAATGGTTCTCGAATTCTTACATCGCCTATCAAGGGCACGATTCGTTGGAACCAAGAAATATTCGGCGAGAAAGACAAGTCAGAAAACCTGATGATCGTTGATTTGATGCGTAATGATATTTCGCAAGTGTGTGAGGCGGGTTCGGTCGAGGTCTCTGCGTTATTTAGACAAGAGAAACATCCTGGTATTACTCATTTAGTTTCAGATATTGAAGGAACTTTGAAAGAAGGAACTTCTTGGAAGGAAATATTTGAGGCGCTACTTCCACCAGGTTCCGTATCAGGCGCACCGAAATCATCAGCCGTATCAATCATTGAAATGCATGAAGGCGCGCGCGGTCCTTACTGCGGTGCCCTTGGTTGGGTTCATGGCGATCGCGCCGAATTAGCAGTTGTAATCCGCACCTTTTGGACAACAGGGGACAAGTACCTACGTTACGGAACAGGTGCTGGAATTACTTGGGGCAGTGATGCGCAAGCCGAATGGGAAGAGACTCAATTGAAGGCGCGTCATTTAGTTTCAATCGCTGGGGGCGAACTATGAACCATCCGGCACGTAGGCCATTTCCTGAAGGCGAAGGTTTCTTTGAAACGATGCGCACCCAGGGCGGACGGGTTGCAGAATTAACGCGCCATATGCGTCGTGCGTTGACCGCTTCTGTTGAAACCGGAATCAAAATTCCTGGCGAGGAGTATTTGCGAGCTGAGATTGCAAATACTCTTCAGGAAAATCCGCATGAAGTCGGTCGCCTGCGTGTCTGCTTTAGCAATGATGGGGTTGTCATCACTCATGATGAATATGCAGACCTCACAGATGGTGGCTACCTAACTTTTTCAGTTGTAACTTCGAAAGCTGTTGGCGAGCAATTCAAGACCTACCCATATGACTCGCACTATGTAGTCGTCGATGAAGCTCGTGCTCATGGCTTTGATGACGCGATGATCTTTAACAGAGAGAACAATGTGACCGAAACAGGGCTCTCAAACCTCGCATTCCTATTTGATGGCACCTGGTTCACTCCGCCGATATCTGCTGGAATCTTGCCGGGCACAATGCGCTCTCTGGCGATTGAAAAATGCGGTGTTCAGGTGCGCAACATTCACATCACCGAGGTTCCGCAGGCAGATGAGATTTACATGTTAAGTAGCATGAAAATTGCGCAGCCAGTGGTTCAAGTTGGCGAAATGCGCTTTCCTTATGGTGCTGCATCACAGGCCTTCGGCGCACAAATGAGGGAAAAGGTTGAGTACTTTTCGGTAGTCTAGGAACATGTCCGAAATCGCGATTATCGTCGAGGGTCAACCAC
>JBJTMX010000010.1:0-4971 GCA_046070745.1 Candidatus Planktophila sp.
CAGATCTTCCGCTCTCTTCTCGTTCCGGATCCGTCATCGAGTTAACCCTCATGAATCTCTGCTGCAGCCGCTTGCAGAGTAGAGAAGGGAGGAGTCGTGAAAATTCTTGATTGGCTTTCGTTGCTTGCAACGCTCGGCAAATTGGTTCTTCTAGCGATAGAAATTAGAAAGGCCCGCCGCTAACTAACGGCGGGCTCTAACCCAAGAATCTTCTGTCTCACGGAAGTGATTGAGCCGCAGCTGGAATTGATGAGAATCAAGTTCAGCGGCGGTTCTTCCGTTGCGAAGAATACTCTTTCAATAATCCGCAATCAATAAACTTAATATAGAAAGCCGAACTACTTTAAGTAATTACTTGGATTCAATGAAGTCCCAGACCCAGTAGATTGCGATGCCGACGATGGCTGGAGCAATAACGGAAACGTCTACGCCGCCAAGTGCGTTAGCAATAGGTCCCGTGTAATCAACGCTGGAAATTCCAAGGATCCCGCTAATGCTGGCGACAAGCCAGGAGATGGTTGCTTTGAGTGACCAACCTGCCTGATACCAATACAGACCGCCTTCAGTTCGCTTGTTAAATACCTGCAAATCCTCCTTATGGAAGGTTCCGCCCATTCGGTAATAGCCAAAGAGTGCAATGGCAATCCATGCAGTGCCGAGTGCTGTCAGGAAGAGACATGCATTGGTGACGGCAGCTTCTGCGTCATATACAAACTTGCCGATAAAGACGAGGCCTGTTGCAACACCAGAGACAAGAAGCGTTGATTGAAGGCGCGACAAGCGAGGCAAGATCGCATCCATATCAAGGCCCATTGAATAAAGGTTTACAGAACCTTGTCCGAGCGAGCCCACGAAGCCAACGAATAACAATGGAATTAAGAGCCATGTGGGAGAACCATCAACGTAACCTGCAACAAATGAGTTCTCATCAAATGCGGCAACTGCGATAAATGCACCGAACAATGTTGGAACAGCAAGCCCGATACTCATTGCCCAGAATGCGCTGCGCACAACTTCCGATTTCTTTGCAGTTGCTGACACATAACGTGTCCAGTCACCCGTCTGTGTCACAACAGAGATAGGTCCCGCTGCGCCACATGTAAGAACTGCCAAAAACCATGTTGGCCAGAATGTGCCGAGCGCGTAAACAGTCGGATCGCCTGCAAAGTTAAAATCAAATGAACCACTGAGTGCGATAATCGAAAGTATCGCCAGTGCATACATCGCATAGACGATAAAGGTATTGAGCTTTACCAAGTACTTATATCCAAGCATCGCGAAGGCGACGGTAGCGATTGCAATAGTTAAATATCCAATTACTACCAAGCCATCCGTGACTTTGCCGCTGGTGATGCGCGCCCAACCGGATGAGATGATCTCTCCCCCGGTCCAAACAGTGAGTGCAACATATTGAATACAGAGCAATAAACCAACGAAGGATGCAACTAAACGACCGCGCACACCAAAGATTGCGCCCGATGCAACAGAATTATTAGTGGCGCCAGTCCATCCAAGGAGGGCCGACGATGAAACAAAGAGCGCTGCGACGATCGTTCCGACAAGAATTGCTGAAACTGATTGCCACCAGCTAAGACCGTAGAGAACTGCGAGCCATCCGAAGACCATGACAGAGAGGGCCATATTCGATCCGAGAAAGATCGGAATAATGCTGGCTGGCTTTGCCGTGCGCTGTTCTTCAGGGATTGTGTCGACGCCAAGCGTCTCAACCGTTGACTGACTCATGGCAAAAAGGGTAAGGGTGCCTTGCAGCAAAGGAAAGAACCTTCAGAGACAATTTAGGGCTTAGAGAAATGCGAGAGAAGCAATTGCTGCGTCATATCCCTTATCTTCCTTAGAACCATGTACACCTGAACGCGCGATAGCCTGATCGAGGTCGTTGCACATAAGAACTCCGTATCCGATCGGCTTTGAGAATTTCAACTGCACATCAATCACGCCTTGCGTGACGCCTTGGCAGACATAGTCGAAGTGAGGAGTCTCCCCCTTGAGTACAAGGCCTACAGCAACAACTGCATCAAAACCTGCCTCAAATGCCCGTTGTGCGGCAAGTGGAATTTCAAATGACCCTGGCACAAAAATCGTTTCAATTGATGCAACTTCAGCTGCTTCAAGTGCACGACGTGCACCCGCGATGAGATCGCCGCACAAGTCTGGATGCCACGATGAAGAGATAATCGCAACCTTTGCTTGTGGGTGCTTCTTAATTTCAATCTCAGGTGCGTGTCCAGCCATTATGCGTTACCTCTTTCGTGACCTAGCTTGGCTCGTTTGGTTTCAATATATCGACGATTGAATTCGTGGATCTGCGTCGCAAGGTTTTGCTGCGTTACCGCAAAACCGGCTTTCGAAAGCGCCGAAACTTTATCTGGGTTATTTGTGAGCAGAGTGAAGTGTTTAAGTTCAAGGCAACGCAAGATATCGATGACATCGCTCCATTCTCGTGCATCAATAGCATGTCCAAGTTGTACATTGGCCTCGACTGTATCCAGCCCTTGATCTTGAAGCTGGTATGCCTTTAACTTTTCAGCAAGTCCTACCCCGCGGCCTTCATGATCGCGAATATAAATAATGAAACCGTAACCATTCTCGGCAATTAATTTCTTGGAGAGGGCCAACTGTTCTCCACAATCACATCGCAGTGAACCCAGTACATCGCCGGTAAAGCATTCTGAATGAACTCGCACAAGCGGTGTTGGGCCAGCTTCACCGAACTTAGCAATGACGTGATCACGCGCTTTCAGAGCTGGAAATGTTGCCAACTGCCATGGGCCTTCCGGAAGTTGAACGTTGCTCCAGTTGAGGTCAGTCTTACTCTGCACTGGCTGGTAGCGCTCCTGCCAGTACGAGGTAAGTTCTTCAATGGTGATGCTCTTTATCTGGTGAGATTCGGCAAAATCTTTGAGTGACTCTCCACTCGCCATAGAGCCATCATCGTTAACGATCTCTGAGAGCATGGCTGCAGGCTTTGCGCCGACTAATTGCGCGAGAGCGATACCTGCCTCTGTATGTCCACCTCGAGCGGCAAGACCCTCTTCATGCGCGACGAGAGGAAAAATGTGGCCCGGGCGAATGAAATCACGCGCGTGCGAATTGGATGAGGCGAGCAAATTAATAGTTCGAGTTCGCTCAATTGCACTCACGCCTGTGGTTATTCCAGAAGCAGCATCGACTGAGACAGTGAAGGCTGTCTTGCGAACATCTTGATTACTTTCATACATGAGCGGCAGTTCTAATCGGCGCGCAGTCGCTCTATCGATTGCAACGCAGAGAATTCCAGTTGTATGGCGGACCATAAAGGCGGTCTGCTCGGGAGTCACCTTTTCCGCAAGGACAATCAGGTCGCCTTCATTCTCGCGTGATTCATCATCGGTAACGATTAAGAATTTCCCAGCGGCAAAATCTTCAAGCGCATCTTTAATTGACATTTTTATCGCCACTCTTTGTGATGAGTCTTTCTACATACTTTGCCAAGATATCAACTTCAATATTGACTGAATCTCCTAGTTTTTTTCGAGAGAGATTCGTCTTGGCTAACGTTTCGGGAATAAGCCATAGAGTGACGTTGTTATTTGAATCGTTAATCTCACCGACGGTCAGAGAGACTCCATCGACACAGATAGATCCTTGATTGACGATATATCGCGAGAGATTAGCAGGAACTTCAATAACAAATTGTTCCCACTTCTCCCCCGGCGCGCGCGAGACAACCGTGGCAATGCCATCAACATGGCCCTGAACGATATGCCCACCCATGCGCATATCCATCTGCGCTGCTAGCTCGAGGTTGACCGGTGATCCGATCTCAAGAGTTCCAAGTGATGTAAGGGTCAGTGTCTGCACCATGACATCTGCAGTGAAAGAGTCAGGGGTAATTGAGGTTGCAGTAAGACAAGTGCCATTGACTGCGATTGAATCACCAATCGAAAGTTCGGGTGTGAGCATGGGGGCGCGCACAGTAAGTACCGATGAGCTCTCGCCCTTTGTGATCGCGGTGACCTCACCAAGTTCTGCAACTAAACCAGTAAACATCAGCGATTCTCCACTCTGTAACGGAACTTCATATCTGGCCCAATCTGTTCGTGCGAGAGCAAGGTGAGCTCTCTCGCCGCACCAATATTTGCTACACCTATCTCACTCAGCCAACTCATTCCGCTTCCCAGAACAATCGGTGCCTGATACAGAATTACTTCATCGATCACGCCAGCGGCGAAGAGAGCACTTCCAAGTGTTGGCCCCGCTTCAACCAGTACTTGATTGAACCCACGTTGATTGACCAAATTCAAGAGCTCATGGTGATCGTGGCTTCGCAAGAAGTGGGTCTCGCCGATTCCATCATTGAGTGTGAAATTCTGGGGGATTTCTCGCATGCCCATCACAATTCGTGGCGCAGGTCTGATGCCTTCTAAACGAGCACGCAAGGTTGGATTATCAGCGAGTGCGGTTCCAGTGCCGATCAGAATTGCATCCGATTGGGCGCGCAGACATTGCACATCACCGCGTGCTTCTCGACCGGTAATCCATTGCGAACTACCATCGCGAGCAGCGATTCGACCATCGAGGGTAGTTGCCACCTTCCAAATAAAGTATGGACGTCCCTTTTCAATCCGATGCAGCCATGCACCTTGGGTTGCGAGCAATTGCTCACTCTCGATGTACTGCACATCGATTCCCGCAGATTGCAATCGCTCTGCTCCCCCTGCTGCCATCGGGTTGGGATCTTTTACTGCATAAATAACTGTGCTAATTCCAGAATTGATGATTGCATCAACACATGGTCCGGTTGCACCAGTGTGGTTACATGGCTCGAGTGAGACCACGATTGTTGCTCCTTGTGCAGAAGCGCCTGCTTTCTTGATTGCAACAACTTCTGCATGATCTGATGAAACCAATCGATTATGTGCTCCATCTGCAATCAGTACGCCATCTGCGCTATAGATCGCTGCAGCGACG
>JBJTMX010000011.1:0-5513 GCA_046070745.1 Candidatus Planktophila sp.
ATCGGCAAGGACTTGATCCTCAGCATCGAATCCTTCGCCATTGCTGCACGTTTGAGCGGCTGCAATGAGCTCGAGCGCCTTGCGAGGAGATGCGATATCTGCGCCGCCAAATTTCTTCAGCGCGGCTGCCTTTCCTGTTGCAAGGGCTGTATCCCATGCAGGATCATTGCTGTAATCCTTGCGTTCGATTTTTGTTGTACCTGAGAGAACGGAAGCCGCAAATGCCACCGACTTTTCAAGGAAGTCTGCAGGCTCGAAGACAGCATCGACTACACCGAGAGCAAGAGCATCTTTCGCCTTCATCATCGTGTTGTTGTTGAGCGAATTGAGAATGATGACCTGAACAGCCTTCTCAGGGCCAATCAACTTAGGAAGAAGTGTTGCGCCGCCCCATCCTGGAACAAGTCCGAGGAAAACTTCTGGGAGAGCGGTGAAGGCAGTAGATGCGAGAGTGCGGTACTTTGAGTGTAGACCAATCTCAAGTCCGCCACCGAGCGCAAGGCCATTGATAAATGAGAATGTGGGAATATCAATCTCACCTAAGCGACGGAAGACATCGTGGCCAAGTTTTCCAATAGCGAGAGCTTGGTCGCGTTGAGTAAGAAAGGACATTGCAGAAAGGTCGGCGCCTGCTGCAAAGATAAATGGTTTACCTGTTACAGCAATCGCTGCAGGCTTTCGTGAAATCGCTTCTGTGATTGCTGCATCAAGTGAGGCAACTGATTGCGGTCCAAGTGTGTTGGGACGAGTGTGGTCGAGACCGTTATCAAGGGTGATGAGTGCAAGCGTTGCCTTGAAACCAAATGGAGTCAGATCGACATCACGGACCTTTGCAACGGTGATTACTTCTTCAGGAGCGCCCTCAGGCAATACGAGTGCTGTTGTCATTTACTTTGTTCCTCCGTTGAAGTGTGGATTTTCCCAAATAACTGTTCCGCCCATCCCGAGGCCGATACAGATTGTTGTGATGCCGTAGCGGATATGAGGTTGAGCTTCAAATGTTCGAGCGAGGTTGATCATCAAGCGAACACCAGAAGATGCAAGTGGGTGACCTACAGCGATTGCACCACCATAAGGATTAACGCGAGCATCATCATCTGCGATTCCAAAATGCTCTAGGAAGGCAATGACCTGCACTGCAAATGCTTCATTGATTTCAAATGCGCCAATATCTTCTATTGAGAGCCCCGCCTTAGCAAGTGCCTTAATTGTTGATGGAACAGGTCCATAGCCCATGACCTCTGGCTCAACGCCAGCGAAAGCAAATGTCACCATCTTTGCTTTAATTGGAAGACCGAGCTCCTTCGCCTTATCTTCACTTGCAAGTAAAGCGATAGTTGCACCATCGTTAATACCTGATGCATTTCCTGCAGTGACACGACCACCTGGTCGGAATGGTGTCTTAAGTCCCGCAAGACCTTCCATAGTTGTCGTTGGACGCGGTCCTTCATCTGCAGAGATGATCGTCCAGCCAAGTTCTTCTGAACGAGCGGCAGTCGGTATCAAATCGCGTTGAATCAAACCCTTTTCATATGCTGCAACAGTCTTCATCTGCGAGTTATACGCGTAACGATCTGCGCGTTCTTTAGTAATTGATGGGTAGCGATCGTGAAGTCGCTCAGCCGTTGCACCCATCGACATCGCATCTGGATCGACAATCTTCTCTGCTAAATAACGTGGGTTTGGATCCATGAGTTCGCCCATTGGATGGTTACCCATATGCTCAACGCCACCAGCAAGAGCCAAATCAATCGCGCCCATTGCGATCTGTCCTGCAACAGTTGTTGTTGCAGTAAGTGCACCTGCACACCATCGGTCAATCGAATAACCAGGAACAGTGTTAGGAAGTCCAGCAAGAAGGGAAGCGCTACGGCCGATGTTCATTCCTTGATCACCGGTCTGTGTTGCAGCAGCGATTGCGACATCATCGATCTGTTCAAGTGGAAGATTGGGATTGCGCTCGATTAATCCGCGCATTGCGCGAATAAGAAGATCGTCGGCGCGCGTATTTACAAAGGCGCCCCCTGATTTTCCAAATGGGGTACGGACTGCATCAACGAGGACAACGGTGCGTGACATGAAGGGCTCCTTCTAGCGGTAAGGCTTTTAGGTTACTCGCCGGTAGCCTTAAATGCTATGAGGTTGAGCGCCTTTTATTCTTCGGTGGCAGCCGTGGTCTCGTCGGTTTCTTCGGATTCAGGGGCGATATAGGGCTCATCCTCGGACAAAGCCTGAACCAAGAGCGGTGTTGCGACCTCGATCTGCCAAGGACGGGCACCGAGCTCTTCCAGGAGGCCAGGAACATCCGCCGGAAGCGGCAGACGCCAGCACACCTGACGCAAGTATTCGGGAGTCAGGAGATTTTCAACAGGCAGTTCGAGCTCTTCGGCCGCCGCAGTAAAGAGATGGCGTGAATGAGAAAGGGCGACATAACGCTCAGGAAACTTCTCGCTCCAGATCTTGATGGGAGGAAGAGCATCGCTCTTCGTCTTCGTAGGAGGACAGTCATCCTCACTTAAAGCCATTGCGCCGTCGATTGCCTTGACCCATCTCGGAACATTTTCAAACCATCTGGCACGCAATCCAATGGGACGTAGAACTTTCTCAAGGTCGCCCTTGGTAGACATCGGCGCAGTACCAGCCGCAAGGGCGAGAGTTGAAAGCGCTAGATCAGAGAGGATCCGGCCCGGGGAGATATCAAGGTGCTCAGCGAGGTCATCGCGAGCTTCCCAGAGCGCTTTCACCACTGCTAACTGGTTGCGCTTCTTGATTTTATGCATGCCAGATGTGCGGCGCCAAGGGTCAACTCGTTTTGGTGAGGGTGGAGCGGCAAGAATGGCAGCAAAATCCTGCAGAGCCCATTGAAGTTTCTTCTTCTCAATGAGCAACTTCTCAATCTCATTGCGGAGCTCAATCAGAAGTTCTACATCGAGCGCTGCGTAATTGAGCCAATCTTCTGGAAGCGGCCTAATAGACCAATCTTGAGCAGAGTGTTCCTTGGCAAGCCCAATATCGAGAAGGGATTCAACAAGCGCACCAAGTCCAACCCGTGGAAGCCCAATCAAGCGACCTGCAAGTTCTGTGTCAAATAATTTTGTTGGATGAATTCCAACTTCCCGCAAACATGGAAGGTCTTGAGTACTTGCATGCAAGATAACTTCTTCATCGCGAAGTAAATCGTTGAGTTTTGCAAAGTAAGGACTGTTGATTCCAAAAGGAATCGGATCAATAAGGTGAAGCCCGCCATCGGTGCGTTTAATTTGAATCAAATATGCACGAGGGCTGTAGCGATAACCAGAGGCGCGCTCGGCATCAACAGCGAATGGTCCCGTGCCTTTCGCAAGCTCAGCCACCATCACATCAAAGCGTTCAGGTCTATCAACAAGTGGTGGCAACCCTTTATAGGGAGCGGCGAGAAGTTCAGCCACGGCGACGAATGGAATTAATAGATGCAACGCCTTCTGCAAGTGGTGGAAGTCCAGAGACTTCGCTAATGAAGTTGCACCATGCTTGGACATGTGGAATGAGTTCTTCGGGCGCAGTCAGAATTGGTGACCAGGATGCGCGAATTTCAATCTCTGATTCATCGTGACGAGATGAAAGTTTTCCAAACGATGCGCTTGATACTCGTGTCACCGTTCCTGAAGGTGCGCTATAAAGAGCATCTGCCTCTTGCAAACTATCGAGCAACCAATTCCAACCAACTTCTGGCAAGAGTGGATCTGCCTGCATCTCTGAATCAACTGTTGCGCGCATAAAGGTGACGCAACGGTATTCACCTTCCCAAGTATCTTGCCCACCTGGTTCATGCAAAATAACAAATCGTCCTGATGCTAGTTGATCTTCAGCTTCACCGATAAGTCCATTACTCACATCGGCAGTAAAGGCAAAAGAATATTGCGCAAGTTTCTGAGGAGCAGGAACTTCTTCTAGCTCAATTTCAGAGCGTGGAGTAAAGTCACGAATGGCTCTCACCATTGAGTCGAAGGAAAAAGTTTGTCGTGAATTCACTGGTCGATTCTAAAGTTGAAGCGCTCGATTTACTGGGAGGTCGAAGACGAAGGCAGTAGAGTGCGCCCATGGCTACTCTCCTTGCACTCTTGTCGAGCCTCTTGTGGGGTAGCGCCGACTATCACGCTGGCAATCTCAGTAAGCGCCTTCCAACAATGGTAGTTCTAGGAATCAACCAGGCCTTTGGACTTGCTTTTGGCTTGACCTTGATTCTGGTGACAGATGGCTGGGTTGCTCCAACTCTCTCTCATGGCTCCTACCTAATTAATGGAGCACTTGCAGGTATGTGTGGATATGCCGGCCTCCTCTGTCTCTACGCAGGACTGTCAACCGGTCGCATGGGTGTGGTCTCACCGATTAGCTCCCTCAGCGTTTTACTTCCACTGGGGTTCGCATTCGCAGTCAAAGGCGATGTTGTATCAACTCCAGTATTTATGGGAATTGTTGCAGCCGCTATCGGTGGATTTCTTGCCAGTGGACCAGAGATGACTCAAGGGTTACCGATGCGACCGGTTCTACTAGCACTTGGTGCAGCGTTCGGTTTCGGCTCAGCTCTTATCTTTATGGCAATCGGATCTCAAGATAGTTCGCTTATGACGATGGTGATGATGCGTGCAACGACACTCTTAGTTAGCGTTGGATTCTTTATCAAACGTGGAAACATGGGCGGAACATCGAAGAAGGACATCCCACTTCTAGCTGGAATCGGAATTGCAGATTTTTCTGCAAATCTCCTCCTTGGAATTGCAACAACCAAAGGGCTTGTCTCGATTGCAATGGTTCTCGGCTCTCTCTATCCCATTGCAACGGCAGTACTTGCCTATATCTTCTTGCATGAACGACTTCACAAAGTCCAATACCTTGGTGTTGCGTTAGCTGTTGGGGGAGTCGCCCTCATTTCTGCACTTCAGTAAACGGGTCCCTTCAATATTTACTTCTTCGACACTATTGAAATGTTGAAGAAGCTCTTCCTCTGAGACGAAGTGACCATCTCCATCGATGGGAGAAATCGTTAACTCCAATTGGCTGATAGCTCCTGTTTTTAACATAGCAAGAAGTAACTCGGCGCCGGCTTCAACGACGATATCTCCTTCAATACGCTGATCCAGTAGTCGAGTAATTTCTGATAGATCATCTCTAACAGTTATCTGCTGCATTGATGGATGAGGAAACTCAAGTTTCTCTCTCGTCCGCGTAAAGACGAAAACTGGCTGCGCACTGTTCTCGTAACTTTCGATTGCAGCGCTCTTTTTGCCAATGATGAAAGCACCTGCGCTTCGATGTCGGGCTAAGAATCTCGCTCGATCGGCAGGTGTTGATAGGGGCGATGAGATTCCACCGAGGGTGGATGCGCCATTGCGACCTATAAGAAAAGATGCAATAACTGCCATTTCTGAACCATATCTGAGCCTTGAGGTGGGATTTCACACCCTTTTTTAGGCGTACAAGCGGGAGTTGAAGTTGAGATTGCCCGAGGAACTTGGCTAGCCTTCTTCAATGAC
>JBJTMX010000012.1:0-9734 GCA_046070745.1 Candidatus Planktophila sp.
GCGCTTCTCGGAGTACCAGTAATCATTGAAGCGGTATTTCAACCGATCAATGAGCTCTTCAACAGACATAATCGAAATATACCTTCCTTGTAATGATTCGGTCTAACAGCAAGCGTTAATCAGCCTAATTTGCCCGGGATATAGACCAATCCAAGGGCTTTCATCGCCTTTCTCAGTTCGGCGCCGAAAACTTCATCTCCAGAACGGTTCACGTAATACATGCCGTAGGAGAGCGTATTTGAGCGAGCCGGAGCAAGATCGTAGAGGCGGTAGACAAGTTGCCCGAGTTGAGTAATGTCTCCAGAGTTAACGACAGCTTTTGTAATTTCAGTTTGTGCTGCAACACATCGCGGATGGTTTTCAATCTCTTTAAAAGATGCTCTAAGTCCTTCTTGTGGACTGATGCTATTTGAAATTAATAGCTTCGCATCAAAATACATGAAGCAGGGCAGGACGGCAGAATCAGAAAAGTGAACGGAAGTAATTTTCTTGGTTGAGAAATCTTCAAGATTGTTAATGAAATTCATCTGCACTTGAGCAAATACACCAGCTATGCAGATAAAAATTACTGCACCGGAAGCGGCGGCTGCACGGATACTGAACAACTTCACCGAATTCCAGGATGGCAATCGGTAGGCGTTGCCAACCAAAAATCCTCCGACTGCCCAAATTAAATACTTGTGACTTAAGGTAATGGGGCTAATAAATGAATTAGTGAGATAGATAAAAATGAAGAGCGCGAGTACGAAGAGCGCTCGACGATTCATCTTCTGTGAATCCCATAAAATTAAAATCGAACGAACCACGAGTGCAATCAAAAATAGATATGCGAGAGTTCCAAAAACTCCAAGAGTGGCCAGGGTTTGCACAGATGCTGAGTGCGCATCATTGCTGAGAATATTTGTATAGTTCTTAACATCTTCAAGCGTTCGGTAGTGCTCGTAGTAATTACCGTATTGATCTGGCCCTACCCCAAGGAATGGATGCGAGAAGAACTGTCGCATTCCAGCCAACCAGAAGTTTGATCGAATCTTTACTTGAATGTCATTGCCTAATACCGGAATGAAGTCACCCAAGAATGGCATGAGGAAGATAAATTCAGCCCAGATGATTACCGCAAGCGTTCCCAGGAAGGTTCGTTTATTGAGCGAAATATCTGGGCGCGGTATGAAATGGCGAACGGTGTAAATCGCAAAACCCACTAAGACAAAGGCAATATCGAGATAGCCCTGCAATGGACCTGCAAGATAGAGCGAATATGCGTTAGCTAGTGCTGCTATTGCAAGGCAGATACGAAGCTTCTTTCCGCCTTCAAATGCGAGAAGTAAGAGGATTGGAAAAGTCGTGCCCACAAATGCGGCAAAGAAATCTGAATTGCCGAGCGTTGACGCGATTCCTTGATCTCCTGGAAATTCAAGCAGATTAAAGTGCTGAGCAAATCCGAAAAGAACGACAAGTTCAATAGCGACTAGATAGAACTTAAGAAGTGAGATAAAGGCTTCAAATTTAAATTGGGTATGGAAGATTGCAACCCCAAGCAGAGCGAGTGCACTCGCAGTTCCCGCAAAGCGACCAGCATCGCCGATAAGCGAACCTACTAAGTTTCCACTCAATAAAAGTGAAGCACTTTGGGCAATTACCAGAGCAATGACGCCGTAGGAGACCAGCTTAGGGAATCGAAATCGCTCTGGTTTAAAAAGTATGAAGAGCGAGAATATGGAGGCTACGACAAGGAGGTTGAAGAGCTGTGCCGGGGCATTTTTATCAAAAATGTGGCGGAAGAGATTGTCTGGAATATGCAATACCGCTAGGGCAATAAATGCAAAACCTGCAAGTAGCACAGATTTCTTTTCTGCAAGGGAAGGGCGCATAAAATTAATCCTCGAGTTGGCGAATGAGTTTGAACTCTCCCCCACCAAGTTGACCTTGGTCGCGGTACATCTCAAGCTTTGCACGAGTATCTGCAATATCCAGATTGCGCATCGTGAGTTGACCAATGCGATCTGTTGGACCAAATGCAGCATCTTCTGTGCGCTCCATAGACAACTTATCTGGGTGATAGCTCAGAGCAGGACCAGTTGTATTTATAACTGAATAGTCATCGCCACGGCGAAGTCGAAGTGTTACTTCACCGGTCACAGCCGATGCAACCCAACGAGTAAGTGACTCGCGAAGCATCAATGACTGCGGATCTAGCCAGCGACCTTCGTAAAGCAAGCGACCAAGACGACGGCCTTCTGCGTGATAGTTAGCAATTGTGTCTTCATTGTGAATCGCGCTTATTAGACGCTCGTAAGCGATAAAGAGGAGCGCCATCCCTGGTGCTTCGTAAATACCGCGTGACTTAGCCTCGATGATGCGGTTTTCAATCTGATCTGCCATACCCAGACCGTGGCGACCTCCGATTGCATTCGCTTCCTGCATAAGTGCCACAACATCCGTGAAATCTTTACCGTTAATCGCAACAGGTCGACCCTGAACAAATTGAATGCGAACATCTTCAGATGGAATAGTGACTGATGGATCCCAAAATTTGACACCCATAATTGGTGTCACGATTTCTATAGATGCATCGAGCTGTTCTAGGTTCTTTGCTTCGTGAGTTGCGCCCAAAATATTGGCATCAGTTGAGTATGCCTTCTCAACGCTGTCGCGGTATGGGAAGTTATGAGCGACGAGCCACTCAGACATTTCTTTGCGTCCACCGAGTTCGCGAACGAAATCTTCATCAAGCCATGGCTTATAGATACGCAAGTTTGGATTAGCGAGAAGTCCGTAGCGATAGAAGCGCTCGATATCGTTGCCCTTGTATGTTGAACCATCTCCCCAAATCTCCACATTGTCGCTCAACATTGCACGCACAAGAAGTGTGCCTGTTACTGCGCGCCCCAAAGGAGTCGTGTTGAAGTACTGCTTTCCTCCACCACGGATATGAAAAGCTCCGCATGCAATTGCTGCAAGGCCTTCTTCTACAAGTGGTGTCTTGCAATCAATGAGTCGTGAAATCTCTGCGCCATACTCTTTTGCGCGATCAGGCACTGTCTCGATATTGCTCTCGTCATATTGGCCGAGATCTGCGGTGTATGTACAAGGGACTGCACCTTTATCTCGCATCCATGCAACAGCAACAGATGTGTCGAGACCGCCAGAAAATGCGATTCCAACTTTTTCACCAACAGGAAGGGATGCAAGTACCTTAGACATGCGGGCAAGTCTAACGGTTCAATTTAGCGGCCAGAACTGGCGTAACTCCCCATTCGGAAATCATTGATTCATAGCGCTCAACTTCACCGGATTCAGGTGCGGCGCCTGTCTTTACCGCTCGAATCATGAGATTTCGAGGCGTGTGCTCTCCCCCAATAAATTCGATGGCTTCAACTCGATATCCGCTCAACTTCATCAATTGGATACGAAGTGCATCTGTGATCAGATCACCTAACCGTTCACGCATGATGCCGTGTCGAGTGATGAGCGACCATGGCTCTGGTGCAACTTTAATCTGTGCCTGAATGTCGTGATGGCAACATGGAGCGAAGAGAGTCAGTGGAACGTTTCCGTTAACTGCCCATGCAATTGAGTCATCAGTTGCGGTATCGCAAGCATGCAAGGCAATTGCAATGTCGGCGGCTTTCACCGAAGTTTCAGATATTTCCTCAGCAAGAAACTCAATAGATCCATCGATACCAAGTGCCTTGGCGATTGCATTATTTCTATCTCGAGATGCTGGTCGTACATCGATGCCAATTACTTTCACCGGGATACCGACGCTTTTAAGATATTGATGCGTTGAAAAAGTCAGGTAAGCGTGGCCACATCCCAAGTCAACGATTGTCAGTGGTGATGCATCTGTCGGTTTATGTATATGCCCTGCTTCGATTGCGTCATTGAGAGTAGGTACTAAGAGGCGGAGAAATTCTTCTACCTGCTTGTACTTATCCATCTTCGATGGCTTTATTGCGCCATGAATATCTGCGATACCAACTTCTCGCAAGAATGGATCACTGGCATCAAGTAGTCGCTTCTTAGATTTATCGTGGCTTACATCGCGCACTGATGTGTTCTTGGTTCGAGAAAAGAGTGGTGCCCCTTTCTTAGAAATTCGAAGTGAGAGCGTTTCGCCTTCATTTTCAACCAGGATATTTGCATAACCTGATTGAGCGAGCTCCAAGAATGGAAGTTGCGCAGGTGCAAAATTCTTTGATGTCATTTGTCGGCCATCGCTATAACTGACTTGAATCGCGATTCCATTTTTGAGCTGCACAGGGCGCATATCAATACGTTCATGTTCGGTTGTCATATTACGGCGGCGGCCAGAGAGAACAGCGCGCACAAAAGAATCTGATTGAGTAATCGCACTCTGCAATTGTTCGAGAGCGTCGGTGATTTCAGGTGCGCTCATGGGCAAAATCTTACTGGCGATAAGCAGGTAGTTGAGCAACGATAGCGAGCCCACCCAGTGAACTCTTGCGAAGTGCAAGTTCACCGCCTGCCTTTGAAATCACGCCAGCCATGATGCTCATACCAAGCCCTGATCCACCACCTTCGCGGGACCGTGAAGGATCAAAGCGCGTAAGCGATTGAATCTTCTCGCCATAAGCGCTCTCTGAAAGTCCTTCCCCGCCATCTTCAATAATCACAGTGGCGCGCTTTCCATTGAGTGAAAGAGAGATTGCCACTGAGGCAGCTTCGGGTGTGTGACGCGAAATATTGTTAAGTGAATTTTGTATGAATCGAGCTAAATGATCGCGCGCAATTGTGATGTGAATTCCTGGTTCGATTGTCATAGATACATTTCGCTGAGGATGCAGCGCTGTGAAATCTTCGCAGTAGGAACTCAAGAGTTCCGATAAGTCGAGGTCTTCTCGTTCACGATAACCACTCTCCCCTAATTCGGCGAGCAATAACAGATCGTGAATGAGGGTTTCCATACGCCCAATTTCAGAGCTCACTCGTCCAAAGGCGCGAGCACGATCTGCTTCTGCAGACATCTGGCCCTTACTTAACATCTCCACATAACCTTTGATGACAGTTAAAGGCGTACGAAGCTCATGCGATGCATCGCCAAGGAAAATCTGCATTCGGGCTAATGAATCTTTATCGTCACGTCGCTTTAATCTGCGTGTATAAAAAGTAAGAAGAATGAAGGAGATAGAGGACATTGCGGCTGTTGCGATTGCAACAGAAAGCAAACTGGCTTGGAAATTTTTAATGACCTCTTTGGAAGAGGCCGCTACGACGAGATAATCTCCGCCTGAAATCAAAAGTGATCGATATCTGATGGGGCTCCCAGCATGATTGCGCTGAACTTTATCTACAGCTTGTGCTGCATCGCGGAGAGAAATTTCCTCTGCCAGATCAATCGTCGATTCACTAACAGTCGTGATTGAACCATCTCTAGCCACAAGAAAGAGCGAGACATCGAGAGAGAAGTCCTCGATATGGAAGAGTGCGGCACTGAGCTCCTGATGAGGTGATTGCGATGCATCGATAATTGTTGAGTTAATTGCATTATCGATAGCTCGAATATCTTTGTTGTAACCCTGGTCTGTAATAAGCCATCCAATGGATGCGGTCAGAATTGTAGTGATTGCAATTGTGACAATGCGAAGTCGTGCGTTAGATGTAAGTTTCACTTCTTCTCAAGTAAGAGCTGGAAGCCCACTCCACGGACGGTGCGAATTCCCTCAAAGCCATCTCGATGTAGCTTCTTCCGCAAATAAGAGATGTAGGTATCGACAACAGTTGTCTCTGTTTCAAAGTTGATTCCCCATACCTCGTCCAATAAGAAGCTCTTACTCAGAACGCGGCCTTTTGACTCGAGAAGAACGTGAAGTAATCTGAATTCGGTTGGTGAAAGGTCAACTGACTCTCCATTAAATGTAACGGTATGAGACTCTTCATCAAGCGTTATTGGCCCACAGGTAAGTACAGTCGGAACGCTCTCCGAAAATTGCGCACGTCGCAGAATCGCGCGGACACGAAGTACGAGTTCTTCCAGGCCAAAGGGTTTAGTAACGTAGTCATCTGCGCCAAGGGTTAAGCCTCGAGTGATATCTGCGCGATCGCCTCTGGCGCTGAGCATAAGGGCTGGCGTGTTATCGCCATTCCCACGGATTCTTTCGATAAATTCAAAGCCATCCATCAGTGGCATATTGATATCAACGATCAACAAGTCAGGCTTTGTTGTTCGAAGCATCGTTTGAGCGATCATGGCATCGGCAGCAGTGACTGTTTCAAACCCTGCGAGCTTGAGGGCATCGGCGAGGAGTTCGCGAACGCCTGGCTCGTCATCAATGACCATAATCAGTTGTGCCATGGCCCAACTCTAGCGACACACACCTTCGAATTGGAGTTTTCACAGAATCTTCACATGATGCTCGGTAACACTTATGCCATGAAGAAGTTGATGGCTTCCCTCGTCATGATGACGGCTGCTTTGACTATCTCAATTCCAGTTGCAGTTGCCGAGCCAACACCTGCTCCTCCACAAGGGCCAGCGCCTGCTATCGAACAGTTCAGAATTGATCGAGATGCATTCCTTGCAAGTATGAAGGCACGAAATCAACAGATTAATGCAATTAATGCCAGCTTCAATCGAGCTTGCGAAAGTGCTAAGAAAGATTTTAAGCGCGCGATGCAAGCGGCAAAAACTCCGGATCAAAAGAATTTAGCTGCAACAACTCGTGATACCGCAATTACCGCCGCAATTGTTGCTCGCGATAATGCAATTACCTTGCTTGGCCCAGAGCCAACTCCGCCTGCAGAACCGATGCGCATCTCGAAGATGCAGAGCAAATCCAAGCAGCGTTAATTAAAAGCTAGTCAGCTACCGGCATTGTGCGGATTGTCTGGCGATCGTAATCCTTATTCTTTTCGTGAATCTTACGAATCTGAAGTTCGATGCTCTTAATCGCAACATCAAAGGCTGCAACATCATTGAACTCTGTTGCCTCTGCGCGAAGTGATGGTCCTGCACCGTGCGATGCGATCACAACACGGTGTGAATGTTTTCCTTGATGAGGGTTTGCTTCATGAGTTACCTCAACATCTACGCGTTCAATAAGTACATTGAAGCGCTCCATCGATTGAAGTTTCTCTTCAGCAATTTCTTTGAAATCACTTGCTAGATCTGCATGGCGAGTATGGATATTGATTTTCATGCTTCCTCGAATTCATCTTCGTCGATCCAGGCATCTGTCTCAGAATCTTCTTGCTTCTCGACCCAACTCAAGAAAGTAGCTACTGCCTTAAAGGCTAGGAGGGTCATTGTGAGAGCTGCGAATAATCTGCGGAGGGCTTTCATGGCTCTAAAATACTCTCTTTGCGCCACTTTGGTGGGGAAAAAACTAATAAATTGTTGCAAGAGCAGAAGAGATATCCGCCCACAAATCATCAATATGCTCACAACCCACGGAGAGTCGAATCAAATTCTCCGGAACACTCTCACTTTCAGCGGGCCAACGACGACGGCGCTCCCATGTGCTCTCTACTCCCCCGAGGCTTGTGGCATTGGTAATCAGTGTTGTTGATTCACAGACTTTATCTGTGCCATCAACATCGGCATCTACTTCAAAAGAGATGATTGCCCCGAAACCTGGATAGCGAACCTTTGTAATCTTTGAATGACTGCGAAGCTTTTCGACCAAGGCAGCAGCGGTGGATTGTGCAGCTTTAAAACGAAGCGGGAATGTGCGAATTCCGCGAAGGGCAAGCCATGCCTCAAAAGGACCTGGAATTGCGCCTAGTAATGAGCGAGCTTCCTGCAATCGTGAATGTAGTGCAGGGTCCTTTACGGTGAGTGAGCCAAGAATGACATCGCTATGTCCCGCCAAATACTTTGTTACTGAGTTCATTGAGATATCTGCGCCGAGCTCAAGTGGCAATTGATTCAGCGGTGTTGCAAAGGTGTTATCGACAGCAACTCCCATATTTCGCTTCTTGGCTTCTCCAATGATTACTGCCATCTCAGCGATTTCAAGTCCTGGATTAGTTGGAGATTCAATCCACAAGAATGCGGCGCCCATCAACGCTTCAAAGACATCTTTTGTATTTGCAATATCAATAAAGCGAACATCCAAGCGCCCCTGTTCGTGATATTTCTTGAGTAGCGCCATCGTTCCGCTATATCCCTGGTCTGAAGCAACAACCGGCGCTCCATGTGGAAGTAGCGAGAAGACTGCAGAGATTGCAGCCATTCCGGAGGAGAAGGCAAGCGTAGAGTTGCCGTGCTCGAGCAGAGTAATCGCCTCTTCAAGTGCGCTCCAGCTCTCGTTGCCGAATCTTCCATAACTCAAATCACCGTTGGCAACGAAAGTTGAGTTCATTGAGATCGGCGCGTTCATGCCAGCACCAGGTTTATGAGCAGGACGCCCCGCGCTAATTGCGTTTGTTTCAGGGTGCCGTGAATTCATAGGCAAAGGATAGTCGCTCAGTGCAGTGCTTTCGCTACTCGATCAATCGCCTCAGTGATTATTTCCGGTGAAGTTGCAAAGTTCAAACGTACATAGCCGGCGAACTTCTCACCAAACCGAACTCCTGGCACAAAAGCCACCTTCGCATTTTCAAGAAGGTAACCTGCGGGATCGTCGCCGATTCCGTAGGCGCTGAAATCAATCCAGGCAAGGTAGGAGCAATGCGGCATGTGAGTCTTCGCCTGAGGTAATTTCTCTGTGACTAAGTCGATGACGAGTTTGCGGTTGATATCGAGTTGCGCCATGAGCTCATTGAGCCATGGTTCGCCCTCTTGGAAAGCAGCCACTGTGGCAAATGCACCCAGTAGCGAAGCGCGATAGTGAGTTGCTGGCGCGATGGCATCTAGACGTTGATGCATCTGGGCATTTTCCGTCACGATGATTGCGCACTTGAGGCCTGCAATATTCCAGCCTTTACTTGCAGCAGTCACGGTGATTCCGACTTGGCGTGCTTTATCTCCCAATGTGAGGAAAGGCGTGAACTTCTGCTCGGAGTATGTAAGTGGCGAGTGAATCTCATCGCTAATGATGATGACGTTATTCGCATCTGCAAGTTCAACAAGACGCTCTAGCTCGTCACGTGTGTAGACGCGACCTAGCGGATTGTGAGGATTACAGATCAGGTGCACCTTGATTCCTGATTTATATGCTTTTTCGATTCCTGCCCAATCTATGTGCCACGGCGAACCATTGATTTCTTCATCTGCACGAATCAGCGGAACATCAACAATCTCGAGATGTGTCTCGTTGGCCCAGGTCCAGAAGTTGGGATATACCGGAGAGTTCAGAAGAATCTTGTCGCCATAATCGGTGATGACGCGAAGAGTCTCTACGATTCCGACACCAACATCTGCTGCGATTCGAATCTGTGATGGATCCGGGCGCCACCCGAATCGACGAGATGCAAAAGCTGCAAATGCCTCCCCCATCTCGGGGATCGCACCGAGGTAGCCAAGATCTGATTTATCAACCATCTCAGTCAAAGTGCGGCGGATGGGTTCTGCTACTGGAAAATCCATCTCTGCGACAGGAAGAGGTAGAACATCCTTAGGAAATGCTCTCCACTTTTCAGATTTGTGTGTTTGTAGTTCGCCCAGCGGCACGAGATGAAAATCGCTCATGACCGGAAGTATTACACTCCAGCCCACGAATCTCCATGATTGCCCATATGCCCATCACCTTAATTACCGAAAGAGCGATGAAGAAGGTCACAGCTGAAATAGCTACACGAGATCGAAAATTCGCAAAGGTCATTGAGGCTCA
>JBJTMX010000013.1:0-5024 GCA_046070745.1 Candidatus Planktophila sp.
GAACGTGCAATTTCAATTGCGATAGCTGCTCGTCGCTGCAGCAAACCATCGAGATTTGCCCAGCTAGTTTCAACGCGGTGGTGAAGACGATCAAGGCGCGTTGCAAGAAAGGACAAGTACCACGCAAAGAGGGAGACGATAAAGAGCGCCGCAAGTGAAGTCATATTCATTCTATTTTCCTAAGAATTTATTCCAGCCGCGGTTTTCCGATGAGAGCGTCACTTTACCAAGCCCGACCATCGCCATCTCATAAACATCGAAGATGCGAGTAGCTACTTCATCCCAATCAAAGCTCTGCGCATAGGCCTTACCTGAAGTGCGAATGCGATTGCGGAGTTCGTCATCACCAAAGACTCTATTAATTGAAGTTCCGAGAGAAATAGCGTTCTCTGATTCGAAGAGAGTTCCATAAGCTCCTGAACCTAGAAGTGCATCGAATGCGGGAATATCGCTGGCAACCACTGCAGCTCCTGCAGCAAGCGCTTCAGCGAGAATGATTCCAAATGACTCGCCGCCAGTATTAGGCGCTACGTAAACACCGATTGAATGAAGGAAGTCAGCCTTCTCTTCTTCAGAGATGCGCCCTAAGAAAGTGAAACGTGAATGCAAGGAAGCAGGTACTTCCTTCAAGAAGTTAACCGAATCTCCTGGTCCTGCAACAAGCACCTTTACATCTGGGTTCTTGGCGATAATCGAAGGAAGTGCCTGAACGAGAATTGCAAGACCCTTGCGTGGCTCCTCAAAGCGACCAATAAAGCCGATTGTTGTGCCGCTCCACTTGGGGTCGAGCTTTCCTGATGCAAGGCGACGTGCATAGATCCCATTGGGAACAACAACAGCGTCAGTTTCAAGGTGTTCGGTTAGAGTTGCACGAGCTGCTTCAGATACCGCAATACGTGCAGTTAATTTCTCAATTACTGGTTCAAGAATCGGACCGATAGCAAAAATTGCTTTCTGTCGCTTAGCGGATGCATGGAAAGTTCCAACAAGAGGCCCTTCTGCCGCAAAGCAGGCAAGAAGTGAGATAGAAGGAATCGCAGGTTCGTGTAAATGCACCACATCGAAATCGCCTTGCGAGATCCATGAGCGTACGCGAGCAAATGCAATGGGTCCGAAGAGGATGCGAGCAACTGCTCCGTTATAAGGGATAGCAATTGGCTTACCCGCGTTAACGAGATAGTCAGGCAAGTTGGAATCATCTGTCACAGGTGCAAGAACCGATACTTGGTGGCCCTGTGAAATCAAATATGTTGCAAGATCAGCAATGTGTGCTTGAACTCCACCCGGTGTATCCCAACCGTAGGGACAAACGATGCCGATCTTCTTCTTTTCAAATGTCATGAGTAGATACCTTCATCAATCCAGATACGTTGCAACATATGCCAATCCTGAGGATGCGCAGCGATACCTGATTCAAATGCCGTTGCAATTGCTTGCACTGTCCCTGAAATCTTCTCTTCTTCGCTTGCACCTGTCGCTAATGCAATCCCAGTGAAGTTGATGTGGATGCCAGTCTCTGTATAACTGACATGAGCAACCACAAGAGGCAAGCCTTCTTTCAGTGCCAATACTGCAGGGCCTGCTGGCATCTTCGATGTGCGTCCAAAGAACTTCACGGGGATCCCTGAATCCGATAAATCACGATCTGCGACGAGAGCGATCAATCTCTTCTCTCGTGCACGACGAATCAAGGTAACGAATGCTCGCGAATCAAGGCCGAGTACCTCAAAGCCCATCTGGGTGCGGTAATCCAAGAACTTCTGAAAGAGCTTCTCTGGCTTCAGGATTTCAGCAACAGTGACGAGTGGAATACCTTGCTGACAGAAGTACGCGCCTGCTTGGTCCCAGTTGCCAGAGTGGGGTAAAGCGATGATGACTCCCCTGCCGTCTTTCATCGGATCACGAAGCAGGTGATCGTTCTCTAAAGTAACGGTCGCTTCGATTCGCGCATGTGACCAGGTATGAATTCTGAAAGTGTCGCACCAGTAGCGCATATAACTTTCAAGGCCATCCTCAACGAGTGCTTCAAGTTCTTCTGTGTTCAACTTCGGAGAAACGATAGAGAGATTGGTGCGCAGGCGACGAACACTCTTTCCGTTCTTTTTATACATGCGCGAAGCGATTTTTGAAAAGAGAGAGTACGCAGTTTTCTCTGGCAGCGCACCGACGATTTTCCAACCGAGAAGGTAGGCAAGATAAGAGAGTTGTTCAATCATTACTGGCGCAGACCTTTATTAACTACCGTGACGCGTTGTATAACGGTGATGAAACTCAAGGAAAAGAGAAGCCAGACCCCGATCGCAAGAGCATATGGAATATCAAGTCCATGTAAACCAATTGCAGTCAGAGCAATAATCAAACGTTCGGTACGCTCTGCAAGTCCCACCGTGCATGGAACCCCGTAGCTCTCTGCCTTTGCGCGGATGTAAGAAACAAGAAATCCAAAGACAATGGATGCGACAACAACCACGTAAATATCGTTGTCATTGAGGACGCAGTACACCGCGAGAGCTCCGAGAATTGAAGCATCTGTCAGGCGATCACACGTCGAATCAAGGAAGGCGCCCCATTGGCTGGCACCACGTTCTGATAGACGCGCGATAGCCCCATCAAAGAGATCACTGAGTGCGAATACGCAGATAATCAGTGTGCCAATAAAGAGGTCGCCTCGTGGATAGAAGTAGATGGCCGAGATAACTGAGCCGATGGTTCCGAGAAGCGTGACCATGTCGGGAGTGATTCGAGCGCGGACAGCGGCGCGAGCCATGGGCTCAATCACGCGCGTCACAGCGGGCTTAAATGCAGTACTGACCATTAGCCCATCGTAGAGTTACCTCTATGAGTTCAACTAGTCGTGACGCGGTGAAATCCGTCAATATCTACGGACATATCAGCGCACTTCCTAAATCTATAGCCGCAGCTTTTGGTGGCACCGTGTCGACTATAGCTGACCCTGAATGCGATGTTGCGATCTTCGCTATCAATCCTGCTGCCGGTATCGATGGTCCAACTATTGAACTGTGGAAGTCATTCGATGAGTTCCAGACACCTCGACTTGTGGTCATCATTGTGATGGAAGGCATGGAGATGGATTTCGATGACGCAGTGATGGTTGCTAATCGAGTCTTCGATACAACCGTGACTCCATATTTAGTTCTCCATGATGAGTCTGGTGCACCAATTGGAGTGATTTCACTAAAGGATTTAACGACAATCGACTATTCAGTTACTCCACCAGTTATTGGTCATGCGGATGAAGAGTTGCAAGAAGTAGTTGCAGAATTTCGCGAAGAGTATTTGTCTCAAATGGAAGAGATGGAAGATGGTGCATTTGCTGCCGGTATTCTCTTTCCAGCGCTACCAATCAATCTTGCTATAGGACTTGGTGTAGATCTTGTTCAAAAATATTTAGACGAACTACCAAGCCGCAGCTAACTCGCTTCGAGTCTGAGTAAGTAGTTGTGGAAGAACCTTTGTCTTTCCAATAATTGGCATGAAGTTTGCATCTCCTGACCAGCGTGGAACAACATGCTGGTGAATATGTGCAGCAACTCCAGCACCTGAAATCGCGCCTTGGTTCATGCCGAGGTTGAAGCCTTCGGCGTTAGAAACTTTACGTACAGTGGTCATTGCATGGGCCGTCATATCGGTGATCTCGTGGCGCTCTTCAACGGTGAGGTCGGTGAGATCTGCAACGTGGCGATAAGCACAGATAAGCAAGTGGCCTGGGTTGTATGGATAGAGATTCATGACAACGTAAGCATGTGTCCCGCGAGCAACGATCAAGCCATCCTGATCAGAAAGCGTTGGGATATGGCAGAACGGGCACTGAACATCGTTTCCATCAAGTGGACGATTTTCGCCGCGAAGATAATCAAGGCGATGCGGCGCCCACAAGCGATGCCATCCATCAGGCATTCCTGCTCCGCCGTTAAGAACTTCAGACATAGTTAGTTCTGAGTTCTCTCAGCGACAACCTTGGCAATTTCAGCAATTGCATCCGCAATTGGCACGCCATTCTTCTGATCACCATTGCGGTAACGGAATGAGACAGCGCCTGCCTTCATATCCTCTTCACCGGCAATCAACATAAATGGAATCTTCTGCAACTGAGCATTGCGAATCTTCTTTTGGAAGCGATCATCTGATGCATCGATATCGGCGCGGATGCCAGCCTTCTTTAGCTGCGCAACGACGTCGAACATGTAGTCAGCGAAAGTATCTGCAACTGGAATTGCAATCGCCTGCACTGGTGCAAGCCATGCTGGAAATGCTCCTGAGTAGTGCTCAGTGAGAACACCGAAGAAGCGTTCGATTGAACCGAAGAGCGCACGGTGAATCATTACTGGGCGCTGACGTGTTCCATCAGATGCTGCGTACTCAAGTTCGAAGCGCTGTGGCAACTGGAAGTCCACCTGGATTGTAGACATCTGCCATGTGCGGCCGATTGCATCCTTTGCTTGAACAGAAATCTTCGGACCGTAGAACGCTGCTCCACCTTCATCGAGAACAAGTTCAAGGTTCTGAGCGAGTGCTGCCTTGCGAAGAGCCTCTGTTGCCTCTTCCCAATCGGAATCTTCTCCGACTGACTTCTCTGGGTTACGAGTTGAAAGTTCTAGGTAGAAATCTTCCAAACCGTAGTCGCGAAGCAAATTGAGAACGAATGTCAGAAGTGAATCGAGCTCACCTGGCATTTGATCCTTGGTGCAGTAAATGTGTGCATCGTCTTGAGTAAATCCTCGCGCACGTGTGATCCCGTGCAATACGCCAGACTTTTCATATCGGTAAACAGTTCCGAATTCAAAGAGACGCAATGGAAGTTCGCGATAGGAACGACCACGTGACTGGAAAATCAAGTTGTGAAAGGGGCAGTTCATTGGCTTCATGTAGTACTGCTGACCAGGACGCTTGATAGTGCCATCCTCGTGAAGCTCTTCATCCATAATCATTGGTGGGTACATACCTTCTGAGTACCAATCCAAGTGACCTGACTTCTGGAAGAGCGCAGCCTTTGTTAAATGTGG
>JBJTMX010000014.1:0-3533 GCA_046070745.1 Candidatus Planktophila sp.
TGCAAAGAAGGCTGCTCCAAAGCGTCGCAAGAAGGCTGCTGCAAAGCCAGCTGCTAAGAAGACAACTGCAAAGCGCAAGCCAGCTGCAAAGAAGGCTGCTGCTAAGAAGACAACAGCGAAGCGCAAGCCAGCTGCTAAGAAGGCTGCAGTTAAGAAGGTTGCTAAGCGCAAGCCAGCAGCTAAGAAGAAGTAATTCACTTACTACTTGTAAAAAACCCCGCCACGAAAGTGGCGGGGTTTTTTATTGCAATAAAGTAATTGCGCAAGAAATTAATTGCTACAAGAATCCTTATCGATCTCTTTGATTCGGGCGGCAACCCGATTGAAAACCTCTGCCAGAATTTTCTGGTCATTCTTATCAAGGACGTCAAGAAAACGGCTACGGACACTTGCCACGTGATCTGGGGCGGCAGCAACAATCGCCTTCCAGCCCTTTGGAGTCATGATGGCAAAATATCCGCGCTTATCGTCAGGGCATGCTTCTCGGCGCACCCAGCCTTCCTTCTCCATCACTTTAATCCGGTGAGATAGACGAGAGCGCGAAATCATGGCGACCTCGGCCAGCTCAGACATTCTCATAGTGCGATCCGGAGCGTCGCTGAGTTGGGCCAAGACTTCATAATCAGGCATGGAAAGGTCGTGAGCGGCGAGGTCTTCATCGAGCGCGTCAAGTAAACGGCGACTTGCAATGATGTACTCACGCCAAGCCTTCATTTCTGCAGGATTGAGCCACTTAGGTGCGGTAGCGTTTTTCTCAGCCATATGGCAATGATACGACAATGGTTGAAGATTCAACTACTGACGTAGACTGCCACTATCAATAATTATCGAAAGCGAGTACCTGTGAAGTCAGGCATTAATAAGAGCTTTATGGATCTATCCGTTCGTCCTCAAGACGACCTCTTCCGCCACTTTGCAGGTACTTGGCTTGAGAGCTACGAGATTCCAGCAGACCGTGCCAGCGATGGCGTATCGCGCGAACTGTATGACATCGCTGAGATGCAGGTCCGTGAAATTATCGAAACCGCCTCCGGTTCCGATGAGTCCCAGAAAATCGGTGACCTCTTTACATCGTTTATGGATACCGATGCGATTGCCGCTCGCGGCCTCTCCCCTCTGGCGCAAGACCTGGCGGCAATTGACTCCATTACAGATGTGCATTCATTTATCGCAACCATGGGCCGACTTGAGACAGAAGGTCTCAGTGGAATTTTTGGTGCAGCTGTCTATGCCGATCCGATGAATTCAGTGAAGAACATCTTCCATATCGGTCAGGGTGGCCTCTCGCTACCTGATGAGTCCTATTACCGTGAAGAACAGTTCGCCCCTATTCGTGAAGCGTTCGTAGAACATGTAAGCAAGATGGGCGCTTTGGCGGGGGTACCGTTGATGGCGGATGAAATTCTTGCCCTGGAGACAGAGATCGCAGCGCATCATTGGGATCAAGTTAAAGATCGCGATGCAACACTGACGTATAACAAGACCAGCCGCGCACAACTTCAAGAGCTAGCTCCACATTTCCACTGGGAGCTCTGGGCGCAGAGCGCCAAGATTCCGGTCATTGCCTTTGATGATTTGAATATCCATGAGCCGTCATTCTTCTCTGGCACATCAGCGATGTTGGCCCACTTCAGCGATCGTCGTGATGTATGGATTTCGTGGTTGAAGTGGCAATTAATCAGTAGCAGCGCTCCTTATTTAACCGACGATATCGTGCAGCAGAACTTCTCCTTTTATGGCACAACTCTTTCCGGCACTCCTCAAATACGCGAGCGCTGGAAGCGTGGAGTCTCACTCGTGCAGGGCTCATTAGGAGAGGCGATCGGCAAGGTCTACGTCGGTATGTACTTCCCAGAGGCTGCCAAGAGAGAAATGCTCGTTCTTGTCGATTACCTGACGAAGGCCTATGAGGCGAGCATCAAGGAACTTTCCTGGATGTCTGATGCCACCAAGGTGAAGGCGCTTGAGAAGCTCTCCAAATTCACGCCGAAGATTGGCTATCCGGATAAGTGGCGTGATTACTCCACTCTTGAAATCAAGGCTGATGACTTAATTGGTAACTTGCAGCGCATCGCGGCATTCGGCCATAAAGAGGCGGTCGATAAAATCGGCAAGCCAGTTGATCGCGATGAGTGGCATATGACTCCGCAAACGGTAAATGCCTATTACAACCCAACCATGAATGAGATCGTCTTCCCCGCAGCAATCTTGCAGCCACCCTTCTTCGATATCACTGTCGATATTGCTGCAAATTACGGTGGAATCGGTTCTGTTATTGGTCATGAGATTGGTCATGGCTTTGATGACCAGGGTTCTAAGTATGATGGCGATGGAAATCTCGTTGATTGGTGGGTCGAAAGCGACCGCGAAGCATTTGAAAAACTTACCGGTGTGCTGATTGAGCAATTCGATGCGCTCTGCCCCGCCTCGACGCCCGATACACACGTCAATGGTGCATTTACCATCGGAGAGAACATCGGCGACCTATCAGGCCTTGAAATCGCTTATAAGGCCTATAAATTGGCTCTCAACGGCGCAGAAGCACCCGTAATCGATGGAATGACGGGCGATCAGCGCTTCTTCCTCTCATATGCGCAGGCATGGCGCGGAAAGAACCGCCCTGAAGAGACCCGCCGTCGTATTGCAACAGATCCACATAGTCCTGATGAGTTCCGCTGCAACCAGATCGTTCGCAACTTGGATGCTTTCTACACTGCCTTCAATCTCTCTCCAGAAGATGCAATGTGGCTCGATCCTTCAATGCGAGTCAGTATCTGGTAGCGGCTCTTTTGCCCCTTCAAGGCTAAGATTTACCCATCGTTTCAACGAATATAAGGAGAAGTACAGATGAAGAAGCTCACTCGCAAGCAGTGGATCCTCGTCGGCGTCGTCGCTGTCGTAGCCCTCTCGATCCTTCGCTCAGTCACTAATGGCGGAAGCGATCTTCCAAAGGATAAGACCACTCTTGTAGAAGAAACTGCCCCAGTAGCGACAATCGCATTTGATACACCGCTTGATCTTGGTGGAGGCGTCTTTGTCACAGTTGCAGCTCCTACTCGTTTTACACCAAGCCAATTCATGACGAATATTGACCAGAAGCCTAAAGTTGCTAACAGATTCAATGTCACGATCAAGAACGGTGGAGCAACCCCACTTGATTTTGCAACCGTCGCACTTATTGCAGATTCGGGTTCTAATGTGTGCTTCGATGTGCTCGGCGATCTCGATATTAACGGTGCTCCAACAGAACCACTTGCGCCTGGTGCCACAGCTACCTATGCGTATGGAGTTGGATGCCAAGCCGATTCTGGGGATCCACTCAGCCTTACAGTTCAGATTGGCGAATCAAAGGTTGCAGTAGAAGGCAAGATCGCTTAAGCAATTTCTCAATTAAAAACCCCGGGCCAATTATGGTCCGGGGTTTTTTATTTGTAATTATGCTTCCGGGAAATGGCAGGCGATGCGATGGTTGGTACCGATCTGCATCAACTGTGGAACCTCTGTACGACAGCGATCTTGCGCCTTCCAGCAAC
>JBJTMX010000015.1:0-3779 GCA_046070745.1 Candidatus Planktophila sp.
AAAAGGTGCACCGGCATCGCCACTTACGGTGATGAGATATCCATTCCCTGAATCAGGTGAATTTGGATCTACCCATAAACTTGATCCCGAACCCTCACCTAAACCGCGTGCTTTATTTGCTGGAAAGTAATTACGGCTATAAATACCAGAGTTCAGAAATTTTCTCTCGACTCCATCGGAACCGGTGACAGAAAGCCCTTCGATGCATTCGCTCTTCTCATCGAGAGAAGCGCAGACGGGAAGTAGTCGGATAATCCACCAGCCATACTTCTTTGCAAGGGGGATGCAATATTCATCCTGCAAACTTGTGCAAAATGGCTGAGGTCCCGGCGTCGCTACACGAATAAATGAGTAGTCGGTTGAACCACTATTGAAGGTATCCACGATGTCAAAGGCATAGTGCGTAAGTGGCGTACTTTGGAAGTTCTGCATATCTTGATTCCAAGATGGTGGCCACTGGGTTGCGGAGAAGGTGACCTCTGCATGCGCCAATGAAGGCACAAGAAGTCCTGCAGCAACTACCACTAAGGAAATTAGCTTTTTCATTTCACATTTTCTACTTTCGAAATTTCGATTTAGGTTTACTAGCTCTGGAAATCTTCTCGCCGCACCCAGGTGACCAAGACCCAGAGTGAACAGACCAAAGTCGTAATGAGGGATGGGAAATAGAAGACTTTATCCACAAATATCCCGATCGGAGGTGCTCCTGGCATGAGACCGCGGAGAGAAATTAATGAGTACGTCAGCGCTGCAGCCCAGGTCAGAGAGCCCAGAGTGGGTGGGCGCTGGCCCGAGACCACCATGTAGGTCATGATCGTGACCGAAGCCATCGCAGTGAGCATCAGGAGCAAGATGATTGTGACGAGCAACTTGGTTGAGTTAGAGCGGTGAGCTTCGAAAACTGATGAGGACTCACCATTATTAAATTCGTCTACTGCCATCTGGAATGACTTCTCATCCCCCATCGCCACAGTCTTGAAAGCATCATTCCAAAGCCCATGCTTCATCGAAATATCAAAGGTGTCGATGTTCTTGGTGTAGTTAAGAGGCAAGATGTTCTGTGCGTACTGGTCGCCATTCTTCAGAGTTGATACAGCGCTTATCGGAACTTCAAAGTCATATTGATCGAGTGGGTACCAGTTGATACTGCTCTTTGACCCGGCACCCGGTTGCTCATCAACTTGCACATTAAAGCCACCGGTCGGAACACCGGCCTCAAAAGAATAGGTGTTACTGCCACCGTTACTTGCTCCGATGACTGAGTCCACGACGATATCTACATTTTGAGTCGGAACCCAGCCACTCTTGAGGCGGTACCCAATATCTTCAGAGTTTGGCCAAGGGAGTACTCGAGCATTTGCAGTGCCTTCAAGTGGATTTACTCCCGTGATCTGCACAAGCATTTCAAGGCGGTTGTCAGAACTCATCGATGTAAGTTTCTTATCAACTGCCTCGGTGCTATCTGTTGGGTTTTGAGAGATAAGAATTACTATGCCGAGATATGCAACACCTAGAACGAGAAATGTCTGAATGAACTTGCTTCGGAAAAGGTGCATTTACTTTCCTGACTTCTTATATCCGGAAGGACACTTGGGATTTACCGCCGTCACCTTCTTCGAACTCTTACCTTTGATGCAGAGAATCGATGAACTTTTTGGGGTAACAACTTGGGTCGTTACTTCAGGCGATGGCGTAGGTGCTGGTGCCTCTTGTGTCAGCTTTGCCTTGATAATCGGAGCAGAGAATTCAAAATTCTTTGCCGATAAGTACAGCCAGCCATTTCGCTCCCCCATCAATGTAGTTGCAATCTGCGGTGAACCATCCGCACTGGTAATGGAGAGGCTTGCCTGAATAGGAGCCTTAGAGAATCCGTAAACACAACGCGCAACCTCTGATCTCATCACAAGGTCATACGAGCCCTTAAAGACATCACCAGTTGTTCCATAGTGAGGGGAAGCAACTTGATATCCAAGCGTTCCTTCAGTCTTATCAAAAGATGGTGGACCTGCTGAATATTGAGTGGAATTGGTGGTCACGATTCCAGTGATCTTCGTTGTGTCCTTAAAACACTGACTGCTTCCTTCCATCTCATTAGAAGAGAGTGTGCGAACACTCCAAAATGAAGGAAGAGCCGTGGCTTTATCATTGACATACGGGAGCCAAAGTTTGAGTTGCTCCATTCCAAATGGATCCCATGGATCGGGAGAAATAATTACATTTCTGTTCAATGGATCTGTTGAAGGGCCAGATCTTCCGCCTGCACAGTACCCAGTTGAATTAATGCACCATGGTGAACGCTTATAGCCTCCTTTAATAACATCATATTGATCCTTCAACGCATCAGGCATTTCTGGATAGAGATACATTTTATAAACTGTAGGAACGGCAATCGGATTGCCACGGAATTCTAAAGTTGATGCTGCGCCATAGGTCGAAATGAGAATATCGGGAGAACTTACTCGGCCATGCATCCAACCGCCGGGTACCGTGCTCAGGCGGGTAGTCACGTAATACCTAATGTCAGCGGGAAATGCATACTTCTGGGCGCAAGCCTTCTCTTTCCACGAGTTGGCTACGCAATATTGATTACCTGAATAACCTGACCCTTGCTGTCCCCACCTAACCAACCCGGTGTTCTGGTCGGTGATCTGTGCCCAACCCGCATCGCGCTGCTCATTTGAAGCAGAGAAATATCCTGAGGCCTCCAATGCAACAGGAGTAATGCGTACATCGATACCGTTACTCGTTACTTGCCCTGAAGAAGAAACGCCACCTTTGACAACTACAGATACATAGTATTTGTCGCCTCCATCATGCAGGGCTTGTGGTATCGAGTAAATGCTGCCTGCGACTCCGGAAGGAAGATTGCGGGCAGCATTACCAGTAAATTCATTCTGAGCATGGTTTGGAAAGTATCGGCCAAACACGGCACTTGTCTTGACTCCTTCACTCGAAATGATCCCAACATCTACAGTGCAATTTATATCGACATCACTCACGCATCGCGGTAGAACAGCTGAAAAATTCAAGTTCTTTCCGATGCACTTTGAGTCTTCGATACTCGTGCAGGTTGGATCTTCTTTGGTTTCATAGCCATTGGTTTCAAGAACTAGAAAAGATGGAATTTCATTGGGGACAGCGTCGATAAACTGCTGAATATGCATTCCTCGAGCGGCGTCATTAGGTTGTGACCACGAACGCCCTGGATCTCCTACTGAGTATATTGCGGCACTGCTAGATGATGCGCCCACTACGACAGAGACGCCAACAAGAATTGCCACTAGCTTTTTCACAAGTACCTGTTTCACAATGTAGATGGGTATGAAATTAGAGATGCGGTAGCTGCCAATGATTCTGTCCCGCTATTGGCAGCTACCGCATTCATCTCTTGGAGGAGTTACTTCTTTTTATAACCAGCTGGGCAAGTCGGCTTGACCGCGGTTATCTTTTTGACAGTTTTACCTGAGACGCAGGTAATGGTTGTCTTGTTGAGCATGGTCGCACCTGGCTTCCAGCCCTTCTTGATTGAGATCTTCAACTTAGGGCGTGAGTAAGAGAATCCAGATACATCGATGATGATCTTGCCATTCTTAACAGAGACGCTCTTGAGCGCTGCAGATGATCCACCTTCTTCTGTTGTTACAGAAACTTCAAGAGCTGTCACAGCATCGTTTGGATTCTCAAGACCCCAGAGGAGCTTCGCATCATTTACAGGAACTACAGCCTTGTAGAAGCCCTTGTTCACTGTCACTCCATCTGGTGCAAAGTGAGGGGCGGCT
>JBJTMX010000016.1:0-8696 GCA_046070745.1 Candidatus Planktophila sp.
GTCGATCGCACATCAGCGCGATATGCATATCTTCGCGAGGTTCATCAAAAGATCGCAGTAAAGGATTCCACTACATGGGGCCCAGAAGCTGCAGAGGAAGCGGCAATTCGACTCAATTGGGTTGATCTACCTTCCACTTCCCTTTTGCTGCGTGAAGAAGTTACCGCTCTCGCATCTCGCTTTGCGGGCAAAAATCTCGTGGTTCTCTGCGGAATGGGTGGCTCCTCACTTGCACCTGAAGTCTTATCTAAGACTTTCAATCGCCCACTCGTTGTTGTCGATTCCACGGACCCTAATTACATTGCACACGCTCTCAATGGCGATCTTTCAAAGACCGTCTTTGTAGTCAGCTCGAAATCAGGTTCAACAATCGAGACCTCGTCACAGCGCGCACTCTTTCAGCAGAAAATTGTTGATGCAGGACTCAACCCTGTAGACCACATGGTCTTTGTGACAGATCCAGGTTCTAGCCTCGATATCGAAACACGATCTGCAGGTTTCAGCGTTGTTAATGCAGATGCCAATGTCGGTGGCCGCTTTAGCGCACTTAGCGCATTCGGTGTAGTTCCGGCCGTCCTTGCAGGAATTGATATCTGGAGCGTTCTTGCAGATGCATCCCATGCAAAATCAGATTTCTTAAGTAATAACGAAACGATCCTCGATGTCGCCTATCTCTTCAGCGAGATTGCTGGCCAGTACATCGGCTTTACCGATCACGGCTCAGATGTTCCTGGAATCTCTGACTGGATCGAGCAACTGATTGCTGAGTCAACAGGGAAAGATGGAAATGGTCGCCTTCCTATCGTTGCAGAATCTGTAGCGGCTGCAGAAGTCGGAAATCCATTTACCGTTGCCTTCGCAGAATCAGGTGCAGACCTCAACGTTGTTGCGCCTCTTGGCGCGCACTTCATCTTCTGGGAGTGGGTTACAGCAATTGTTGGCGCAGCACTTTCGATTGACCCTTTTAATCAGCCAAACGTTACAGAGGCAAAAGATCAAACCCTTGCACTGCTCAATGAATGGAAGCGCACAGGCGCTACTGTTGTTCCGCAATTAACACCTGCATCAATTGAAGGTGATGTTGAAATCTTCGGAGAAGGGTCTTCAATTGCAGAATCGCTTCGAGCGATGATTGATGCAACTGTCGATGGTGGGTATATCGCCATCATGGCTTACCTTGATCGTAAAGATGATGCAGCCCTTGAAGAACTTCGTGCACTCATATCTGGTGCATCAGGAAAGCCGACAACATTTGGGTGGGGTCCACGCTTCATGCACTCCACTGGCCAGTTCCATAAAGCTGGTCAACCTAATGGAACATTTATTCAGATCACCGGTGAAGTTGATTGTGACTTCGATATTCCAGGGCGCGACTTCTCATTTGCAACGCTCGTTGCAGCTCAAGGTCTTGGTGATGGAAAAGCTCTTGCTAAACGTCAATACCCGCTCTTGCGTCTTCATCTAAAGAACCGCAATGCGGGTATTGAGGAAATTCTTAAAGCGGCAAGAGCCCTTTAATTAGATTGATCGACTAGTCGATGTCATCTCCGCGAAGCTTGCGGAGGGCATCTTCTAGAATCTGTGCTCCCTCTGCATCTGATCGACGTTCTTTCACATATGCAAGGTGTGTCTTGTAAGGAACATTAACAACTGCACTTGGTGGATTGTTCTTATCGAGACCTGCTGGAAGTCCACACTTTGGGCAATCCCACTGTGCTGGAATTTCTACAGATTCTTCAACAGCAAAAGATGGACGAACTTCATGTCCCTTTGCACACCAATATGAAACGCTCTTACGTTCGATTTGATCGCCGCGCTCAGCCTCGCCCATTGGGCCAGCGCCGACACGACTTCCGCGAATTGCACTTGCCATGGATTAGCCCTTCAAAACGAGTGAGAGACCGACAACGCCAGCAAACCAAAGTCCACCGATAACGATTGTGATTCGATCAAGGTTTCGCTCTACGACAGATGAGCCGCCGTAGTTAGATGAGATTCCGCCACCGAAGAGGTCTGAAAGGCCGGAGCCCTTGCCCTTGTGAAGGAGGACGAGAAGGATCATCAAGACGCTGGTGATCACGAGAAAGATTGATAGTGCTAAAGCCACGGATAACTCCTTAAGTCATTTACGTGCTGAACAGGGGGTAAGAATAGCGAATAAAGGCTGAGAAGCCTTACTCGGCGACCGCATAGAACTTAGCGATTTTCGCCAATTCCTCAGGATCAAGGCTCGCTCCACCAATGAGGGCGCCATCGACATCGTCCTGCTTCATGATTTCTACGATATTTGAAGACTTCACAGAACCGCCGTAGAGAATGCGCATATTTGATGCGATTTCAGATGAACCGATCTGTTCGATTTCTTCACGGATTGCAGCACATACTTCCTGAGCATCCTCAGGTGTAGCTGTCTTCCCTGTTCCGATTGCCCACACTGGCTCGTAAGCAATAACAATCTTCTTTAGTTCTGGCTTTGTAAAACCTTCGAGACCCGCACGAACCTGACGGATGACATGTGAAACATGTGTGCCTGATTCGCGGACAGGAAGTTCCTCTCCTACACAGAAGATCGGTGTGAGTTCATTGGCAAGTGCTGCCTTAATCTTGCGATTGATGAGCGAATCATCTTCATTATGAATAGCGCGGCGCTCTGAGTGGCCGATAACAACAAATGTGCAACCGAGCTTTGCGAGCATTGAACCTGAGATATCACCAGTGAAAGCACCGGAGGCCTCAGGAGATAAATCCTGCGCCCCATACTGAAGGCGAAGGCGATCACCATCGACCATAGTTTGGATCGAACGAATATCAGTAAATGGTGGGATTACTGCAACATCGACTGCATCGTAATCTGCATCTGTCAGTGAGTAGACAAGCTTCTGTGCAACTGCAATCGCCTCGAGGTGATTGAGGTTCATCTTCCAGTTACCGGCCATCAGTGGCTTACGCATTTTTACTCCTTGATAGTTGATGTATAAATGAAATTAGAGATCGAGGGCTTTGAGTCCAGGAAGTTCTTTGCCTTCCAAGTACTCAAGAGATGCGCCGCCACCAGTTGAGATGTAACCAAACTGATCATCCTTAAAGCCGAGTGCGCGCACAGCAGCAGCTGAATCGCCACCACCAACAACAGAGATTCCTGAAACTTCAGTCAACGCTTGAGCGACGACCTTTGTTCCGTTTGAGAATGCCGCGAATTCAAAGACGCCCATGGGGCCATTCCAAAATACTGTCTTACACTCGCGAATTGCAGTTGCAAATGCCGCAGCTGAATCTGGTCCGATATCAAGGCCCATTTGATCTGCAGGGATTGCATCTGCTGCCACTGTTGTTGCAGGTGAATCTGCAGCAAATGCAGGAGCTACGACGATATCTGTAGGAAGGACAAGGCGAACGCCCTTTTCTTCTGCTTCCTTAATGAGGCCGCGTACAGTGTCGAGCATTTCAGCCTCAACAAGTGACTTACCAATTTCTTTTCCTTGTGCCGCTAAGAATGTAAAGACCATTCCCCCGCCGATCGCCATCACATCCACCTTGCCGAGCAAGTTAGAGATAACGCCAAGCTTGTCAGAGACCTTTGCTCCTCCGAGAACAACGCCATATGGGCGAGCTGGCTCGGTTGTGAGCTTCTTCAAAACTTCAACTTCTGCTGCAACAAGAGTTCCTGCTGCATGTGGAAGGAGCTTTGGAAGATCAAATACTGATGCGTGCTTGCGGTGCACAGCGCCGAAACCATCTCCGACATATACATCTGCAAGTTTTGCGAGCTCTGCTGCGAACGCTGCGCGCTCTGACTCTTCTTTAGACGTTTCAGCTGCTGCGAAGCGAATGTTTTCAAGAAGCAATACCTCACCTGTAGCCAATGAAGCAGCTGCTTCGGTGACATCGTCACCTGTGATTTCTCCAGCGAACTTCACCGGCTTACCGAGAAGTTCTGAAAGGCGTACTGCAATTGGAGCGAGTGAGAGCTCTGGCTTTGCCTCACCCTTTGGTCGACCTAGATGCGCAGCAATTACGAGTGATGCACCTTTTGCAAGGAGCGCGTTAATTGTTGGAAGTGAAGCGCGAATGCGTCCGTCATCAGTGATCTTTCCTTCTTTCAAAGGAACATTGAGATCGCAACGAAGAAATACGCGCTTGCCTGCTACATCTAGGTCAGCCAAAGTAGTCATTGAATTAGAGGCTCTTTCCTACGTAACCAACGAGATCGACGAGGCGGTTTGAGTAGCCCCACTCGTTGTCATACCAACCGACAACCTTGACAGTTGTTCCGATTGCCTTGGTGAGCTGTGCATCGAAGATACATGATGACGGATCAGTCACGATATCTGATGAAACGATTGGATCTTCTGTGTATGAGAGGAAGCCCTTGAGTGAACCTTCTGCAGCCTTCTTCATAGCCGCATTGATCTGCTCTGCTGTTGCTTCCTTAGCAAGCTCGACTGTGAGGTCTGTTGCTGAACCTGTTGGAACTGGAACGCGCATTGCAAAACCATCGAGCTTGCCCTTGAGCTGTGGAAGTACGAGTGAGATTGCCTTTGCAGCACCTGTTGAGCTTGGGATGATGTTTGTTGCAGCTGCACGTGCGCGACGAAGATCCTTGTGTGGGAAATCGAGGATTACCTGGTCGTTTGTGTAAGCGTGAATTGTTGTCATCAAACCGCGAACAATTCCGAATTCTTCATCCAAAACCTTAGCCATTGGTGCAAGGCAGTTGGTTGTGCAAGATGCATTTGAGATGACGTGGTGGTTTGCTGGGTCGTACTTCTCGTGGTTAACGCCCATAACGATTGTGATGTCTTCATCTGTTGCAGGTGCTGAGATGATGACCTTCTTCGCGCCAGCTGTGATGTGCTTCTTAGCATCTGCAGCCTTTGTGAAGTGACCGGTTGACTCGATAACGATATCTGCGCCAACTGATGCCCATGGAAGGTTTGCTGGGTCGCGATCTGCGAATACCTTGATTGTCTTTCCACCGACTGTGATGGTGTCTTCAGTGTGTGTTACCTCAAGGCCGAGGCGACCGAGGATTGAGTCGTACTTAAGAAGGTGAGCAAGTGTTGCGTTATCTGTAAGGTCGTTGATTCCGACGATATTGATATTTGGGTTGGTAAGTGCTGCACGGAAGAAGTTACGTCCGATGCGTCCAAAACCGTTGATTCCGACATTAATCATAATTAAACCTCGTTCGATAGAGATGAGAATTTCTCGACGTAAGCCCAGATCTAGATAGGTGGCTTTACTTGCGCCACAACGTTGGGACTTGGCGTAAGGATACCAGCGGTAGGGCGCGGGACGGGCTTACTCAGCCAAGAGGTCAGGTGAGAGACCTGCCTCAGTATCTGGAATTCCAAGCTCTCCAGCGCGCTTATCGGCCATTGCGAGTAGACGGCGAATGCGCCCTGCAATTGCATCCTTTGTCATCGGTGGTGAAGCCAATGAACCGAGTTCTTCAAGAGATGCCTGGCCATGGGCAATACGCAGCTCCCCAGCCTCTTTGAGGTGATCGGGAATTGTTGGGCCGAGAATCTCCATTGCGCGCTGCACGCGAGCTGCTGCTGCAACTGCGGCCCGTGCCGATCGGCGAAGGTTGGCATCATCAAAATTTGCAAGACGATTTGCTGTGGCGCGAACTTCTCGGCGCATACGTCGCTCTTCCCAAGCAAGAACACTTTCATGTGCACCGAGTCGAGTAAGGAGAGATCCGATTGCATCACCATCGCGAATCACAACGCGATCGACTCCACGGACTTCACGAGCTTTAGCAACGATATTGAGTCGACGAGCTGCGCCTACGAGTGCAAGTGCTGCCTCAGGGCCTGGACATGTAATTTCAAGTGACGATGAGCGACCAGGTTCAGTCAATGAACCATGAGCGATAAATGCTCCGCGCCATGCCGCTTCTGCATCACAGACATTTGCTGCAACAACTTGTGGCGGTAATCCACGAATCGGACGACCGTTTGCATCGATGAGTCCAGTCTGGCGCGCAAGTGCTTCCCCAGCCTCAATAACTCGGACTACGTAGCGAGAACCTTTTCGCAAACCGCTCGAAGTCAGGACTGCAAGATCAGAGTCGTGGCCATAGATGTCGGCGATATCTTTCTTGAGACGTCGCGCAGACTGTGATGTATCGAGCTCAACTTCGATGACAACTTTTCCTGAGGCGATATGGAGGCCACCTGCAAAACGCAAGAGTGATGAGACCTCAGCTTTACGACAGCACGGCTTGGTAATCGTGAGTCGGCTGAGTTCATCCTTTACTGCGGAGGTCATTGCCATGGGGCTATCAAACCAGCATTTCCGAGGCTATGTGAGCGAAAGTTGAGGCTAATTTTTGGCCATCATGGTGGATTGCAACGGCTTTATCGCGGAGATCGGCCTCGAGGTAGGCGCTACCTCTCTCGCGTAGGTATTCCTGGAGCTCTGTGCGGCCTCCGAGTTGTTGGTCTGCAACCACCAGATCGAAGCGAAGGCTAGGTGCGTACTTCTCGAGAATCTCGCAATGCTCGAGCGGTGAGTAGCCAGCATACTCGCCGACAAGGGCACTTTCTTTATTGGAATCTAGATTGAGAAGGAGAATCTTCTTTGCAGATGAATCAATAATTGCTTGGAGAAGTGATGGCACCAATAAATGTGGGAGCACACTGGAGAACCATGAACCAGGTCCCATCGTGATCCAATCTGCATCTGCGATTGCACTCAGCACTTCTGATCGCGTTGAGGGATTGGCAGGAGTTAAACGAAGTTGCTTCAAACGACCAGAGGTAGTTGCTACAGCGACTTGCCCTACTGCTTCAACGTCTTTTCCATTGCTAGTAAATGTTGCCTCAATATTAAGTGGCACTGCAGTCATCGGAAGTACGCGCCCTACAACTTTGAGTAGAGCTGCGACGCGATCAAGGCCAACGACAACATCTTCATCGCGATCCCACAATGCTGCAAGCAAGAGATTACCTACTGCGTGACCGTTCATAAGTCCCTCGCTTGTAAAGCGATATTGCATGATCTCTGCCCAGTCGCGCCCCCACGTATCATCGCCACACAAAGCAGCAAGCGCCATACGTAAATCGCCTGGAGGCATTATTGGAAACTCTTGGCGAAGCCTTCCGCTCGAACCGCCGTTATCTGCAACGGTAACAACGGCTGTGATCTCTGAGGTGATTGAACGCAAAGCGGTGAGAGTCGCCGCAAGCCCATGTCCTCCCCCGAGCGCAACTACACGTGGTGCTGAATTCATTCACGACCTACATCGCGATGTGTTGCATGCGCAGAGACAGCGTAATCAAAATGTTCGCGGTTGAGTTGTGAAGCAATCTCACGGGCAATTGAAACTGAACGATGTTTTCCGCCAGTACATCCGATAGCAATTGTGACGTACTTTTTTCCCTCTTGAAGATAACCAGGAATCATCTTCTCAACAACGTTGACATATGCCTTGACGAAATCGGCAACACCGTCGCTAGCGAGTACATGGTTGTAGACCTCGTCATTAAGTCCTGACAAAGGTCGGAGTTCTGGAATCCAATGTGGATTTGGGATGAAGCGACAGTCGAGAACTAAATCAGCATCCACCGGGATTCCATACTTGTAGCCAAATGAGAGAACGTTGATACGAAGTGCTTTCGCCATTCCCGCCGCAAATATCTCTGCTGTGCGCTTCTCGAGCTGATGCACGTTGAGATTAGAGGTATCGATAACTACATCTGCTTGTGAGCGAAGTTCTTCCAACTTTGATCGTTCGCGTTCGATGCCATCGACAATGCGATCGGTTAACTGCAGTGGATGTGGGCGTCGAGTGGATTCAAAGCGCTGAACAAGCGCTTGATCGCTGGCATCGAGAAAAAGTAGTCGGTACTTAATATCCGACTTACCCAGCGCTTCAAGTGCACTCGCAAGCGCATCGAAGAACTTACCCCCGCGGACATCGACAACAACGGCGACAGATGACTCGGTCTTCTCCATCTCTGTTGCAAGTTCAGGCAGGAGAGCAGGTGGCAAGTTATCGACTACGTGCCAGCCAAGATCTTCCAGAGCATGCGCCACAGTAGAGCGGCCAGCGCCTGACATGCCGGTGAGGATGAGGAGTTCGCGATTGCTCATGCCCTCATTCTGCACTATCGCTTAGCGAATTTCACCAGTCTCCATATCAATAGCTGGCGTACTTAACTTCTCAAGGTGCGAGTAAATGATTCCCGCAATTGTTGAACCGATTCCTGGTGTGGTTTCGAGCTCTGCAAGCGTGGCCTTGCGAATGGCTGTCACAGATCCGAAGCGATCAAGGAGCGCTGTGCGGCGTGACTCTCCGAGTTGCGGAATCTCATCGAGAAGAGATTCGAGCATTACCTTCGAGCGCTTACTTCGGTGGAAGGTAATCGCAAATCTATGTGCTTCATCTCGGATACGCTGCAAGAGATACATGCCTTCACTGGTGCGAGGAAAAATCAGAGGATCTTGCGAATTCGGAAGCCAGACTTCTTCAAGTCGTTTTGCAAGCCCTACAAGTGCAATATCTGTAATACCAAGTTCATCGAGAGCTCTTTGCGCTGCTGCCACCTGCGGTGCGCCGCCGTCAACAACGATTAGTTGAGGAGGGTATGCAAACTTTGAAATTCTTCCTCCGGTCTCTGCAACTTCACTCTTATCAATTGAGCGATCAGCGAGCAATCTTTTCATTCGCCGAGTAATCACTTGAT
>JBJTMX010000017.1:0-3536 GCA_046070745.1 Candidatus Planktophila sp.
AACAATCACGCGAGAACCTGCATTACAGGTCTGGCCAGCGTTGTAATAAATACCCCATGCAAGTGTGGAAGCACAGGCATCGAGATCTTTTACATCATCAAGAACAACTTGAGGACTCTTTCCGCCCAGTTCTAGAGCAACTTGCTTCATATTGGACTCTGCTGCGTACTGAAGCATCTTGCGACCGGTTGGACCACTTCCAGTAAAGGCAAGTTTGGCGACATCCATATGGCGAGCGAGTGCCTGACCTGCCTCCGGGCCAAGTCCAGTCACAACATTAAATACTCCATTAGGCATACCAGCTTCAGTTGCAAGTCGCGCAAGGAGAATCGCTGACAGCGACGATTGCTCTGCTGGCTTTAAGACAACGCTATTGCCCATTGCCAGTGCAGGAGCAACTTTCCAGGAAGCGATAATCATTGGATAGTTCCATGGGACAACAGCTCCAACAACACCGAGTGGTTCGCGAGTAATCATCGCCAGCGCACTGCGAGGTGCCGGGGCAATCTCGTCATAAGTCTTATCAATTGCCTCGCCGTACCACTGGACCGTGCGCGCACATCCCATGACATCTACATTGAGTGAGTCAGAGATTGGCTTGCCGACATCGAGCGTCTCTAGTAATGCGAGCTCTTCTTGATGTTCACGAATGAGATCGGCCCACTTGAGCATGATTGCTTTCTTATCGCGAGGATTCATCTCACGCCACACACCAGAATCAAAGGCAGCTTTTGCGGCAGCAACAGCGCGATTTACATCTTCAGTGTCTCCCGCTGCAATCTTTGCAATCACTCTCTGATCCCGTGGAGAGATATCATCAAAAGTCTTACCCGATACGGAATCTACATATGTACCGTTGATATACATACGAGATTCAGGTTTTAACTCAAGGGCTCGTTTCACCCATGCATTTTTATCAAGAGCCACAGTTTTCTCCTTACGCTACTGACTTTTTGAAGAGAGACCAGTTTGGCTCAATTCCTAATCCCGGTACGGCAGGGACATGAAGTAATCCATCACGTCCAACTTCCATTGGCTTTGCCATCAAGAAATCTCGCCGCTCAGTAGTCCAAGTCGGAGGGTCGTATGGGAATTCAATAAATGGTGCGCCACCAATTCCAGCTGTAACTTGAAGGTTTGCCGCAAGACCATAGCCATTTGACCATGTATGAGGTGTAAAGATGTGACCTCTCGCCTTTGCGCGATCTGCAATTTCAATGGAGTGATGCATTCCTGCCGCAAGGACGACATCTGCCTGAATGACATCTAGAGCATCAGCTTCCACGAGTGTTCTAATTTCGTGGATTGTGCGGACCATTTCGCCACCGGCAATACGTGTACCCCTGCCTCTCAACGAGCGAAGTCCTTCAATATCTTCCATCGGCAGTGGCTCTTCAATCCAATAGACGCCATATTCAACAGCTGCATCAAGGAAGTTCATCGCTGTTTTTCTATCGATTGATTTACGTGTGTCACCGGGCATTCTCCAGGCTTGATTAAGGTCAACCATAATCTCTAGATCATTGCCTACTGCTTCACGTATCAACCTAAGTGTTTCGATACCTAAATCTAATTGTGTCTGAGGGACGCGAATCTTCATTGCTTTAAATCCAGCATCACGAATAAGTCGAGCGCTTTCAGCGCGTTCAGGCGCAGTCATAACAGCGCCAGTTGATGCATAGGCTGGAATGAAATCTTCTGCTCCACCAAAGAGTTGTGCAACAGTCTGACCCTTTGCTTTACCTATTGCATCCCAAATTGCAGCTTCAATTGGCCAGTAGCGACCAGCATGGAAGGTAATTGTCTCGAGAGCCCTTACATGCTCTTCAATATCAAATAAATCTTTGCCAATAAAGTATTTCTCATAGCCATCAAAGCCGCCCATATCATCACCTGCGCCATAACCAACTACACCTCCATCGGTTTCAATGATGGTGAGTGTTGCGCCAAAAGTGCGACGTGGGGTCGGATCCCAGTTAGGACAAAAGGGTGGATCTAATTGGAGAGAGGCACGTTCAAAACGAACATTGGTAATCTTCATGAGAAATACTCAAATCTATGTAGTAGTGGGAAATTACTTCTGGCGGAAGAAAGGATTAGCAACATTTTCAGTTGCCGTTATCACTTGTTGTGCTGTTGGATTTCCACTCTTGCCATTGGTAAGCGCATCAATCATCGCTTGACGTTGATTGCGGTACACCTCTTCTTCATCATTTGCTGAAGGATTGAGCCAGACTGCTGCCACGATGACGAGATCATTCGTTGTATTGATATCAATAACGCCATTGCGCAGGGCCTCTCCGACTCCTGCTGCAACTCCTGCTTGTGCAGCACCCCAAGTAAAGAGACCGTGTTGGTCACCCTCGACCGCTGCTTTATTTACAAACAAAGTCGGTGGAGTAACTGCTATTCCTGGTTGGGCCACGACCATAAATGGCACGTGACCCGCGCGAGGAGTGGCAAGGGCAGTTGCCCATGCCACTCCAGCGGGCCCAGATCGGGCTCCGAGAATTGTGTTGGTGTGAGCCGCATTTGGGCCGGAACCCACAAAACCTTCACCGATCTGGATTTCAATCATTTTTTTACTTCACCAATCCTGATGCTGAGAGGAAGCTCTTTGCAACCACATCTGCATCTTCTCCGAGAACGTCAATGCGAGCATTGAGGTTCTGCATTGTTGCATTGCTGATCTTTGCTGCGATTGGAGCTAAAGCCTTTACAAGCTGTGGGTACTTCTTCGCTGTTGCATCAGTCATTGTCAACGCAGCGTTGTAAGGTGGGAAGTACGAAATATCTTCAGATGGAACCATGAGGCCAAGTGCACCAATGCGTCCGTCAGTTGCGAATACTTCACCGACCACACACTGTCCATCCTTTGTTGCCTGATAGATAGCGCCTGTGTCGAGAACCTTAGTTGTGATATTTGAATCTGAGATTGAGTAAGCCTTCTTGAAGCCTGCCCATCCATCTGGACGGCTCTGGAACTCTGACTCTACGCACCATGCTGAACCAGCTGGGAGCTTCTTAGCGAGATCTGAGTAAGTCTTGATGCCGTACTTTGTTGCATTTGCCTTTGTGATTGCCCATGCGTATGTGTCGTTAAATGAAGTCATTGGTCCCCATGTGACCTTGTTCTTCTTGTCGCCGGCAACAACCTTCTTGTAAAGATCTGCTGGTGAGATGTTGACATCAGTCTGCTTCTGGTAAACCAACCATGCTGTTCCGGTGTATTCCCAGTACATGTTGATGTCGCCGCTGAGCATTGCCTCACGTGTAGTAGATGAACCCTTGATATTTGTCTTATCGACAACTGTTCCACCATTAGCGATGATGAACTGCTTAACGATCTTTGAAAGAACGATTGACTCTGTAAAGTCCTTCGAACCGACAATGACCTTAACTCCCTTAAGGGACTTTCCAGCTGCGTTTGCTGATGTTGAAGTTGCTGCTGTTCCGACAACTGCGAGAGCAATTGCAGCTGCAATAGCAACTAGCTTGTGGCTTTTAACCTGCATTTTTTACCCTTCCTTAGGTAT
>JBJTMX010000018.1:0-6044 GCA_046070745.1 Candidatus Planktophila sp.
CGAAATATCTGTCACCTTTGTCGACGATAAAGAGATGGAAGAGCTTCACATTAAGTGGATGGACGAACCTGGAACAACAGATGTTCTCTCATTTCCCATGGATATGCCTGAAGGAAAAGATGATGCTGTGATGCTCGGCGATATCGTGATTGATCCAATTGTCGCCGCCAACCAAGCGGCAACTGCTGGCCACAGCACCGAGTATGAGATCTATATTTTGGCAGCGCACGGCTTATTACACATCCTTGGCTATGACCATGCTGATCCCGATGAGGAAAAGGTCATGTTTGAACTCCAAGAGACCATCGTAAAGAAGTGGGCTGCTCAGCGATGAACGCATTTCTTAAAAAGGTGGGCGTTAGTGTTCACTTTCTTCACGACCAGGCACAGAAGCACGGTCTTATTGAATCTGACTTAACCCACCTTTCTGAGAATAACTTTGAACTGGGCGACACTTTGGTCCGTGAACTTATGGTTCCTCGTACTGAGATGGTCTGGGTGGAGCGCGATAAGACTCTGCGCCAGGGGCTTTCACTCGCTCTTCGTTCTGGATATTCACGTATTCCTGTAGCCGGCGATGACCTAGATGACATTATCGGTATTGCCTATGTTAAAGATTTAGCAAAGCGCGCACTGGATCATCACGAGGCAGAGACAACTGAGAAAGTTGAGCAGCATATGCGCCCACCTGTCTTTGTCCCTGAAAATAAGGAAGCGGCAGAGCTCTTACGAGATATGCAGCGCGACCAGATTCACTTAGCAATAGTCGTTGATGAGTATGGTGGAACTGCCGGCATTATTACTATCGAAGATATCATCGAAGAAATCGTTGGCGAGATTGCTGATGAATACGATGATGGAGTCGAAAGCTTTACCTGGATTTCAGAGAATAAAGCTCGCGCGAAGGCATCGATTCATATTGAAGATTTAGCTGATGAGTTAAAGATCAAGATTAACGAAGAAGATTACGAAGGTATCGACACTATCGGCGGCTTGATGGCGCAACGCCTTGGTCGCGTACCAATCGTCGGAAGCACCATCACTATTGAGGGATGGTCGATTACATCAGAGCGCCCATTGGGTCGCCGTCGTAGAATCAGTTCGGTAATGATTGAACGCGTTGTTGAAGCAGGGGAAGATCATGAATAATCCAGAAGATACAAAACTCGTCACCCTGGCAACAAACACTTTGGCACGAAGCGGCGCGCAGCAAGCAGCAGCGCTTCGCGATACAACTGGACGTACATATGTTGCAATCAACGTTGTTTCACCATCACTCAACCTTGATGCCTTTGAGGCAGTTCTTACCGTTGCACTTGCATCAGGAATTACTGGAATAGAAAGCGTTGTTGCCGCAGGCACTCAACCAGCGAATTCAAAGGCGATTACTGACTTTGCACCAACGGCAACGCTCTTCTTCATCGATAGCCAAGGCCAAGAGCACGCTCTTTAACCGTTAAGATAGGCGCATGCGCGTCGTTCGTTTCTCTCCACTGCCTGAGGCAGGACTGGGTTCTGACCCTTTATACGGAATTCTTGAGGAAAATAACTCAATTACCGTTATTACTGGAGATCCCATTTATCAGGGAATTCAGAAGACGGCAGCAACTCTTGAGCTCACCAAAGTTCGCTTACTTGCACCAGTGATCCCTCGCAGCAAGATTGTCTGCGTCGGCAAGAACTACGCAGACCATGCCGCTGAAATGGGTGGCGTTGTTCCGGATGAACCGATCATCTTTATCAAGCCAAATACAACTGTGATTGGCCCAGGCGACACAATTGTCTGGCCTGCAATGGCGCCAACAATTGATTACGAAGCAGAGCTTGCCATCGTCATCGGCCGTGTGTGCAAGGAAGTTCCAAAAGAGCGCGTCAACGATGTGATCTTTGGCTACACGATGGCAAATGATGTGACATCACGTGAGCTACAGAAGAAAGATGGCCAGTGGACTCGCGCCAAGGGCTTCGACACTTTCTGTCCGCTCGGTCCATGGATTGAAACAGAGTTTGTTCCAGGCACTCAGCGCATTACAACGACTCTTAATGGTGAAGTAAAGCAAGATGCTTCCCTTACCGACATGATCTTTAAGGTCGAAGATATCGTCCACTTTGTTTCAAGTGTCATGACACTTCTTCCAGGCGATGTCATCATCACTGGCACTCCGGCAGGAATTGGTCCGATGCCAGAACGTTCTGTTGTTGCAGTATCCATTGAAGGCCTCGGCCAACTAACTAATAAGGTGAGTGCACGTCCATGACCGCTGGTAAAAAAGTAAAAGTCCGCTTCGCACCATCACCAACAGGTGACCTGCACGTTGGAAATATCCGCACAGCGTTATTCGATTGGGCATTTGCTCGCCACACCGGTGGCACATTCTTATTCCGTATCGAAGATACCGATACAACTCGCGTTACCCCTGAATATATCCAAGCTGCAATCGATACCTTGAAGTGGCTCGGACTTAACTGGGATGAGGGACCAGAAGTTGGTGGACCTAACGGCCCATACCTTCAATCGCAACGCCTCGATATCTATGCGACATGGGCACAGAAATTCCTTGATCAAGGCGATGCCTACCACTGCTACTGCTCACCTGAAGAGCTAGAAGCAGTACGTGAAGCACAGCGCGCAGCGAATGTGGCACCTGGCTATAACGGCCATTGCCGCGATTTAACTGCCGATCAGATTGCTGCTTATAAGGCTGAAGGCCGTGAAGCAGTAGTACGTATGCGCATGCCTGATGGCACTACAACATTTACCGATGCGATCCGTGGCGAAGTAACTTTCGATCACAAGTTTGTTCCTGACTTTGTTCTTGTTCGCGCAGATGGTTCACCTCTGTACACACTCGCTGTTGCAGTCGATGACATCTTGATGGAAGTCACCCACGTACTTCGTGGAGAAGACTTGCTCTCATCAACACCACGTCAGATTCGCGTCTATCAGGCAATGGGCATCAAGCCAGAAGACTTCCCAACATTTGCGCACTTGCCATTTGTTATGGGCCAAGACAATGCAAAGCTTTCCAAGCGCAACGGTGAAGTTTCAATCGCCTGGTATCGCGAGCAGGGTTACCTGCCTGAGGCAATCTGTAACTACCTCGCGCTTCTCGGTTGGTCTCCAGGAGATGATCGCGAAAATGTAACCATGCAAGAGTTAACAGAACTCTTTACCGTTGAAAAGGTTCACTCTTCCCCTGCTCGCTTTGATATGAAAAAGCTCGAGGCAATCAACGGCGACAAGATTCGTGCATTGCCTTTGGATGAATTCCTCACATGGTCACTTCCATTCCTGACAAAGTCTGGAGTCATCACAGGAACTGATGCAGAGGTTGATCTTGTTAAGCGCGCTCTTCCCATCATTCAAGAGCGCATCGTGAAGTTGGATGAAATTCCTGCACTTCTCAAGTTCCTCTTTGTGAAGGAATTTGCAGTCGATGCAGATGCAGTTGCAAAGATTTCAGATGATGCTTCAAAGGATATTTTGAAGCGCTCATTGAAGGATCTTCAGGCGCTTTCTACTTGGGATCACACATCAATTGAGGCAGCCCTTCGCGCTGCGTTGATTGAAGATATGGGACTCAAGCCACGCATCGCATTTACCGCTCTTCGCATCGCAACCACCGGCAGCACAATTTCTCCACCGCTCTTTGAGTCCATGGAGCTCTTGGGCCAAAGTGCTTGTATTTCGCGTATTTCTGCAGCCCTCGCCCTCTAAGGGGGAGTGTTCAAAGCACCCCGCGAGGTCAGGTAAACTGTGCCCTTGCATATAGGCTCGAAAGAGTCAGATGAGGTTCAAAAGGCTTGCCGATTGAACTTGATCGAATTGGGGTATGGGGTAATTGGCAGCCCTGCTGATTCTGGTTCAGTAAGTCTAGGTTCGAGTCCTGGTACCCCAGCGCAGTACAGCTTCACAATTGAATATGGAATGGGTTGGTTACTTGTAACCGACTAGTCATCTGGCCCCGTCGTCTAGCGGCCCAGGACTCTGGCTTCTCAAGTCAGCTACGAGGGTTCGAATCCCTTCGGGGCTACATCACATAAAGGTAAGTGCCATCTCTCAACTTTACGAGAGGTGGCATTTTTCTTTGCACTAGGGTTTTCACATGCGCGTTATTAATACAGAGCAATTGAAATCAGTCCTGGCAAACCTTCCGAGCAATCCACGCATTATCGCCTCAGGCAATTTTGCAACACCGAACACATTGCTCAAGGTCGCCGACGAGACGATTCCTGAATTCAAGCTACATATGCTCAACGCACAGCCAGGTATTCCAGATCGGGAAGGCATTACATACGAGACTGCCTTTGTCGGCCATGGAATGCGTCGCCACCCGCGCCTTAATTACATTCCTTCACGACTTTCACTTCTGCCTGTAGTCATCCGAGATTACGCACGTCCTGATGCAGTCTTTATTCATACATCACAACAGCACCATGACACTGTTTCACTTGGCACAGAAGTCAATATTCTCCCTGCAGCAATCGAGTCTGCACATGCCCACGGCGGAATAGTTATTGCTCAAGCAAATAAGCAGATGCCATACACATATGGCGACGCCCAGATTTATGAATCAGAGATTGATTATCTCGTTGAAGTTGATGAACCTCTTCTTGTTAAGCCTGAGACCAACTTCTCTGATGAATCACTAATGATTGGCGATCGCATTGCCTCTCTGATTGAAAACAACTCCACTCTTCAGCTCGGTATTGGTGCGATCCCAGACTCAGTACTTAATTCACTCAAGGACCGTCGCGGCCTTCGAATCTGGACAGAGATGTTCTCCGATGGCGTCTATAACTTACACAAACTCGGTGTTCTCGACCCAGATATTTTGATTACCGCATCCTTTATCTTCGGTACTAAAGAGTTATATGAGTGGCTTCACTTCAACCGACGCGTGCAGATGCTGCGTACTGAAAAGACTAACAACCCAAGTTTGATTGCACGTCAGGCTCGTATGACATCAATCAATGCAGCGCTTCAGATTGATCTCTACGATCAGGCAAATGCCTCCCATGTGCGCGGTCAGATCTATAGTGGGTTCGGCGGATCTACCGACTTTATCGTTGGAGCACTGCACAGCCGCGGTGGACGTTCCTTTATGGCGCTACCTTCATGGCATCCAAAGGCGAAGGTTTCATCGATCGTTCCGCGTCTATCTGAGAACGTAACAAGCTTCCAGCACTCATTCGTTGTGACAGAACAGGGAGCTGCAGCATGCTTTGGCCACACTCAATCAGAGCAGGCAATCAACCTGATTAATAACGCGGCACACCCCGATGCAAAGGAAGGCTTGATTCAAGCCGCCTCAATCTTCGGCTTAATTTAAGAGAACAGACCTAGCGCTCTGACTTGTGGCGGTCTGCCATGTTATCCATCAGGGCAAAGAGCACGCCCGAGATAACGAAGGTCATATGAATACCAATGCGCCAACCTTCGCGCTTGGCATCAAATGGACCTTCCTGCATAAAGTCTTTCAAGAGTTCAATGACAGAGATTGCAACCAATGAACCAATCAACTTAATTTTCAAGCCGCTGTAATCAACGTGACCCATCCAGTGCGGACGATCTTCGGCGCCTTCAGCGACCTTGATCTTTGAAACAAAGTTCTCATATCCCGCAAACAAGATAATGATGATGAGGTTTGCAAGAAGAACAGTGTCGAGGAGTTCGAGAACCTCAAGAGTGATCTCACCTGGCGTCGCACTGGTGATGTGAGTCATCATGTGCCAGAAGGAGTGGAAGAAGCGGTAAAGAATTGGGACCAAGGTCAGCAAGAGGCCGATGTAGAGGGGAGCCAAGAACCAGCGTCCGGCGAAAATAATCTTTTCGATAAAGGTCTCAATTTTTTCCATGGCCCGATTTTATAGGTAGCGTTACCCCATGGACCGCATTAACGCCTTCAACCGCCGGATAGCAGAGAAAATCACCGCCGTTGTTTCCACCATGTGGTGTGCCTATATCTTTGCCGCGATTGCACTTATCTCATTGCCGGCTGCGATTCGTAGTGGCGACCCGCTAGTCATCGTCGCTTGGGTCG
>JBJTMX010000019.1:0-19450 GCA_046070745.1 Candidatus Planktophila sp.
GTGCATCACGCACTACCGCTGTAGCTTTCGCGCTCGGCATTGTGATCATCGTGATGGCAATCTCTTCACTCTTTGAGAAGACAAAGAAGGATTCACGAAAGCCACTTCCAGCGGGTGAAGCTCCAGACTTCCCACTTCCACAACTTCCTGGTGTCTCATCATTCAGCGCAACATCTCAGTCACATACTTCAGGAGGCACAAATGAGTAATTCATTAGAACCAAAGAAGTCAGGTGCTGCGAAAGACATTAACGATGTCTCATTTGTAGAAGTTGAACAGCCAGGCCCTGCATCGCTTGGAAAGCAGTCACTCGGATTCTGGGTCACCTTCAAGACAATGTTTAAGAAGAACCTCAGTGTTCAATATCCAGATGTGAAGGCGCCAACTGAAGAGCGTTTCCATGGCCGCCACCAACTGAACCGCCACCCAGACGGACTTGAAAAGTGCATCGGTTGCGAACTCTGTGCATGGGCATGTCCTGCGGATGCAATCTATGTTGAAGGTGGAACTAACACACCAGGCAATCAGGTTTCTCCAGGAGAGCGCCACGGTGCGGTCTACCAAATCAATTACCTTCGTTGCATCTTCTGCGGTCTTTGTGTTGAAGCATGTCCAACACGTGCGTTGACAATGACAAACGAGTACGAGCTTGCAGATAGCACTCGCGAGAAGTTGATCTTCGAAAAGGAAGATTTGCTTGCACCACTTCGTGCGGGAATGGTGATGCCACCACACCCAATGTATCCAGGTATGGATGAGAACAACTATTACCGCGGTGAAGTAAAGGCTGCAGACCCATCACAGGGTCCCATCCTTGGAAGCGCGGAGGAGGCGAAGTAATGATTATTCAGACTCCAGAGACTGTGATGTTCTGGATCCTTGCTCCTGTTGCTGTTCTTGCAGCGCTAGGAATGTTGCTTGTTAAGAAGGCAGTGCACTCTGCTTTGTTGCTCGCATGGGTCATGATCACTCTCGCAATCTTCTACATCGCACAGGATGCGTTATTCCTCGGAATCGTTCAGATTGTTGTCTACACAGGCGCAGTCATGATGCTCTTCCTCTTTATCTTGATGCTCGTCGGTGTTGATTCATCTGATTCACTAACAGAGACAATTCCAGGGCTCCGTCCAATCGCAATTACTGCAGCTGTTGGATTCGGTGGTTTGCTTACTTCACTTATTGGTCGCGCAACTCTTGGTCACAGCGCAGTAGGACTTCTCGATGCAAATGCAGCAGGCAATGTTCCAGGACTGGCACAGCTGCTCTTTTCGACATACGTCTGGCCATTTGAAGTCGTATCAGCACTTCTTATTACTGCAGCTCTTGGCGCAATGGTTCTCGCTCATCACGAGCGCACAGTTGCTCGTCCAACCCAGCGTGAATCTGCAATCGCACGATTCCGCACAGGGTCACTTGCAAGTGCTGCCGGCCTTCCAGGTCCAGGTGTCTTTGCTCGCCACAATGCAGTCGATGTTCCAGCGCTTTTGCCTGATGGATCGCCTGCACCAACATCTATTTCAGCAACGTTGAAGGCTCGTGGCGACATGCTTGAGTCATCACAGTTCCAGCTCGATGTTGTCGATACAACTGTCGTGGAGGAGAAGTAATGAATCCATATAACTACCTCTACGTGGCAGGCCTGCTCTTCACAATCGGAGCAGTCGGCGTTGTTGTTCGCCGCAATGCCATCGTTGTCTTTATGTGCGTCGAGTTGATGCTCAACGCTGCAAACCTCGCATTTGTAACCTTTTCACGCATCAATGGAACTTTGGATGGACAGGTCACAGCCTTCTTCACCATGGTTGTTGCTGCATGTGAAGTTGTAGTCGGTCTAGCCATCATCGTGACGATTTATCGCTCACGCCGTTCAGCATCTGTCGACGATGCTAGTTTGTTGAAGCGATAACCATGAGCACTTCATCATCACTCGTTTATTTGATCGCACTCCCACTTGCAGGCGCTGCCATCCTTCTTCTTGGCGGCCGTCGCACTGATAAGTGGGGACACTTCCTCGCAACAGCGATGTCAGCTAGCTCATTTGGCGTTGGTCTTTATCAACTCTCACAGATGCTCGGCCGCTCAACAGAAGAGCGCGCTATTACGCAGAAGCTCTTCTCATGGATCGCAGTCGGTGATTTCAATATCGACGCCGCTCTCTTGCTCGATCAGCTCTCAATCTGTTTCGTTCTCCTTATTACGGGTGTCGGAACACTGATCCATATCTACTCAATTTCGTATATGGAGCATGACGAGAACCGTCGCCGTTTCTTTGCATACCTCAACCTCTTTATTGCAGCGATGCTCTTGTTGGTTCTCGGTAACTCATATCTCAACCTCTACGTTGGTTGGGAAGGCGTGGGTCTTGCCTCTTACCTCTTGATTGGTTTCTGGAACCAGAAGCCTGCCTATGCAACTGCATCGAAGAAGGCATTTGTCATGAACCGCGTTGGCGATATGGGTCTCTCATTTGCCATCATGATCGCTTTTGCAACTCTTGGTACTACAACATTTGCAGGCATTGCAGATGTTGCACCACATGCATCTGAGGCAGCTCTTACTGCTATCGGAATCATGTTGGTTGTAGCTGCTGCCGGTAAGTCTGCGCAGTTCCCATTGCAGGCATGGCTTGGAGATGCGATGGCTGGCCCAACACCAGTGTCAGCGCTTATCCACGCAGCAACAATGGTTACTGCGGGCGTTTACTTAATCGTCCGCTCACACTTTATCTTTGACCTTGCTCCAACAGCACAGCTTGTTGTCGTTATCGTCGGAGCAATCACGTTGTTGTTCGGTGCACTTATCGGTACTGCAAAAGATGACATTAAGAAGGCACTTGCTGCTTCAACAATGTCTCAGATCGGTTACATGATTCTTGCAGCTGGCCTTGGCCCAGTGGGTTACGCATTTGCAATCATGCACTTGCTGACACACGGATTCTTTAAGGCGAGCATGTTCCTTGGCGCAGGTTCTGTAATGCATGGAATGAACGATGAAGTGAATATGCGAAAGTTTGGAAATCTTCGAAAGTTCATGCCCATCACATTCGTGACATTCGGTCTTGGTTACCTTGCAATCATTGGTGTTCCACCATTTGCTGGTTTCTATTCAAAGGACGCGATCATCGAAACTGCATTTAATGCAGGCGGTGCAAAGGGAGTAATCCTTGGATGCGCAGCACTTCTTGGTGCAGCAATCACAGCGTTCTATATGTCACGCGTCATGATCCTTACCTTTATAAGTAAAGAGCGTTGGGACGATGAAGCGCATCCACACGAATCACCAGCTCTGATGTGGGTACCAATCGCAATTCTTGCTATCGGTTCTGTTGTATCAGGATTCCTCTTCACTCGCGGACATGCACTTGTTAACTGGCTCGAGCCAGTTGTCGGTGGACATGAAGGCGAGCATGAAGAGCTCTTGGCTCCTATAGTTGTTTCAGGTCTTGCGCTTACAGCCGTTGCAATCGGTGTTGCTGTTGCACTGAAGATGTACCAGTTCTCAGATGTTGCAGCTGTTGCTCCTGAAAATGTATCTGCTCTCACTCGCTTTGTCCGTAAGGATCTTGGACAAGATGGCTTCAATGAAGCGGTCTTTATGCGTCCAGGTCTTTTGATTACAGAGCTTGCAGAGCAAGTGGATGTCAGCGTTGTTGATGGCGCAGTTCGAGGCGTCGGTCGTTTCGCGACTGGCTCTGGTTCAGCACTTCGCCGCACACAGACAGGCTTTGCTCGCAGCTATGCAGCGTTCATTCTCATCGGCGCGATCGTCTTGATCGCTGGAATCTGGGTGGTCACACAATGAGTTCAGTACTAATCCTCGCGCTCTTGCCATTGCTCGGCGCACTCATCGTGGGCGTTCTTCCTAGCTCAAACGTTCTTCGCATCAAGCAGGCAGCTCTCGGTGTCACTCTTCTGACTGCGGCCTTTGGTATCTATATGACGACTCAGTTCGTCGCTGGAGATACAGCTTTCCAATTTGTTCAGAATAACGAGTGGATTCCATCATTTGCAATCAACTTCTCTATGGGCGTTGATGGCCTAGCGATGGTTCTCATCCTCATGTCAGTCATTCTGACTCCTATCGTTTTGCTCGCTGGTTGGAATGAATCTGATGGCGGACGTTGGTCTGCAAAGGTTTTTTACATTCTTATTCTTGTTCTCGAGACAATGATGATCGGCGTATTCGCAGCAACTGACGTCTTCTTGTTCTACGTCATCTTCGAAGCGATGTTGATCCCCGTCTACTTCCTTATCGGTGGTTACGGCTCAGGGGAACGCGCAGCGGCTGCAGTGAAGTTCCTGCTCTACAGCCTCTTCGGAGGTCTCTTGATGCTCGCATCAATCATTGGCATTTACGTGGTCTCAAGCAATGCAGGTCATGCAAGCTTCGATATCACCGAGCTCGCTGGCCTCCATGCTGTCATGAGTCCAATGACTCAGAACCTCTTGTTCCTCGGCTTCTTTATTGCATTCGCAATTAAGGCTCCGCTATGGCCACTGCACACATGGTTGCCAGATGCAGCGAAGGCTGGTTCTCCAGGCACATCTGTATTGCTTCTTGGTGTCCTCGATAAGGTCGGTACATTCGGAATGATCCGTTTCTGTATCACCATCTTCCCTGATGCAAGCAAGACTTTTACGCCAGTGATCATCACGCTCTCAGTGATCTCAATTATCTACGGTGCATTCCTTGCAATCCGTGCTCGCGATTTGAAGCGTTTGATTGCATATACATCTATCTCTCACTTCGGTTTCATCACCATGGGAATCTTTGCGATGACATCGCAGGGCCACTCAGGTGCGACTCTATATATGTTTAACCACGGTTTCTCAACAGCGGCGCTCTTTATCGTCGGTGGTTGGATGATCGCTCGCCGTGGCTCATCAACAATTGCTGACTTTGGCGGCTTGCAGCGCGTAACTCCGGTGATGGCATGGAGCTTCTTTATTGCAGGAATGTCATCACTGGCACTTCCCGGCCTTTCAAGCTTTGTTTCTGAGTTCTTGGTTCTCGTTGGTACATACACTCGCTACCCAGTTGCCGCAGTGATTGCGACCTTCGGAATCGTTCTCGCGGCGTTGTACATCTTGATTCCAGTGCAGAAGGCGCTTCACGGCCCAACTACACCTGGCAATGAGAATCTGCCTGATCTCAACCTTCGCGAGAAGATTGCAATCGCACCTGTGATTGCTGTGATCGTGGCACTTGGTTTCTACCCATCGCCAATCTTGAAGATTATTAATCCAGCATCAGCTCATGTACTTGAGGTTGCCGGATTTACAGACCCAGCTCCAACAGAGAATGCAGGTAAGTAAATGACATTTACAGCTCCCGTACTTGAATACGCGCTACTTGCGCCAATTCTCATTGTTCTCGCTGGTGCACTTGTCGGCGTACTCGTTGAAGCGTTCATGGCGAGCAAGTCACGCGCCAATGTTCAGCTCTTCGTCGCGGTTGCAACAATCGTGATAGCACTCGCTCAGTTAGTTCGCGTTCGTGGAACATTCTCTGTCTCGGCTGCTATGGGCTCTGTTGTCTTCGATGGGGCAGGCGTATTGCTGCAGGGTTCAATCCTCGTTATTGCACTCCTTTCCTTATTCCTCATTGCAGATCAAGATAATTTCACTGCAGCAGCTGCTGCGGTACCAGGATCGCTTGAGGAGCGCCAAGCACATCAGGCACGCGTCACAACAACTGAAGTTTTCCCACTGACTTTGTTTGCAGTTGCTGGAATGCTCTTATTCCCTGTTGCAAGTGATCTGATTACACTCTTCGTAGCTCTTGAGATGCTGTCATTGCCTTTGTATTTGATGTCCGGTCTTTCACGTTACCGTCGCTTGGCATCACAAGAAGCAGCTCTGAAGTACTTCCTTCTCGGCGCTTTCTCATCAGCCTTCTTCCTTTTCGGCGCAGCCTTCCTCTATGGCTATTCAAATTCAGTCACTTTCGCAGGCATTCAGGCGGCGGTCGTGGGCGGCGCAGGAAACGATGTATTCCTTCTCCTAGGAATCGCACTGATTTCAGTTGGCCTACTCTTTAAGGTCGGCGCATTCCCATTCCATGCGTGGTCACCAGATGTGTACCAGGGTTCACCAACACCAGTAACTGCATTTATGGCAGCAGCTACAAAGGTTGCAGCTTTCGGTGCAATTCTTCGCATCTTCTACGTTGCCTTCGCAAATGCGCAATGGCAGTGGCGCCCAGCGATGATCGTGATCGCTATTGCAACTATGGTCTTCGGTTCACTCGTTGCGATTGCTCAGAAGGATGTTAAGCGCATGCTTGCATACTCATCAATTGCACACGCTGGTTTCTTGCTCTCAGGTGTTATCGCTCTTAATAAGGCTGGCCTTGAAGCATCAATCTTCTACCTCTTCGCATACGGTGTAGCAACTGTAGGTGGATTCGCAATTGTTACTCTAGTGCGCGACTCAGCAGGTGAAGTAACTGACCTCAACCGTTGGAGCGGTCTCGGAAAGCGTTCACCACTAGTTGCTGGAACATTTGCATTCTTCCTTCTCGCATTTGCTGGAATTCCAATGACGAGCGGATTTATCGGAAAGTTCTCAATCTTCTCCGCGGCCTATCAGTCAGGAAGCCTTGCGATTCTTATCGCCGGTGTTCTCTCGTCTGCAGCAGCTGCCTTCTTCTACATCCGCGTCATAGTCTTGATGTTCTTTAAGGATCCAGTAGAGGATGGAACATCTGTTGTTATCCCTTCGGCTCTCACAACAACAGCAATTTCAGTATCTGCAGTTGTGACCCTGGCTCTTGGAATCTTCCCAGCGCCGCTGATTAACTTCATTCAAACAACAGCTCAGTTCCTTCGCTAATGAGCTCTTTGGGTATTCCAGGCATGGCTCCCGCCCTTGAGGCGGAACTTGCAACAGGTATGGCAACTGTGGAGGCGCTTCTTCACAGCCATATTCAAGGTAAATACCCGCTCGTTGAAGAGACTTCACGCCACCTTGTAGCAGCGGGAGGCAAGCGCCTACGCCCCCTTTTGACCCTTCTAGCCTCGCATTACGGTGATAAAACCCGTACAGGCATTATCGAATCTGCTGCTGTCTGCGAACTGACTCATGTTGCGACGTTGTATCACGATGATGTGATGGATGAGGCACCGCTCCGCCGCGGGGTAGAGAGCGCCAACAACCGTTGGAACAACACAGTTGCAATTCTTACCGGTGATTATCTCTTCGCAAAAGTTTCTATGTTGCTTGCAGGTATCGGACCAGAAGCAGTTCGCTTGCAGGCACATACATTTGAACGCCTTGTTATCGGTCAGATCATGGAGACACAAGGTCCTGCCGATGGCGTCGATCCGCTAGAGCACTACCTTTCTGTTGTTGCCGACAAGACAGGATCTTTGATTGCAGCATTTGCGCGCTTTGGTGCGATGGTCTCTGGTGCATCAGATGAAATTAAAGAAACGTTGACAATCTTCGGCGAAAAGATTGGCGTTGCATTTCAGTTAGTCGATGACGTCATTGATATTGCATCTGAATCATTTGAATCAGGAAAGACACCTGGCACCGATCTTCGGGAAGGCGTTCCAACTCTTGTAACTCTTAATGTGATCGCAATGAATCGCGCAGAAGATGCATCACTGATTGGTCTTTTAAAGGCGCCAATTAGTGATGAGGCAACAGTTCAAGAAGTTATTAAGGATCTACGTGCACACCCAGCGCTAGAACTTTCACGCCAACAGACTTTGCAATATGCCAATGATGCTCGCAAAGCACTTGGACCACTTCCTGTTAATGATGTAACAGGCGCTCTCTACGCGCTATGCGACGCTATTATCGATCGCACGGCTTGATCGAATTAGATCGATCGCCAGCGCAACTAAAGCACACCAAATAATAATGAAACCAATCCAGCGAGCCGCTGGCATATCTTCGTGACGCACCCATACTCCGATGGAGAATTGAATCGTCGGTGTGATGTATTGAAGTAAGCCGATGATTGTGTACGGCAGGCGAGTGGTAGAGCCATTAAATAACAGCAGCGGAATAGCAGTTATTGCACCTGCGCTGACCAACAAGATTGTCAGCCCCACATGGTGGCCAAATTGACCTGTGCCATTGCGCTGCAAAATAAGTAGAAAAGTGGCGTACGGGATAAAGCTGAGCATTGTCTCGATCGCTAATCCCTCGAGAGCTCCCAGGCCAAGAATCTTCTTGATGACTCCGTAACTACCCCAGGAAAGTGCGAGTGCAAGTGCAATCCAGGGGAGACGACCGTAATCAATAGTTAAAACTGCGACGCCAGTAGTTGCTATACCTACAGCGATCCACTGACCAAGGCGCATCCTCTCTTTGAGTAAGAGGACACCGAAGGCAATGATGACAAGTGGATTGATGTAATAACCAAGAGAGGCTTCAACGACATGGCCAGCGTTGGTAGCCCAGATATACACGATCCAATTGATGGAGATAAGAATCGATGTCGCTAGCAAGCCCAAGAGAATCTTTGGCTTCTTTAACTGCGCAACTGTATGGCGCAGCTTCTTATGGAATGCTAAAACTATAAGACAGAAAACGAGAGTCCAGACAGCGCGATGAGCAACAATTTCGTATGCACTCGCTGGCTTGAGAAGCGGCCAATATAAAGGAAAGAGCCCCCACAGGATGTAAGCGCTGAGGCCGAAGATCAGCCCGAGTGACTTCTCGCTTCTAGTCTCGTTCAATTAACGGAAATTTGTGAATTGGACGGCGAAGTCGAATGGACCTTCTTTAATTTGAGCTATCGCATCTTGCAGATCATCGCGGCTCTTTGATGTCACTCGGAGCTCATCGCCTTGAATTTGAGTCTTGATTGATTTGGGACCCTCATCGCGTAAGAACTTTGCGATCTTCTTTGCATTCTCAGTTGAGATTCCCTCTTTGAGAGTGCAACCAATTTTGTAGATTTTGCCGGAAAGCTGTGGCTCGCCTGATTCAAGGTGCTTGAGAGAGACACCGCGCTTGATCATCTTCTCTTTCACAACTTCTAGGGCAGCCTTGGCACGTTCTTCGGTGCCTGCTTCAATCTTGATGGTCTCGCCACTGAGTTCAACTGTGGTGCCAGTGTTCTTAAAATCAAAACGGGTATCAATCTCGCGGATTGCCTGATTAATTGCGTTATCGAGCTCCATGCGGTCGATCTTGGAAACTACGTCAAAACTGCTGTCAGCCATTGTTTTTGGCCCTCTCTCTCGGGGATTACTCTCTCGGTGAAGGACGATTTTTCATCCTTATGTGCCTAAGGTATCCTTTCGCCTCGTACTTCAAAAGCCGCAACACAAGTTCGACCCTGGCGGGTTGCCCGAGCGGCCAATGGGAGGGGACTGTAAATCCCCCGGCTCTGCCTTCGAAGGTTCAAATCCTTCACCCGCCACCAACGTATATCGGCCTTAGCGAATCGCTAGGGCCGTTCGCGTTATAAAGTCCACAGTCATATCTGGATAGTTCCACATAATTACATGGGCACAGTTCTCCACTACCACCCAATTGGAATGCCGTGGCGCAACATGCTTTTCTTGAGCAATCTCCACGGGGAGTGTGAGGTCGTAGTCACCGAAAATTACCGAGACATTTACTTGGGCTGGGACTTCTGACTCAAACTTTTTGCCACGGAGGCCATTCCACAGCGGCATGTAACCCTTTGAATTGGCCATAGCGAGCACTGAATCTCTGCAGGCTTCATAGCTCAGTTCTCGCCATAGGTGAGTGATCTTCTTGTAACCAATCGCCTTTAACGGCGGTAGGTGATAGGCAAGGCGCATAAAGTGTTGTGAAATTTTCGACAAGATTCGCGCATCAAAGAAGCTCGGTGGCAACTTACTCACTGGCCCTTTGTGCCACAGACCAGCAGGAGCTAATGCCGTAATGCTCTTTACTTTCTCGGGTGCAATAGCGCCCATTTCGAGCGCAATCCAGCCACCTAACGAATTTCCTGCAACATGCATCTGATTGATACCGTGGCTTTCCTGTAATTCGTCAACAATGGCAGATGCAAGTGAAGCGGGATCTACAGCTTCTTCAGGATAAATATCTGCAACACCATGACCAGGAAGATCGACGGCAATCACAGTGAAATGTTTCATTAATTGCGGGATAAGGCTCTTCCAAATATTTCCAGCAGAACCAAGACCATGTACTAAGACCAGCGCTGGACGCGACTTATCTTCAGTGAAGAGATGAGTGACAATTGGCACAGTGATATCACCCATCCTTAAGCTTGATTACGAGGTCGTAATCGTAGTTGCGTAAGTAAACTCCCGCAGTGCTTACAAGAAGAAAAGTTGTTGCAGGAGTCGCAGGTCTAGTCGCGACCAATCTTGTAGGCACATCCCAGAGCGCCTCGGCCCTGAAAAAGGTAAAGAAATCAGGGGTGAGGAAGCCTGCGGCTCGCGCTGTTACGAAGCCTGAGTCAGCGCTGCCAAACACCCTTGATCCAATGGTTCTTAATTCACCAGCCAAACAGGTGGTCTTCTACGCACCACACCCTGATGATGAGCTTCTCTCATTCGGAGCAATTGCATCAGAATATATATCCCTCGGATATGAAGTTATATATGTGCTTCTCACCAGCGGTTCAACTTCAACTGCTATTAAATTAATTAATGGAGAGCTCAACTCTCCAGGCAACGGCACCCGCTTTGTTTATCGCGGCACGCACAACCCTGCTTCAGCTGGCTATCGGCCACTGACTGTTGAAGATATTGGCAATGCGCGCGTCATTGAATTTAAATCATCCGCTGGCGAAATGAATGTGACATCAGATCGAATATATACCTACGACCTCTTGAAAGCTAACGATCTCAATGTTGAAGATGTAGTTGCTTCAATCTCGCAGATTGCTGAGATATATCCGCAGGCGACGCATTGGTCGATGTCGACGGTCGATATTCACCCTCACCATCGTGGAGTTGGTGAGGCGCTTCGCGTCGTTGCAGAAGAAAAGGGACTACTGGCTGCCTTCACCATTTCACGCACGACCTGGGAATCACTGGCGGCAGAGCGCGCAAAGTTCAATCCGAATCTGCCTGCTACATATTGGTTTAAACCGAGTGCGGATCGCGTACAGCGCATCCGCAATGCGGCACTTCCATACAACGCTTGGAACCCACAGGCAGGTTCGTATGCAGTCGGATACACATCTGTTCCTAAGCAATTCGAGGAACTTGATGCCAAAACTGACGCGCAATATGCGCTAATGACGCCTACATTAGAGAGCGTCAATACTTGGATTATTAGTAATTAATGAATCAGCGCTGCATAATCAATCTTGATGCAGCGATCCATCACTACTTGCATTCCGGAAGCGGCACCTTTTTCAGCAACTTCATCGTTTGAAATTCCTAGTTGAAGCCAGATTGTTGAGGCTTTGATGGCTATCGCCTTATCTAGAACAGAGGGGCAATCCTCGGCTTTGCGAAAGACATCCACGATATCGATATGGTCTGGAATATCAGCCAACGAGGCGTAGGTTTTTTCTCCAAGTACTTCGTCGATAACAGGGTTTACAAAGTAAAGATTGAAATGCGAATGCCCTTGAAGCCACTTTGCGACTTGGTAGCTAGCGCGATCTTCTTTATTTGAGATTCCTACAATGGCGACGTTCTTTGAGCGCTGAAGAATAGCTTTGATGTCATCCTGCGATTGCGCGCTCCAAGTCATGAAGTGAGTCTAACTTGAGACGGAATGCGATATGAGTTGAAAGGCTCTAAAGTTGGGGCATGGAGAACATCTCAAACCCAGCCAATCTCAATGAAGAAGAGCTCGCACAGAGCCTTGATCCACTTTCCTATGAGGTGCTCCGCAAGGGCGCAACTGAGCGTCCATTTACTGGTGAATACACTGATACCGACAAGGTTGGTTCATATCGTTGTAAAGCATGCGGTAACGAACTATTCCGCTCAGAGACCAAGTTTCACTCAGGCTGCGGTTGGCCTTCTTTCTATGCGCCAACAGAGGCTGATTCAGTTCGCTTGTTAGAAGATCACTCGCTAGCGCCACGAGTACGCACAGAGGTACGTTGTGGTAAGTGCGACTCACACCTTGGACATGTCTTTAAGGGTGAGGGCTATGACGTTCCAACCGATGAGCGTTGGTGCATCAACTCAGTATCACTTATTCTCGAAGAGAAATAATGTTCGCGAAAATTCGCAGCGAATTCCGTTCGAGAGCGCTCTGGGTTCGACAAATAGCGGTTGCTAGCTTTTCTGGTGCGACCGCTTGGCTAATTGGCAATCAAATCGGCACCAATGGTGGGGTAGTGGCGGCCATTGTTTCAACCCTGACAATTCGCATCTCACTTCACCGTTCATTGCGTGAAGGACTAGGCCAAATTATCGGAACGATTGTTGGTGCAGGAGTTGCGCTCGTATCAGTTAAATTATTTGGCTTTGGATTTATTGCAGTTGGTCTAACCATTTTCTTATGTGCAGTTCTAGCGCGAGCTCTCCGCCTTGGAACAATCGCTTCTGTAAATGTACCTGTTGTCGCAATGATCATTATTGGACCAGGGCTCTCTGAAAGCACTGCTCTGCATCGTCTTGAGGCCACATTTATTGGTGCAGCTGTAGCAATCGTTTTCTCTTATTTTTCGCATCCAACAACTCCAATTGAGCGCACCTACGAGCTACTCAATAACTTAGGTCTTCAAGGCGCAGCGCTATTGGCAGAGATGGCTGAAGGAGTTGCATCTGGATATTCTCAAGAGGTTGCAGGACACTGGTTGGCCCGTGCAAGAGCGTTAGTACGGACGCTTCCGGAACTTCGCTTGCAGATAGGAGACGCAAAGGGATACACACGATGGATTCGAATCGGTCAACGCGAAGAAGCAGAGAAGGCATCGCTAGAAAGTTTGGCTATTGAACATACGCTTGTTCAGATTCGCGTTATTGCTCGCACACTCTTTGATGCATCTGTGGGTTCAGGCGTTGCCGATATCGCACGCAAAGAAATGGCGGTTGCGTTATCTGCGGCAAGCTATGCACTGACAGCTCATATTGAAGATCCGGAAGAAATCATTGGTGCGACAAAGTCGCCGACCGATGACTTGAGGGATGCCACAGAAGTTTTGACACAGAAACTCGTCGCCAACAACGCCACAGTTGAAAAGTCCCAGATTGTGAAGGGGCTCTCGGTAGTCTCCAATATCGAAATTATCGCCGACTCGTTGGACTTTAAATCGCCGGCTCTTAATAACCAGGTGGAAGAGGCCTAGTAGTCAAGACAATCTACCTCTGCTACAGTTCACGTATACCCCTAGGGGTATAGAGAAACGGACTATAAAGGAGTTTAGAAATGTGTTCACGAGTTACCTGTGATCGTTGCAAGAAGTACACCTGGTCTGGCTGTGGTCAGCATGTAGAAGATGCACTTCGTGGTCTTTCAGACGATCAAATCTGCAAGTGTAATTAAGGGCTGAGACGGAGAGAAAAATGGCCCGTGTAGTCGTACTTGGCGCTGGAATTTCAGGGCATACAGCTGCTCTGCACCTTCGTCGGAAATTGGGCAAAAGTCACGAGATAGTGATGGTAACCCCAAATTCGAAGTGGAATTGGATTCCTTCAAATATTTGGGTCGGTGTAGGAAAGATGAGCGCCGAGCAGGTTACATTCCCATTGGCGCCAATCTATAAGCGCAAAGGAATTGAATTCCACCAAGCGCTCGGGATATCAATTCACCCGGAGGGCGATAAGGATCATGCCAAGGGGTTTGTGACCATTAAATACACAAGCCCGGAGAAGGCGGGCCAAGAGACTCAGCTCGAATACGATTATTTGATTAATGCGACCGGACCAAAGTTGAACTTTGCAGCGACAGAAGGGCTCGGTCCTGATGGACACACAGTCTCAGTCTGCACTGCCGGCCATGCAATCGAAGCAGCTGAAAAGTTCCAGGAAGTGATCACACAGCTCAAGGCAGGCAAGAGGCAGCGCCTAGTCATCGGTGTTGGTCACGGAACATGTACTTGTGAAGGAGCAGCATTTGAATACACATTCAATGTTGAGCATGAACTCGTACAGGCAGGAGTTCGCGACCTCGCAGAAGTCATCTATCTCACCAACGAGTACGAACTCGGTGATTTCGGTGTCGGCGGAATGTCATTTGCACAACGTGGTTTCCAGACTAACTCAAAGCTTTGGACTGAGTCACTCTTCCTAGAGCGCGGAGTGAAAGCGATTCTTCAGTCTCATGTTTCTAAAGTTGAAGCTGGCGTAATTCACTATGAACAGCTCGATGGCGAGAAGAGAACCCTTGCTTTCGACTTTGCAATGCTCCTGCCTCCTTTCCGAGGCGCCGACCTCAAGGCCTTTAATAATGAAGGTGAAGATATTTCCCCTCAGATCTTCGCACCATCTGGATTTATGAAGGTGGATGCAAATTACACTCCAAAGCCATACGAAGAGTGGAGTGCATCTGATTGGCCGACGACTTACCAGGTTCCTGCCTACCCCAACGTCTTTGCCGTGGGAATTGCATTTGCGCCACCACACCAAATTTCTAAGCCACGCACTAGCGTCACAGGAACTTTGATTGCCCCATCCCCACCACGCACTGGAATGCCATCAGGTGTCATGGGTAAGACGGCTGCAATGACGATTATTGAGCAAATCAAGCGCGGAGTAAATGGAAAAATCCATGGGGCATCCATGGCCAATATGGGTGCTGCCTGTGTTGCATCTGCAGGAGCAGGATTAACAAACGGTTCTGCCGCTGCAATGACTATGTATCCAGTTGTGCCCGACTATGAGAAATATCCAGGAGTCGGACGTTCTTCCAAGGATACCTTTGGCGAAATCGGCTTAGCCGGTCATTGGATTAAGTACATGCTCCACATCATGTTCATCTACAAAGCAAAGGCCAGACCTTTCTGGTTCTTAATTCCGGAATAGGAGAGAAATGATGGATAACTTTGCTGATTTATCAGGGGCGCCTCGTCCAATTGACAAGACATTAAGAATGAGAAAGAACATTATTTTTCAACTTCTACGGTTTTGCAAACTCAATCTCAAGATGGTTGCGATGATATTCAAAGGAGATCACTAATGGTTACAAAAAAGGAACCCACGCACGTTCTTCAAGATGAAGACCAGGTTACAGCTATCTCCAAGCGCCTCAAGCGTGCTCAGGGACAGCTTGGAGCAGTGATTCGAATGCTAGAAGAAGGTCGAAACTGCGACGAAATTGTTACTCAAATGTCAGCGGTCAGCAAAGCAGTAAATACTGCGGCATTCACACTTCTTTCAACCAGCCTTCGGGAGTGCATTGTCGACGATAAAAATGACAGCAAAGCGGTTCAAGAAAAACTCCAGAAATTATTCCTAAGTCTGGCCTAATAGAAAAGAAAATTTAAATGAAGAGACTGATCGCAGTAATTTTTGCTTCAACACTAGCCCTCACATCGTGCGGAAGTTCAGCAGCAACCAATATGGGCGCCGTTGATTTCAAGAAGAAGACGCAAGAAGCGGGCGTCGTAGTTCTAGATGTTCGCTCAGCAGGCGAGTTCTATGGTGGACACATCGAAGGGGCAATCAACATCGATGTCGAAGGAATGACCTTCGATGGAGATATCGCACAGTTGGATAAGAGTAAGACTTATGCGGTCTACTGCCACAGCGGGCGCCGTTCAGGAATCGCTGTCGGCAAGATGGCTGATGCCGGATTCACAAAACTATTCAATTTAGATGGCGGAATCCAGGTCTGGCAGGCAGCTGGCCTTCCGCTTGTGACTCAATAATGCGCGTTGTCATTGTCGGTGGCGTTGCAGGCGGAATGTCTGCAGCTACACGTATGCGTCGACTTGATGCCGATGCAGAGATCATCGTCCTCGAAAAGAGTGGCCATGTGAGCTATGCCAACTGCGGACTTCCATACTTTGTGGGAGGAGTAATTGAGGAAGAAGATGCTCTGCTTCTGCAGACACCCGCTTCCCTTCATGCTCGCTTTAAATTAGATGTTCGCGTTGCTACCGAAGTTACATCTATCGATCCTGCTGGTAAAACTGTCACAGTAAAAGATTGGCTCAAGAGCGAAGAGTGCGTACTTTCATATGACAAGCTGATTCTTAGCCCAGGAGCATCACCTGTAGTTCCTCCAATTCCAGGTATCGAGCGGGCTCTTACCCTCCGTACCGTTGAAGATGTTGAAAAGATTGCTAACCGTGTTAACGCTAAGCCAAAGAGCGCTGTGGTGATCGGTGGTGGTTTTATAGGTGTGGAGATCGCAGAGAACCTGGTTCATAAGGGCATTCCTACAACAGTCGTAGAAGCTGCTCCTCAGGTACTTGCTCCGCTGGATCCAGAGATGGCAACTCTTGTGGCAAAAGAAATGCGCAAGCATGGAATCACACTGCACCTTGGAGTCAGTGCCAAGGATGTCACTGCGACAACAGTTGTTCTCTCGGATGAGACAGTTCTTGATGCTGATTTAGTCATCATGGCTATTGGCGTTCGTCCTGATACGGCGTTGGCAAAGGCTGCTGGCCTAACAATTGGTACTCGTGGCGGAATCGAAGTTGATGATTTCAATCGCACCAGTAACCACGACATTTACGCAGTGGGAGATGCGGCAGAGAAGACAGATGCCATTGATGGTTCTGCAACTCTTGTGCCGCTTGCGAATCTGGCTAATCGTCACGGTCGCGTAGTGGCAGATCACATTGCAGGTCGCGCTACCCGTCCAATCAAAACAATTGGTACAGCAATCGTGAAAGTCTTTGACTTGATGATCGCGGCGACCGGCTGGAATGAAAAGCGATTGACAGCTGCAGGTCGTGAAATCATGGTGATTCATACTCACCCCAACAACCACGCTGGCTATTACCCAGATGCAAAGCAGATTGCCCTGAAGTTGATCTTCGACCCAAAGACTGGCGAAATTCTCGGCGGACAAGGTGTCGGTGTTGACGGTGTAGATAAACGCATTGATGTGATCGCAACTGCTATCCGCGGTGGAATCACAGCGCCTGAGCTTGCTGATCTCGAGCTTGCATATGCACCACCATTTGGCTCTGCTAAAGATCCGGTAAACATGCTCGGCTATATCGCAGAGAACATGATGAGTGGGTTGCTCAAGACAGCACAATGGAATGAAACTCAAAATTATCGCGAAGATGGTTACCAGCTCATTGACTGCCGTACACCTTCCGAGTTCGGACGAGGCGCGATCCCGGGTGCAATCAACATTCCCGTTGATGAAATTCGTGACCGTGTCGGTGAGATCAAAAAGGTACCAGTTCTTGTCAACTGCCAGGTGGGGCAGCGTGGCCATACTGCAACGATGTTGCTCAAAGAACTTGGTTTTGATGCGACCAACCTTGATGGCGGTTACCTCACCTATTCAAATTCACCGGCAGCAGCCAACTAAACATTTCAACTAGATCAGAAAAGAGAAGAAGAATGTGTCACAAAACAACCTGTCGTAAGTGCGGAAAGCCAACCTGGGCTGGCTGCGGAAACCATATCGAGATTGCACTCAAGGGCGTCCCAAAGTCACAGCGCTGCCAAGGCCATCAGAATGATCCGAAGGAGCCAGGCTTCTTTTCGAAGATGTTCGGAAAGAAGTAATTCATTATGGCGACCATTAACGTTGGTGAAAAAGATTTTGAAAAGCTGATCACGGAATCTCCAATTGTCTTTGTAGATTTCTGGGCCGAGTGGTGCGGTCCCTGCAAGATGTTTGGTCCAATCTTCGAGGCAGCATCCCAAAAGCATCCCGATGTAGTCTTTGCCAAGGTTGATACCGAGGCCGAGCAATCACTTGCAGGCGCAGCTGGCATCACATCTATCCCAACGTTAATGGCCTTCCGTGATGGAATCCTCTTGTTCCGCCAGCCAGGTGCGCTGCCAGCTCCTTCATTTGAAGAGTTGATTGGCGCAATCAAGGCCGCTGATATGGAAGAAATCAAGAAAGAGGTTGCAGCACAAGAATCTCAATTGGCCGAAGGTAAGTAATGACAACTGCTGCAGAACAATGGAAGAGCGACTTAGCATCATGGGCAATCCCTCAAGAGATTCTCGACCAAGCCGTTGAAAAGCCATGGATTCACCCACCTGCACTCTTTGAAATCCCAGCGGTCATCAAAGATTCACTTTCACATCAACGTTCTCGCGAAGTGATGCCAGTCGGTGGCACGGTGCTCGACATTGGTTGTGGGGGAGGTATTGCTACCTATGCAATCACTCCACCTGCAGTGCATGTCATCGGCGTTGATGAGCAGCAAGAGATGCTTAACCTCTATACAAGTAATGCAGCAAAGTTTGGTGTTACCGTTGAAACATTTCTTGGTCAGTGGCCAGCTGTTGCAGACGCAACGCCGGTTGCAGATGTTGTGACTGTTTTCCATGTTGCATTTAATGTCGGTGAAATAGTCCCCTTTCTTGCAGCGCTAAATTCACATGCTCGCAAACGCGTTGTCATTGAAGTCCCTGTCATTCATCCAATGTCGAATATGAATGCAGGCTGGAAGCATTTCTGGAATTTAACTCGTCCGACTGTTCCAGTTGCAAGTGATCTGGTCACGGTTCTGGAAGAGATGGGCATCAAAGCCACCATCGAATATTTTGAGTGCGAAATCCTGCTTGATAAGAAGGTAGATGGTGCCAATGGCTTCATCCGCCGTCGACTTTGTCTGCCAGAAGAGCGCCAAGCTGAGGTCGATGCCTTTATTGCCGAAAACCCAACGCCAGAACGTCGAAGGCTTGCCGTTATCTGGTGGGATATCAAGTAGTTCTGCAACTTTCTGCAAAAGTTTCCAGATTCTCATTGTGTGGAATTACTTGCGGATGCAAACGTAACCATTTCGTTATTCAAACTTTGTAGCGTATTTACGCGTGTGACCATACATTTTACGCGTGTCGACGAATGCGCCGACGCAACCTTCACAAGGTTTTACTTCCAGGAAAGTTAGAGGACGTAAATGTCAGAAGAACAAAACGGTGTATCACGTCGCTCCCTCATCAAGGGCGCAGCATTGGGTGGTATCGGTATCGCAGGAGGCGCAACACTGCTCTCTAGCTGCGGTAAGGCATCAGGACCAATGTCATTCGGCGCACGTACAGTTGATGAGTCTCCAACAAAGCAACTTAAGGGACTTGTAGCTGCATACACAAAGAAGACTGGCAACAAGGTTACTTACAACGCAACAGAGTCAAATGCATTCCAGAACAACCTCTCACAGTATCTTCAGGGAACACCTGACGATGCATTCCAGTGGATGGCTGGCTATCGCATGCAGTTCTTCGCAGAGCAGGGTCTTCTTGAAGATCTCTCAGATGTATGGAAGGACCTTGATTCACAGTATGCAAACTCATACAAGATCGCTTCAACAGGTCTTGATGGAAAGCAGTACTTCGTTCCACAGTCTTGGTACCCCTGGGGTCTTCACTCTCGCAGGTAGCTGGTTAAGTACATGAGCGTGGATCAAGAGAACGTCGCAACTTGGGCGGATC
>JBJTMX010000020.1:0-4992 GCA_046070745.1 Candidatus Planktophila sp.
CTTTCTATGGCGCACTCGCACTTGCGCTCTATACCTGGCCAGATACTCACGGAGCATGGATTCTCTCTATCGCTGCTATTACATGGATTGCAAAGTTGATTGGGTTCCTTCGTATTCCATCTGAGGGGTAAACTACTTGCATGTCTAATTCAGCAGATGATGTAAAAGCAAAGATGCTTGCAGCCCTTGAAGCAAAGAAGAATAAGAAGGGCGCGCCAGGCACTCAAAACCATGCTGAGAGCGGATCAAAGATTAAGGGTGGCCAGCGTTCTGGCGGTGCACCACAGGTTCAGCGCAAGGCTGGCCCATCAGGTTCAGGTTCTGCAGGCTAAGTCTTTTCTATTAGTTCGTGCAATTCCTTCTAGAAATTCGAGTCCGTCCCAATTCTTCGCGCAATAAAGTTGGCGGAAGTGTGGGTGAACCGCCACGCTTAGCTGTTGCAGTTCAAGCGCCTGCAGTCGATGGCAAAGCTAATCAAGCAGTTATTAAACAATTAGCGGACGCCTTTGATCTGCGCGCTCGTGATTTCACAATCGTCTTTGGTGAACTTGGTCGCGATAAGCGCTTACTGGTCAATGGAAATCACGAGACTCTGAAATCCCGTCTTGAAGTATTACTAGGAGAGCCTAAACTTCTTTAAATGAGAAGTGAAAAGTTAGAGCGAATCCATTCTGGCCGAGGATTTATCGCCGCCCTAGATCAAAGCGGTGGCAGCACACCCAGGGCCCTCAAGCTCTACGGGATTGATGAGTCGCAGTATGCGTCAGAATCAGAGATGTTCGATCTTGTTCATCAAATGCGCACACGCATAATTGCAAGTCCCAGCTTCACAAGTAGCAGAATCCTTGCCGTGATTCTCTTCGAAGAGACGATGCGGAGGAAAATCGAGGGTTTTGGCAGCGCCGAATACCTCTGGCAGATAAAAGGAATTCCCTCATTTCTCAAGGTGGATAACGGACTTGCTGATGAGGAAAATGGGGTTCAGTTAATGAAAGATATCCCGCAGCTTCAGTCGCGGTTGCAGGTAGCTAAAGAGCACGGAATTATCGGAACCAAGATGCGTTCTGTGATTCACAATGCAGATAAGACAGGCATCGAAGCAATTCTCCATCAGCAATTTACTCTTGCTCGCGAAATTATGACTGCAGGACTTCTACCAATAATTGAGCCAGAGGTAGATATCAAGAGTGCTCAGAAGAGAGAAGCCGAAAGCGTATTAGTAGAAGGATTGCGAAACCAACTATCCGCCCTTCCAGCCGAAGCGAAAGTTGTACTGAAGTTAACTTTGCCAGAAGAGACAAACCTCTATCGAGAATTAGTTGCCCACCCAAAGGTGGTACGAATCGCCGCACTTTCTGGGGGATATAGCCGTGATGAAGCAAGTAGAAAATTGGCACTCAACGACGGACTGATCGCAAGTTTTTCGCGCGCGCTGACCGAAGGATTAACGGTTGCGCAGAGTGATGGCGAATTTAACAGAGCTCTTGATCTATCAATCGAAAGTATCTTCTCAGCTTCGCACTAATTTCCTTTGTGCCATTCGCTTCACTGACTCATTAATTCCAGCGTACACAGTAATCAGTGCTGCAAATGTGAGCAGCAGTGTTGCAGGCACGCCGTCGAGTTGTAGTTTTGGGCCCACCCAAAGATAGGGAAGGGCTAGAACCACCATCGCTAAAAGTCCGCTTGAAATGGCAAGCCCCTTTCCAGGACGGCTCTTCCAAAACGGTCTCTGGGTTCGAAGCACAATCATCACTATTAATTCAGTCAGTGTTGATTCAATAAACCAAGCGCTCCTAAATAGCACCTCATCGGCATGGAAGAGATTGATTAGAATCCAGAAAGTCGCCAGGTCAAAGAGCGAGCTAATAAGACCAAAAATCACCATAAATTTGCGGATATAGCCGAGATCCCACCGACGCGGAGTGAGCAAGTTTTCCGGATCGGCATTGTCTCCAGCAATCATCAGAGCCGGGAAGTCCGAGAGAAAGTTAAGCAACAAGATTTGCATCGGCAGCAACGGAAGAAATGGGAGAAATAACGAGGCGATCGCCATCGAAAGCATATTTCCGAAAGCAGCGCTGAGTCCAACTTGGATGTACTTCATTGTGTTGAGAAATGTTTTTCGACCTACCTGAACGCCATCGGCCAATACTTTGAGGTTTGCTTCAAGGAGAACAACCGCCGCTGCACTTTTCGCAACTGGAACAGCGTTACTCACCGAAATACCAACATCCGCGGCTTTGATTGCGGCGCAATCATTTATTCCATCGCCGAAGAAACCAACGGTATGCCCAAGTCGTTTTAGGGCTATGACAATTCTCTCCTTCTGCAATGGATCAACCTCGGCAAAAATGCGAATCTCTTCCAACGCTTTATCTAGTTGAGTATCAGAAATTTTCGACAATTCGCTACCGCTCATTACATTGTGAGAATAAAGGCCAACCTTTTCACCGATAAAGGAAGCTGCAAGGGAATTGTCGCCCGTTATAAGAAAAGGTTCGATACCTAGAGATTTAATATGATCAATCGCTTCATGGGCATCATCTTTGGGTGGATCTAAAAATACAAGAAAACCTCTAAGAACAAAATCTCGCTCATCGCTAACTGTAATTTCATCTGTCGAACAATCGCGTGTAGCAATGCCGAGAACACGACCACCTTCTGCGCTTAGCTCTGCGAAAAGTTTTCTTGCACCTTCTATGGCCTCACTGATCGGTACGAGAGAACCTGCTAACTCTGCTTTGGTGCAGATCTGAACAATTGAGTTAAATGCACCTTTGGAAATCGCAGTTCCATCTGAAGCCAGGACAGTTAACCTTCTCCGATTAAAGTCATAAGGAATCTCGTCGCGTCGCGTGAGATTCGAAGAAAGTGGGTGAGCGGCAAGAATTGCGCCATCGATAGGATTATCAAAACTTTCCTGCAATCCGGCGTTCAGCGATGCGAGCTTTAAAACCTCGACACTTGCTTTTCCCTCAACATCAATTGCGGAGCTGAGATTTACAACTCCAACAGTGAGCGTTCCAGTTTTATCGGTGCAGAGAGCGGTCATGGATCCAAAATCTTCAATGACATCAAGACGCTTAATTAGCACCTTTTTTGATGCCATAGATCGAGCACCAGAACTGAGAGAGACGCTGATAATCGCGGGAAGCAATTGTGGAGTGAGCCCAACTGCCAGTGCCAATGAGAAGAGGAGAGATTCTAAGAGCGGTCTGTGAAAGTAGATATTGATGAAGAATATGGCGATTACCAATATTCCCATCGCTTTCGCAATGAGGCGTCCGAACTGCTCGATGCCAATTTCAAATGAAGTCTTAGGTGAAGAACTTTGAAGTGATTCTTCTAATTTGCCAAACCGTGTTTGATTTCCAAGAGCGAAGACCGTTGCAAGTGCTGAACCGGAAACGACATGAGTTCCAAAGTAAATTTCTCCCGTGCTTTTCTCAATCGGGAAAGATTCGCCGCTCAGAGAAGATTCATCAACCATCAAAGCCTCTGAATGTATAAGAGTGAGATCTGCCGGAATTAAGTCTCCGCCCTTGAGGACAACGACATCACCTAATGTAAGGTCCGCACTTTCGATGAGGATATCTACTCCAGAGCGACGAACTAGAACTTGTGTTGCCAGTTGTTGCAACAAGCTCTCCATGATTTTCCCAGCACGAGCTTCTTGAAAGTAGCTGAGTAGTCCACTTGGGATAATGATTGCCAAAATGATGAGACCATCGATGACATCGCCCACCAGTATTGAAATTAAGGTGGCGATGAAAAGTATGAGAATGATGGGTGATGTGAATTGGCGAATCAGAAGGTTGGAATTAGTGGGGGCCTTCATGGGGTAAGCCTTGCACACGTGGGTGAAGATAAGTGGCTCGGGACAGGATCGAACTGTCGACCTCACGATTTTCAGTCGCGCGCTCGTACCAACTGAGCTACCGAGCCAATATTGAGTTGTAGTACTTAGTAAGAAGAAGAGAGCGTGTGGACACTCTCTTCTTCTAGCGACCCGGACGGGACTTGAACCCGCGACCTCCGCCGTGACAGGGCGGCGCGCTAACCAACTGCGCTACCGGGCCTTGATTGCTCAACGCCTTGGTGCTTTTGTACTGCTTCTTGCGAAGCCTTACGTGCCCCCAACGGGATTCGAACCCGTGTTACCGCCGTGAAAGGGCGATGTCCTAGGCCCCTAGACGATGGGGACGTATGAGGCTGGGTAAGAATACCCGCTCAAAGGGGATGCTCCAAACCGCGTTAGCGGCTCTTACGGATTGCCACCAGAGAGGTAGAAATCAGTGTAATTCCAGCGGTAAGAAGGGCAAAAAGGGCTCCGAGTGAACCGCCTAATGTGGAGGCAACGAATTCGCCAGTCGTAAAAGTAGTAATTGCAACCGCTCCGAGAAGTAGAGGCCAACATCGTTCGATTGTGAAGAAGAAGGCGAGAGCAGGAGCTGCCAGAATCGCAATCACATAAGAGATAACTCGGTGATCTGTTGCAAAGAGAAATTGAGTAGAGATAAAGAAAGTTGCAGCAGAGATGAGATATCCAAGAGTCTGATCGAGCTTTCGCTCAAAAGCTAGATAGAACCAGATACTTGCAAGTGCAATCCAGTAAAGACCATAGATGGCGCTGTCTTCTGGGTCGACTCCAGAGAAGCGACCAATTGTCATAAGACCAGCGATAAAGAGAAAACCGTATGAACCAATCTGCAGAATTTCGTGGCGGTATTTAATAAACGAAAGAACCGCAACGATAGCGCCAGTCAAGAATGGAAACCAAGGTGCGCCATGTGTATCAGCTGCAAAGGCAGCAGCACCTGTGGCTGCAATTGCTGCGCCCATAGAGAGAACACTAGTGAGGCGAAGGCGCATGGCATTTACTGCACCAAGAAAGTGAGCGATTGTTAGGAGAGAGATAGAAAGAATTGCTGCGACCGATGACTGCAGTGCGCGAGGCGCATCAGACCAGAACTTGCCCGCAATAAAAAG
>JBJTMX010000021.1:0-3050 GCA_046070745.1 Candidatus Planktophila sp.
TCGGCCACGAAGGCCACGAAGAAGTTGAGGGAACTGCCGGTGAAGCTCCAGGCCAAGTACGTGTTGTCGATGGCCTGGATGGCGCGCGCAATGTTCAACCAACACCCGGAAAGAATTTGATTTGGCTTAGCCAAACAACCCTTAGCGTTGATGAGACTCTTGAATCCGTTGCAATCCTTAAAGATCGCTTCCCTGAGATTGCTTCACCTCCATCAGATGACATTTGTTATGCAACGCAGAACCGCCAAGAAGCTATTCGCGGCATTGCAGCGCAATCAGATTTGGTTCTAGTCGTGGGGTCAACGAACTCATCTAACTCAGTTCGCCTCGTAGAGGTAGCTCTTGAATATGGAGCGAAGAAGGCTTATCTCATTGATTATGCATCAGAGGCTAAGGATGAATGGCTTGAAGGTGTTGAAACTGTAGGCGTAACAAGCGGTGCATCTGTGCCGGATATCTTGGTTCAAGACTTATTGAAGTGGCTTGATGTTCATGGATTCCATGATCAAACCGAGGTTGAGGCGAAGAAAGAATCCCTCACTTTTGCCTTGCCGCAAAACTTACGCGCAGAGATGAAGGCTGCCGGGAGATAGATAAATCTTTATGATCAGACATCTTGGCAGACTTCTACTCTCCCTGGTCGTCATCGTGCCTTCTATAGCCGTTATTTACGAAGCACATGCTGCAACCTTGCTTGTGACTGTAGATCCCAATGCATACTCTGGCTCGGGCAATGTGACTGACTCTACCTCTGGGCTCATCGGCACCCCAACAAATGTCTCCTATCTATCAGGGACAAATTGTGGAGTCTTCTCATTTGGCGGAAATTCAATAATTGCATTTCCACAGACTAATTTTGGGACTCAATTTTCTATTTCAGCGTGGGTAAAACCAAATAGTGGTTCCAGTATCCAAACCATTATTTCAAATGCTGGAGCCAATCAAAATACTAATGGCTTTAAGGCATATTGGAATACATGGAATACAAACGACTTAAAGATGATCGTAGAAGATAGAAATGGAAGTGCTGGTGCCGCTACCGTGTCAACCACAGCAGTGGTGACAAATAGTGAATGGCAGCACCTTGTTTATACATTTAATACTTCGACCAATGTAATCACGATGTATCGAAACGGAACCGCAGTGACAACTAACGGTACTGCGCTTGTAGCTTCGCCAAATACAAATCAAGCATGGTGGCTCGGTGCAATCGGTGGTAGTTCTTATTACATGAATGCACAACTTGGTGTCGTAAAAATTTACTCTACGGTCTTGACTCAGGCTGAAGTTACCTCTGATTACAATTCAACTTCTGCTCGTTATGCAGCAACTCCGACCTGCCCTGTTCCTGCGGCACCTACGAATTCTCTAGCCCCAAGTATTTCTGGTACGACCGCCTATGCAGGAGTTCTAACAGCTACAAACGGAACGTGGAGCTCTAATCCGACCGGCTACACATATCAGTGGCAAAGTTCATCTACTGCCAATGGCACCTATGCCAATATTTCTGGCGCAACATCACAGTCGTACACACTGACCACAGCTGATATTGGCAATTACCTAAAAGTAAATGTGACAGCAACTAATGCTGGAGGAAGTAATTCAGTCCTGTCAGGTGCAACCTCGCAAATCACAAAGGCAACGCAAACTTCACTCTCAGCATCGCTATCAGTGACCGCTAAGACCTATCCATATTCCCAGGATTTAACAATAACCCCGAGCGGTGGATCTGGAACTGGTGCCACCTCATACGCAATAGCTTCCGGAGGTACTGCATCAGGTTGTGCGCTATCGAATGCGACATCGACACCAACGATTACTGCGTCATCTTTCGGTACCTGCCTGATTGCTGCAACCAAGGCCGCCGATACCAATTATTTGAGTGCTACAAGCGCAAATGTAACTTTCTCCTTTAATCGAGCAACACCGACCTCTCTCACCATTACTTCAACCGCAAGTACATATCTTGAAACTTTGACGCTCATTACAAGTGGTGGCCAAAGCTCGGCGAGCGATACATTCTCCGTAACCTCGGGACCGTGCTCGGTAAGCGGCTCATTGCTGTCATCGTCTGCATACGGAACTTGTTATGTAACCGCCTATCGCGCCGCTGATAGTAATTTCAGTGCAACTAGTTCGGCGTCAACGGCAATCACAATCGTTAAAGCAGCGCCCGCTTTAAGTTATGCCGTTTCCACTCCACCGGTCTTCCGGCAGATATCCAATATTTCAGTGACATCTTCTACCGCAGGAACCTTTAAATTCCTTATCAATGAGAAAGTAATTCCTGGTTGCCATTCAAAAATTGCCAACGCAGGCAACGGCTATGTGGCTATATGTGCTTGGAAGCCAGCTCTGCGAAACTACGTCTCGCTCTCGATGGTATTTACTCCAGTTAACTCGAGTTATTTAAACGGAAAAATTGTCGGGCCAACGTATCTCGTAGCGCCGAGAAGTAGCTCGCGCTAATTAAAGATCCGTTGACTTGCGCTTTGAAGGTCGAGCCTTCGCTCTCTCATTGAGGAATTGATACCAGCCATAGCCTGAAGCAATAATCAAAAATGGGGCAACACTGGCAAGGGACGCAATGAAGTCAACTCCCACCTTTGATACACGCACACCATCTGTTAACAGTGTGTAGAAGAGAACTGTTGCTGCATAGGCAAGCGGTGGCGTTACCGCTGCGACATATCGAGATCCACTGCGACCATAGGTGACGCCGCCATAAGTGACAGCGATAAGAATTATTCCCGAAAGAAAACCTGCGCCGCCACGAATGAATAATTCAGCCAGGGTAAAGAGCGCAATCGCAACTGTTTGAAGAAAGGCAATACCTTCCTTCTTGAGACCGGGTCCAGGAAGAACGGGAAGTGATGGCATCTTCACAGTGTGCTTCTTCTCCGTCATTTACTTACCCTTCTACAACTTCTACATCTATGTAATCATCAGCATCTACGAGATCAGGATTATTGAGCTCTCGCACATCAGCAGGGGCTTCAGGATAGGTGATTGCCAACTTTTCCTTATCGCCTGCAACGCCTAGGGAGTGA
>JBJTMX010000022.1:0-2521 GCA_046070745.1 Candidatus Planktophila sp.
TAGTTGTTGAGACAGGGGAAGCGTGTCGAGGAAGCCGGAATGATCTCGTAAACCATGAAATCCGTGCACACATAACTGCAGACAACAGTCGCAGTGATTTCGCACTAGCTGCATAAGCTAGTCCCGAATCCGTCAGCCCAGGGGCGCTCTCGCTCTGGAATCTGGCGTCGCTAGAGAGCTCTTCATCTACATAGCGTTGCGAATATTTAGAGAGAACAGTTTCGCAAATGAGTTCGTTGAATACTTGTGTTTGAGAGATTCAGGACTGAGAAAACGCAAATAACACTACACACGTAGAAGCCCTGTTTGAGCTCTGAAGGACCCGGGTTCGATTCCCGGCACCTCCACGACGAGCGAGGAACGAAAAGTGCTTGCGCTTTTCTTCCGAGCGAGGAGCGGGAGGTTGAGCGCACGAAGTGCGCGAACACCTCCACCATTTACACATCGTGAAAGGCACACAATGAAAATCGGATATGTAGTTCTCTATGTAACAGACCCCGCTGCATCTCTCTCATTCTGGAAAGATAATTTTGGAATGGTCGAGAAGGCAAGCAAGCAGGCTGGTCCATTTTCAATAGTGCAAGTTGGATTTGCGGATCAGGAGTTTTCATTTGAGTTAGTTCCACTTGAATTAATGCAGAACAATCCTTCAGGCCTCAACCTTGGCACGCCTTCGATTGCCCTTTACATGGAAGATCTTGAAGCGGCTCGAGGCTGTCTCATTGAAAAGGGTGTTAATTGCACCGAGATCGCAGACCACGGGGGAGTTGATTCATTCGCATTCTCTGACAATGAGAATCGCTACTTCGCCGTTCTTAAAGGCTAGATTCATCTTGAAAGCGTCTGCTTAAGGAATTAGCAACAGCACTCAGCGTTTCTTCCGCCACGCCTATTTTTCAGCGATTCTTACTGAAATCTATCTCGCGCTTGAGCGCGTAAACGTTTCCGCCAATAGCAATCAAAGAGAATAACTTTGGTCCAAGAGGCGTCGTCTCATATAGAAAATTGATGGCAATAAAGATTCCGATGATTCCTATCCCAAGAATGAATACTCGTCGGAGTGCCGTAAGACCGCGTCGGCGAGTTGCGAGCTCCTGAATTCTTGGACTTGTTAATCCAATATTTATTGGACCGGAGAGAAGCAAAATTGAAAACATCACAACAATAAGAGTTGCCAAGGATTCCATCTATTTCTCCCACGTCTTCGCTAATAAGACCATGTCTATTTGATCTCCGTTGGGCTTTGTTACCTTATTTCGAAGCAGAGCTTCGCGAACCATTCCAGCCCGCTCCATCACGCGCTGAGACGCGATGTTGTTGTAGTCGGCCAGTCCTTCAAGGCGGCGAAATTTCATCACATCGATCGCAAACGCAATAAGTGTCTTCACTGCTGAAGTGCACACACCTTTGCCGCGGAAACTCTGCTCGACCCAGTAGCCAATCTCGGCGCAGTGATCGCCAAGTTCAATCGCATGCAAGTCAATGGCGCCCGCAAAAGTTCCATTCACCTCAATCGCGAAGACAACGCTCTTATGGTTGCGATAAGCGATATCGCTACCGCGGACAAATTCTTCCGCCATCTCGCGCTCGTATGGAAAAGGCACTCGAGTAAATGCAGAGATAGTTGCGTCTTGGCAGGCTTGAAAGATGGGATCTATATCGTCTTCGCGCAGAGGGCGGAGAATTATTGATGCAGGTCCATGAGCAGCTACGTTTAGAGTGGGTTGCGAAATAGGCCAATCAATCACGATTTAGCCAACGAATTCGCGGTCGCGGCGCTTGCGATTGACTCTGTGATTACAAGTCAAGTTGCTTGGAAGATCAGCGCAAGAATCGCAGAGAAGAATAAGTTGGTGGCAGCTCTCAGAATTGCAATTGCGGAAGTGCTTTGTTGGAGCGTTGCACTTTACACATTCGCCGATGACCTTGGTCTTATCCGAAAAGTCATGGACCATGCGATCATCAAAGATATACAGCGAACCTTCCCAGAGTGAATCGTCACCAAACTTCTCGCCATACTTCACGATGCCACCATCAATTTGGTAGACCTCCTTAAAGCCATTGTCGACCATGATTGCAGAGAGAATTTCGCAGCGGATGCCACCAGTGCAATATGTAACGATTGGCTTATCTTTGATGTCGTCGTACTTGCCGCTCTTGATCTCTTCAATGAAATCGTGTGATGTCTGAACATCAGGAACAATCGCATTCTTAAACTTACCGATCTTTGCCTCATAGGCATTGCGACCATCAAAGAAAACCACATCTTCGCCGCGTTCTTTAACAAGTTCATCTACTTGGTATGGCTTTAAATGCTTTCCGCCATTTACGACACCATTGATATCAACTTGGATTTCATCAGGAGAACCGAAGGCTACTAATTCATCGCGAACTCGAACGCGCAAACGAGGGAAGTCCTGACCTGTTCCATCTGACCATTTGAAATCAATTTTCTTAAACCCTGGATACTCTTTAGTTTGGCGCACATATTTCTTTAGCGCTTCCATGTCGCCGCCAAGTG
>JBJTMX010000023.1:0-5505 GCA_046070745.1 Candidatus Planktophila sp.
GCCGTATTGTTCCAATCGATCCGAGCCTTTACCTCACATCCTGGTGCATGGACGCTTTTCCGAGGAGCACCTATCAAGCTTTGGAAACCTCTCGTGACCGAGTACGTTCTACCTGCAGGAGAAGTATCCTTGATTGAGAAAGCTGTTCACATTGGAACTTCGACAACTGCTTTACAGATTGGCGAAGTAACAACAGTTGGAAAGCCTGCAATGAGCGCTGCTGCTTGGGCTAATGGAGCACGTCTAGTTGCTGGGGAGCGTTGTGAGTAATTTTCCACCTAAGAAGTTTACGAAACCACGTCCTGACGCACCGCGTCTTCTTGCATACGACATTATCTGTGAAGTAAACCGTCGTGACGGTTACTCCAACCTTCTGCTGCCGCAAGCGCTCGGGGCATCTTCGCTGGATGATCGCGATAAAGCTTTCACAACAGAACTTGTTTACGGAACTCTGCGCATGCAAGGGTTATATGACTACATCTTCTCTCAGATAAGTGATCGTCGATGGAGTGAAGTAGATGCTGATATCGTCGATCTCGCACGCATGGGGGCACACCAAATCTTCACCATGCGCACACCTATGCATGCAGCCGTCTCTGCGACAGTCGACGTTGCACGCAAGCAATTAGGGGAGTCGAAGGGAAGTTTCGTCAACGCTCTTATGCGCAAAGCAAGCGCCAAAGAGTTACATGAGTGGCTCGAGCCTCTTGCGGTGATCACTGATCCCGTCGAACGATTAGCTATTCAATATTCCCACCCTGAGTGGATCGTTTCTGCTTACTTTGATCTCCTTAAAGACATTGCACTTGTTGAAGCGGAACTCATCTCTAATAACACTTCAGCGAAACCAACCCTTGTTTCATGGCCAGGAGCGTCTACCCAAGAGGAACTCGTCGCACTTGGTGCTGTAGCAACTGCATATTCTCGGTACGGAGCTCGCTTTGATGGCGCACCAGGATCGTTAGAACTGATTCGCCACCGTAAAGCTGGCGTGCAAGATGAAGGCTCCCAGTTGGTTGCTTCGATTTTTGCAGAGGTAACTAAGGATGCTGCAAAGACTCTTGATCTCTGCGCAGGTCCTGGGGGAAAGGCGGCGCTTCTCTCTCATATTGCAGAAGTATCGGGGCGTGACTTTGTCGCCAATGAAATTTCAGAACCACGCGCAAAGTTGGTCAAGAACGTTATTGGCAAATTCGGTGTCATTGTTGGTGATGGTCGAGAAATCGCATCTCACGGTCAGAGATTCGATGCGATTCTGGCGGACGTCCCTTGCACTGGCCTCGGCGCTCTTCGTCGTCGCCCTGAGGTGCGTTGGCGTCGAACAATCAAGGATCTTGCGCCTCTTCTGCAGTTGCAGTTAGAACTTGTCGAAGCAGCAGTCTCCGTGCTTAATCCTGGGGGCCACTTCGGTTATGCAACATGTTCACCGCACTTTGCTGAAACAACTGGTCAAGTGCGTCAGATTCTCAAGAAGCATCCAGAACTCGAGCTCGTAGCAATAGACTCATACCTGCCTGCAAACCTAGAGGACGCGGTACGTGAGTCCACTCTCTCATTATGGGGATACAAACACCATACGGACTCAATGTTCCTAGCAATCTTTAAGAAGGCGAATTAGCCTGTGAGCATGGAACGTGAAATTCGCATTACGCCCAGCATTCTCAACGCCGATCGCGAGCATCTAGCGGATGAGATCGCAAAGATCTCCGATGTCTCTGACTTCATTCATCTCGATATCATGGATGACGTCTTTGTCCCTAACTTCACCTTTGATTTTGATGTGGCCACAGCAATTATCCGTTCAACGAGTATTCCAGTGGATTCTCATTTAATGGTTGCAGATGTAGATCAGATTGCAATTGACTATGCTCAAGCGGGAAGTGCAAGTGTGACTTTTCATGCCGAAGCTGTCAGAGATATTCGTTCAACTGCAAAAGGTATTCGCGCAGCTGGTGCACGGGCAGCCCTCGCCCTCAAGCCAGCCACATCAATCGACGATTATTCAGATTTCTTGAATGACCTCGACATGTTTCTGATCATGACTGTCGAACCAGGTTTTGGTGGTCAGGCATTTATCGAAGAGATGTTGTCGAAGATTGAATCTACGAGAAAACTCATAGGCGATCGCCCAATCTGGCTTCAGGTTGATGGCGGCATTTCCCTTGAGACCATTGAGCGTGCCGCTGCAGCTGGGGCGGATACATTTGTGGCTGGTAGTGCGGTTTTCCGATCAGAAGATCCGGCTGAAATGGTCCGTTCATTGCGCCAAAAGGCTAGCGCCGTAAAGGGGAGTTTGTAATGTCGGTTCTACAATGGCTCTTCGAGTCCACAATTTCATTTGGTAGTAAATCAATCGCGGTTCGCGAAATAATCGGCGGCACACTTGGCCTTACGAGTGCCATCCTAGGTATGCGCCGCAAAGTTGCAGCATGGCCAATCGGAATCGTGGGAGATGCACTTCTCTTCACCGTCTTCCTTGGCGCAGTCTTCTCATTCGGCGATGACACACAACACGCCAACTTCTATGGACAGGCAAGCCGCAATCTTTTGCTCATTATCGTCAGTTCGTATGGATGGATCCGCTGGTCAGCTCATAAGCGCAATTGCGTTACTGGCACTCCTGCTGTCTCACCTCGTTGGACAACAAAGCGAGAGAGGATATATCTCATCCCTGCGGTGATTGTCTTCTTCCTTATCTCATCTCAAATCTTTAAAGCGCTCGGCGAAAGCGGACAATGGCTCTTCGTTGATACTTGGATCTTCACAGGTACAGCTCTTGCTACATATGGCATGAGCCGTGGTTATGTTGAGTTCTGGTTGGTATGGATAGCAGTTGACTTCGTCGGTGTCCCCTTTGCATTTAAGAATGGCTACTACCCAACAGGTACTCTCTACGCAATCTATCTTCCATTCGTAATTTGGGGCTTTGTCTCATGGTTACGTATCAGTAAATCGGAGAAGCAATTACTAGCTCTCTAGTAGAATCGGCTCTATGAAGTCATTCGATTCCCTCTGGGTAGAACTTGTTGAAAAGCTTGAAACTCGCCCAGAAGGGTCGGGGACTGTCGCAGCAGTAGACGCCGGTGTCCACGCTATTGGAAAGAAGATCCTTGAGGAGGCTGGGGAAATTTGGCTCGCTGCAGAACATGAGAGCGATGAAGCACTTGCGGAAGAGATCAGCCAGCTTCTCTATCACCTTCAGACGATGATGATCGCTCGTGGAATTTCACTCAATGATGTCTATAAGTACCTTTAAGGAGCAATCATGTTAAGAATCGCTGTCCCTAATAAAGGTTCACTTGCAGAGTCATCTATTGCAATTTTGAAAGAGGCAGGTTATCGCCAGCGCACAGATTCACGCGATCTCGTATTAGCGGACCCAAGTAACGGCGTTGAGTTCTATTATCTTCGTCCACGTGACATCGCAATCTATGTAGGTTCTGGTGAACTCGAAGCAGGCATTACAGGCCGCGACCTTCTTATCGATTCGGGAGCCTCTGCAGAGGAAGTCCTCTCGCTTGATTTCGGTGGTTCGACTTTTAGATTCGCAGCACCTGTTGGGAGTAATTTTTCACTGAGCTCTATTGCCGGAAAGCGTGTTGCAACGGCTTACCCAGGATTGGTTGAAAACTTTCTCTCACAGAAGAAGATAGAGGCCTCTGTCGTCCGACTCGATGGCGCCGTAGAAAGCTCAGTACGTCTTGGAGTTGCAGATCTCATCGCAGATGTTGTGAGCACAGGTAACACTCTCCGACAGGCGGGACTTGAAATCTTTGGGGATGAAATTCTCGTAAGCGAGGCTGTACTCATCAAAGGCGCAGGTAAAGAACTCCCTGCTGGACTTGAAATTCTTATTCGTCGACTCCAGGGTGTTGTTACCGCGCGCCAATACGTTCTTCTTGATTACGATGTCCCGAAGAATGTTGTTAATCAGGCTTGCGCCATCACACCGGGTTTGGAATCTCCCACAATCTCACCACTTCAAAAAGAAGATTGGCTTGCAGTGCGTGCCATGGTGAAGAAGTCGGAGACTAATCGATTAATGGATGAACTCTGGGCTCTCGGTGCACGTGGAATTCTCGTTACCGATATTCACGCTTGCCGCCTTTAATTATTTGCGAGTTGCGCCAGCTTCCTCAATCTCTTCGCGGGTAATTCCGAGAAGGTAAAGAACTGAATCTAAGTATGGAGCGCTCACGCTGCTATCAGCAGCTGCTTTGACGGCAGGCTTTGCATTAAATGCAATTCCAAGACCAGCAGCCGCAATCATGTCGAGATCATTTGCTCCATCGCCAATTGCAATGGTCTGATCAAGAGAAACTCCTTCAAGTGCAGCAAAGTCACGAAGTGCTTCTGCTTTCGCAGCGCGATCAATGACATCACTTACAACTTTTCCGGTGAGCTTACCGCCGCTGATTTCAAGAGTATTTGCGCGATAGTGATCGATGCCAAGCTCTTTTACGAGCGGCTCGATTACAGAAGTAAAACCGCCAGAGACAAGTGCAACGCTATGGCCAAGTTTCTGAAGTGTTGAGACGAGGGTGCGCGCTCCAGGAGTCAGAACTATTTCTGCGCGAACTTCATCAATGACAGATTCTGGAAGCCCTTCAAGAAGCCCAACGCGCGCACGAAGACTCGCTTCAAAATCGAGTTCACCTCGCATAGCTGAATCAGTGATTGCTTTGATTTCTTCGCCCTTGCCCGCCTTGGCTCCAAGCAGTTCAATTACTTCTTGCTGGATCAAAGTTGAATCAACATCCATAACAACTAACTTCTTCGCCCATCGCATTAAGCCACCAGGGGAGACAGCAACGTCTACCGAGTGTGAATTTGCTACTGCGGCAAGCCCCGCACGAATGCAATCGTGATCTACTTGAGAAACAACGAACTCGATCGCGGTGACCGGGTAGCTTGCTGTGCGGTGAATGCGTTCGATATTTCCACCATGTTCTGCAATTTCAGAGGCAATGGCTGCAATAGCAGCTGGAGCAAGCGGGTTACCGAGGGCAACAACATGCATCAAGCCAGTCTTGGCTGCGATAGAAGAAGTTGTCTGGCTCTGGAAGGAGACGGCGATATCTACTCCAAGCTGTGTGGCACTGGCGTTGAGATCCTCTTCGATAGCCTCACGATGATCGGGATTGAGCGCAATCAGGACGGTGAGAATTACGCGATCGAGAGCGACAACCTGTTCGATATCGAGGACGGTGATAGCAAAAGGCGCGAGCGTCTGAAAGAGCGCTTGCGTGAGGCCTGGCGTATCGACTCCCGAGAGGAGAATCAGCCCCGTAAATTGGCTCTTTTCTTCAGTCATAAGGCGAAGGTTAGTACGAATCACTCCTTACACACGCACTATCTGCCTGAGATTTCACAATGAAAGATATATCGTGCTCGCATGGCCGGAGAGTTTGTTCTAGAACTTCGCGATGTCTCAGTGGTTCGAGGCGATCGCACGATTCTTGGTCCACTTACATTTGCGATTCGACCAGGGGAGCGCTGGGTCGT
>JBJTMX010000024.1:0-4692 GCA_046070745.1 Candidatus Planktophila sp.
TCACAATCGAAGTTCCAGATGATTTGGTTCTTGAAGAAGTGAACAACCACCTCGAGGGCGAAGGCCGCTTGGAAGATGAAGTTCACCGCGCTGAAGTTGATAAGGAAGTTCGCGACTCAATTAAGTCTGAGTTCCTCCTCGATTCAATCGTGAAGGCAGAAGACGTTCAGATTACTGAAGTTGAACTCACCGACTACCTGGTTCGCATGTCACAGCGTTACGGAATGGCTCCAGAGCAGTTTGCTCAGGAACTCCAGAAGGCGGGACAGATCACTCAGGTCATCGCAGAGGTAACTCGCGCGAAGGCGCTTGCATCTGTTCTCGGTCGCATCTCAGTTGTCGACAAGAACGGCGCGAAGATTGAACTTGAAGACCTTCGCACTCCTGCGGCTGCTGCAGCCGAAGCATCTGCTGAATAATCTTTAGCCGATAGCGAACATGGGGCTTTTTCGCCCTTAATCTCCATGATTTGGGAAGCATTTTCGCCCTGCCATTGTTAGGGTCACCGTAGTGATTAATCAGCAACACCCAATGGAAAGGTAGTGCCGTGGATTTATTGAACCCACAGAACCGATCAGGAGTCGAGACACCTCTCGGCCTTGGCGATCAGATTTATGCGCGCCTCTTGCGCGAACGCATCATCTTCTTGGCAGGCGAAGTCCGCGACGAGATGGCAAACCAAATCTGCGCGCAGCTCCTTCTCCTTGCTGCTGAAGATTCAGAGAAAGATATTTACTTGTACATCAACTCACCCGGTGGATCTGTCTACGCAGGTATGGCGATCTACGACACCATGAACTACATCAAGAACGATGTTGCAACTGTTGCAATGGGAATGGCTGCTTCAATGGGTCAGTTCCTTCTTACAGCAGGAACAAAGGGCAAGCGCTACGCAACTCCACATGCACGCATCTTGATGCACCAGCCACTCGGTGGAATTGGTGGAACAGCAACTGACATTCGCATCCAGGCAGAGCAGATGGCGATTACCAAGCAGACGCTCTCTGAACTCAATGCAAAGCACACAGGTCAGCCACTAGAAAAGATTCTGATCGATTCAGATCGCGACAACTGGTTCAACGCTAAGGATGCACTTGAGTATGGATTTATCGATCACATCGCAACAAGCGATGGACAGATCACAGGAGGCAACAAGTAATGAAGCATATTTCAGAGATCGAAGCTCGTTACGTACTTCCAACAATTGAAGAGAAGACTGCCTACGGTTTTAAGCGCCTTGATCCATATACAAAGCTATTTGAAGAGCGCATTATCTTCCTTGGTCAGGCAATCGATGACACAGTTGCAAACGATGTAATGGCGCAGCTTCTTACACTCGAGTCAATGGATCCCGATCGCGATATCTCGATCTACATCAATTCACCTGGTGGGTCATTTACCGCTCTCACAGCTATCTATGACACCATGCAATTTGTTCGCCCTGATATTCAGACAATCTGCTTGGGTCAGGCGGCATCAGCTGCAGCGATCATCCTTGCAGGTGGAACAAAGGGAAAGCGCTATGGACTCGAGCATTCACGTATCTTGATTCATCAACCTTCATCTGAAGGTGGGGGACAGGCATCTGATATCGAGATCCAGGCGAAAGAAATCATGCGCATGCGTGGTCTTCTTGAAACAATGCTCTCAAAGCATTCAAATAAGTCTGTCGAAGAAATTGAAAAAGATATCGAACGTGACAAAATTCTTACTGCTGCAGAGGCAGTCGAGTATGGAATTATCGATAAGGTAATGGCTTCACGAAAGGCGAAGCCTTCCGCGTAATCGAGATTTACTAAGAAAGGGCCGGGTGCGATGCTAAAGAAATACTTCGCACCCGGCTCTCTCTTTTCCTATAAGGGTTATCGCAACTTTTTTATCTCAGGGTTAATTTTCGTTCTTGGTGCATCAGCTTTTCCCATCGCACTTGCTGTCACAGTTCTTGATAACGGTGGTGATGCGTCAGCGCTCGGTTTAATTCTCGCCTCACGTGTTCTTGCTGGCACGCTCTTTATGCTGGTTGGTGGTGTCTGGGCAGATCGGTTGCCTCGTAAGTGGATCATGATTGGTGCGGACTCATTCCGCGCTGCAATATGTATCGTCTTGCTCTTTGTTTCTGCAAATGATCTACCGCTGTGGGCAATTGGTTTGTTGGTATTTCTTATGGGCCTCGGTGATTCATTTGGTGCACCGGCGGGCTCTGCAATTGTTCCAAGTCTGCTACCGGATCACCTACTTCCTGCGGGAAATGTGGCAAAGGGAATTGTGGCTAAAGTTGGAAATATTGTCGGTCCAGGAATCGGTGGACTTGCAATTGCAGTATTGGGTGCCGATCTAACCTTTGGATTTATTGCAGCTTCATTCTTAATTGCAACATCGCTTGTCTTTACAATCAAAGAACCGCCTCGCCAAGAGATTCTGGAAGACAAACCAACATTTATCTTTGAACTTAAAGAGGGCTTCAAACTTGTTTGGGAAATCAAATGGATCGCCGCATCAATCGCAATGGCATCATTTCAACTGATGGTGATTGTTGCGGCCGAGACAGTTCTCCTGCCAGTAATCACCCGGCGTGAGTTCCACACCAACTCGGTCTTTGCGCTATCGGCTGCGATGTTTAGCCTTGGTGGTGCCCTCAGCGCACTTGCCGCAATTAAGTTCAAGACCAAACGCCCAGGATTCGTGGCGATCTGGCTCTGGGCACTTTTTGCTATAGCCCCACTTGTGCTTGCATTCCCGATCAGTAAAACTATTGTCGTCATTGGATATTTCGTAGCAGGACTCTCCATTGGCGGTTGGGAGGCATACTGGGTTACATCCGTCCAACGAGAAGTTCCACAAGATATGCAAGGCCGAGTCTTTAGTATCGACATGGTCGGCTCAGGTGGATTAATGCCACTTGGCATGGCGCTCGTTGGTCCCACTGTTGCGCTGATGGGCGAGCGCACATTCTTGCTCGCAGCGATTGCGATTCACGTGTTGATTTGTTATCTCGTACTTCTCGTCCCAGGTGTTGCCGAGATGCGCGATCCGCGTCGTTCATCCCTTACTGATTCCACTGAGGGCGAACAAAGTCAGGCGTAATTCAGCCCTCATAAAGAGAGCTTAAAAACTATTCTTACGCCCATGTCCACGAAAATCGGCGAGGCTAACGACCTCTTGAAGTGCTCCTTCTGCGGCAAGACCCAGAAGCAGGTAAAGAAGCTCATTGCAGGTCCAGGTGTTTACATCTGCGACGAGTGCATCGACCTCTGTAACGAGATCATCGTTGAAGAACTTTCAGAGGCGAACAACCTCGGTCTCTCAGAACTTCCTAAGCCACAATCAATCTTTGAATTCCTGGATCAATATGTCATCGGACAAGATCGTGCAAAGAAATCGCTTTCGGTTGCTGTCTACAATCACTACAAGCGCGTTCAATCAGGCGAAATGCGCGGTGATGATTCAATCGAGCTCGCAAAGTCAAACATCCTTCTTCTCGGTCCAACTGGTTGCGGCAAGACTCTTCTTGCTCAATCACTTGCACGAATGCTCAATGTTCCATTTGCAATCGCAGACGCAACAGCGCTTACTGAAGCTGGTTATGTCGGTGAAGATGTAGAAAACATTTTGCTCAAGCTTTTGCAGGCAGCAGATTACGATGTCAAGAAAGCTGAAACTGGAATCATCTATATCGATGAAATCGATAAAGTCGCTCGCAAGGCTGAGAACCCATCCATTACTCGCGATGTCTCAGGTGAAGGTGTTCAGCAAGCGCTCTTGAAGATTCTTGAGGGAACGGTTGCATCTGTTCCGCCACAGGGCGGACGTAAGCACCCTCATCAAGAGTTTATTCAGATTGATACAACAAACGTACTCTTTATTGTCGGTGGTGCATTTGCTGGCCTCGACAAGATCATCGAGTCACGCAGCGGATCAGCTGGTGTTGGCTTTAATGCAGAACTTCAAAAGGCAGAAGATAAGAACCGCAAAGATATCTTTGCTGATGTAATGCCAGAAGACTTGTTGAAGTTTGGAATGATCCCAGAATTCATCGGACGTCTTCCTGTTATTACAAGCGTTGAAAACCTCGATAAGCCAGCATTGATGCAGATTCTTACAGAGCCAAAGAATGCCTTGGTGAAGCAGTATCAGAAGCTCTTCAATCTTGATGATGTCGATCTCGAATTCACACCAGAGGCACTTGATGCAGTGGCAGAACTTGCGCTCTCACGTGGCACAGGTGCACGTGGACTTCGCGCCATCATGGAGGCAGCACTTCTTGCAGTGATGTATGAAGTACCAAGCCGAAGCGATATCGAGAAGGTCATCATTGAGAAGGCCTGCATCGAATCCAATGCGCCAGCTACTTTGATCGAGCGAACAGGTGACTTGCCTAAGCGAGCATCGCGCCGTGAGAAGAACTCTGAGGAGAAAAGCGCTTAGCCATATGGCTTAGAATGCGCTCATGACGAAGCGCGAACTCGCTCCATCCTTTGTACCTGCTGATATCGAACCACGCATGTATCAGCACTGGGTTGATTCTGGATATTTCACAGCTGATTCATCATCACCCAAAGAGCCATTCACGATTGTTATCCCTCCTCCCAACGTAACGGGCAACCTTCACATCGGACACGCGCTCGATCAGACTTTGCAGGACTGCCTCACACGTATGAAGCGCATGCAGGGTTATGAAGCTCTCTGGTTACC
>JBJTMX010000025.1:0-3944 GCA_046070745.1 Candidatus Planktophila sp.
GCCAAGCTTTGCCTTCACCTTGGAGATATCAGGTACTCGGCGCTGCATATCCTCAAAGCCAACACCGTACGCCTCGGTAAAAGGAAGATAGATCAGCTTTGATTGCGATCTGGTGCGCTCGATAACCTTCGTTGCGAGCTCTTTAATAGTTGTCTCACCAACGCCACCGACGTTGAAGTAATCACCGATAGTTGAGTCATCGGCAGCGAGTGCCAACACGGCTCGAACCGCGTCCTGCACGTGGCAGAAGACTCGTGACTGTGATCCATCATCGTAAATAGTGATGTCCTCATTGTTGAGAGCTTGCTTCACAAAACGTGGAAGCACCATGCCGTATTGACCTGTTTGACGAGGGCCAACGGTATTAAAGAACCGAACGGTGGTGACTTTAAGACCATGGGTGCGGTGCAAAGTGTGGGCGATTGCTTCTTCAAGCGCCTTAGCATCGCTATAGGTCCAACGAATTTTTTGTGGCGCACCCACAACGCGATCTGACTCTTCATTCAGCGGCTGTTGTGGATTCTTGCCGTAAATCTCTGATGTGCTGGCGATGATCAATCGCTTCTGATGCTTTGTTGCGGCTTTAAGGACGACATCTGAACCAGTGAAGTTAATTGATACTGATTCGACCGTGTTCTCCATAATGTTCTTTACGCCAAGGGCTGCTGCCATGTGAAGAACAAGGTCTGCAGATTCAACAAGGGTGTTAACGAGTGATTCATCGCGGATATCACCTTGGTGGATCTCAATCTGATTTTCAATATGCGCAATATTGGCGCGAGAGCCGGTGGTGAGGTTATCCAAGATGACGACCTGGTCGCCTTGGGCCAGCAGGGCATCGGCGAGGTGGGATCCGATAAAGCCTGCTCCACCAGTGATCAGTACGCGCATGAGGGCAGTCTATCTTTGTAAGGGCGTGATTCATCCGGCCATCTCACCTAGCATCCAGCCAATTCTCAGGTAAGTGGCGCAGACTTACGACATGAGAACAGCTCCGACCTATAAGAAGCACTCTGCCGCCGGCGTCGATTGGGCTGCCTGGCTGCTCGGTATCGGTCTAGGTCTTACCTTGGCGCTGCAGGCGACAACGATGCGCGCCAGCGATATCAATGCGGTCTATCCGATCATCACCTCTATCTCACGATTGGCTGCGCTGACTGGTAGCTACTTTGCAATCGTTGGAATCTTTCTTGTGGCTCGTATTCCAGCTGTTGAACGCGGTGTCGGTCACGATCGATTAGTTGCCTGGCATCGCAAGTTGGGTCCTTGGTCGCTCTACTTAATTCTGGCTCACCTCTTCCTCGTTCTCTTTGGTTATGCAGGTGGCGATCACTACGCCCTCTATCGCGAGTTATGGCATATGTTGCAAGATTTCGAATGGATGTGGCCGGCGCTGGCTGGATTCTTTTTAATGATGCTCGCTGGTGTGACCTCCTATCGCAAGGCGCGCGCAAAGATGAGTTACGAGACCTGGTGGATTATCCATATCTACACCTACGTCGCAATCGCTGCGTCATTTATGCACCAGGTACTTAATGGTCAGATGTTTGTTGGCCATCCGCTCAATCGTTTGTATTGGACCGCGCTCTATATCGCAATGTCTGCCGCGGTTGTGATCTTTCGTTTTGGAATTCCATTGGTGCGCTCGCTTCGACACAATCTTGTGGTCGAGAAAGTTGTTATTGAGGGGCCAGGTTTGATTAGCGTGATTATGCGCGGTCGCAATCTCAAAAATTTAGCTGCAGAAGGCGGGCAGTTCTTTGGCTGGCGCTTTCTCACACGCGGACATTTCTTGATGTCTCATCCATATTCGCTATCGGCAGCTCCTACCGATAACCATCTGCGCATCACCATTAAAGATCTCGGTGATCACTCTCGCGCAACTCGTTATATTAAAAAAGGAACACGTGTCTTTGTTGAAGGTCCATACGGCGCCTTTACTGCAGGACGTGCAACACAACCACACGTTGTTGCAATTGGCGGCGGCGTCGGCATCACACCGATTCGCGCACTGATGGATGAATTTAAAGATGGCGTTAGGATGGATGTTTTCTATCGCGTATCAAAGCAAGAGGAGCTCATCCTCGTCGATGAACTTGATTACCTTGCTGAGCAGTCCAACGGAATGACGCGCGTGCACTATTTGGTGGGCTCACGTAAGGATTACCCAATGGATGCACAATTTCTTAAGTCATATGTACCGCGCATTGCAGATTGCGATATCTACATCTGCGGCCCAGAGGCCTTGGTAGAGACCGTCCGCGAGGCTGCGGCAGAGCTCGGAGTTCCAAAGAATCGCTTCCATGATGAGGATTTTGCATTTCACCCGGCATAAGAAGTGACAAGGGCAGCAGAGAAGAAGTTCAGATTTTTCACAGATAGTCGAGAGAAGGTAATGGCATGAAGAGAGCGTTATTAATAGCAGGAGGCACCATCAGCGGACTCGGTGCTGTTCTTGCAATCACACCGCCCGAACTTTCGACTACCAATAACGCCGGATCGATTGGCCTGGCCGGTGGCGCAACTGTGCCAGCTACAAAGACTGAACCGGCGGCAGCGACCACATCACCGGCACCAACTAAGTCGGCGACAGCAACTAAGAGCGCAGCTCCTGCAGCAACGAAATCTGCGACAGCAACCAAGAGCGCAACTGCAACTAAAAGTGCGCAGGCAACAGCTAGCGCAACAACAAGCGCTACTGCCACCAAGAGCGCGCAAGCAACAGCATCGCCCACACCTACTGCAACTAAGACAACAACTACCGGGGTCTCTGGAACATTTAACGGTGATGCCGTTGCCGCAGGTCGTTACGGAACACTGACGACCAAGGTAACTTTTACCAACGGCAAAATCACCAGCGTCACCGCATCTCAATCACCATCATCGTGGAGCCAGCAATCTCTCTCTGCGCTGATTCCATATGTCTCATCAACAAAGATCACCGTCGAGCAGATTAAGCAGTACAGCGCTGATTCCTTGCCATGCGGATTGGCTAACTCTTGTCAATCACGTGCTTCATTCACCGCATCTGCTTTCTGGTCATCTGTTAAGAGCGCGATTGCGAAAGCGAATGCATGAGGCTAGAACGCTTCGTTGAAACCTGGGGCACGGTCATCGTGATCGATGCCAATGCACCAACTGTGGATGATCTTCAACTGAATGCGGCACTTGATTCGGTTGAGCAATTTTTCTATGAGGTAAACGAGAAGCTTTCGACCTACATTGAAGATTCAGAGCTCTCGCGTTTGCGCCGCAACGAATTAAGAATCGATAACGCCAGTGCCATGGTGCAAGAGGTCTGGCAGCTCTGCGAATATGCGAAGGCGCTGACATTGGGGGCGTATGACCCGTGGGCAGTCGATGGCGGCTTTGATCCTTCGGGTTTGGTAAAGGGGTGGGCCGCAGAGCGGGCAGCGCAGATGTTGAGTGAGGCTGGCTGCACCAATGTGTTGATTAACGCCGCCGGCGACCTCTATCTACGTGGCGGCGAGCCGACAGCAGATGGCTCGGTGCAACCGTGGCAGATCGGCATCAACGATCCTTCCGATAGCTCGCTGATTGTGAAGACCTTCGAGATCGTCGATGGAGCAATCGCTACCAGTGGAACGTTCTATAAAGGTGCACATATCACTGATCCACATACGGGTTTGATTGCGATCGGTGCACGGTCGGCCAGTGTCATCGGACCCAATGGCGCCATCACAGATGCGCTGGCAACAGCGTTGATGGTTGATGGCCGCGACGCGCAGAATTGGATTGGTCGACCAGAACTCTCTGAATATACATTTTGGGTTACCAATCGCGACCATGAAACTGCCTGGTCCTATGGAAAATTGATTAATAACTCACAGTAGTTTTGTTTTCCAAGTCTTGATTTGGATGTGAGTTTTACGAGAGGTTTCATAGTTATCTTCCGTATATGCGAAAAATTGACAATCGTTCGA
>JBJTMX010000026.1:0-3841 GCA_046070745.1 Candidatus Planktophila sp.
TTTTCTAGCGCTGACATGAGAGGCATCCTAAACAGGAGATATGACAAAGTGTGGGATTTAGGCGAAATCTGCAGGCAACATTGGGATGAGAGAATTCACATATGAAGAAGCCAAAGGTTGTCATTCTCGGTGCAGGATTCGGTGGCCTCAACGCCGCTCGTGCACTTGCTGGAAAAGCGGAGGTCACAGTTGTTGATCGCCATAACTTTCAAACCTTCTTGCCACTTCTCTATCAGGTGTCAACGGCTGGTCTTGCAGCCGATCACGTAGTTCACCCTGTTCGCGGTGCGCTTCGTAATACCGGAATCAAATTTCGTATGGGTTCGCCAATCTCTGTCGATCACAAAAACAAATCTGTAAAGCTTGATTCATCAGAAGTTCTTGAATTCGATCACCTGATCGTTGCACTTGGTTCTGTCACGGCCGACTTCGGTGTTCCCGGAGTAACAGAGCACGGGCTCGGAATGAAATCTGTGTCAGAAGCAATTCAAATTCGAGCAGAAGTTATGCGTCGCTTTGAAGATCTATGTCGCTTTGAAGATGAAACTCGTTTATCTATTGCAGTTGTCGGTGGCGGTCCAACAGGTGTTGAGATGGCTGGCGCACTTGCCGAATTAAAGCGCGGACCACTTCACAACGATATGGCGCATGCTGCAGAACATATCGACATCTACTTGATTGAAGCAGGCCCACGAATCCTTCCGATGTTTACCGAGAAGTTATCTGCGCGTGCGACTCGGGATTTGCAGAAGCTCGGTGTGCACGTACGCACCAGCACTGCAGTGCGCGAAATTAAGTCACGCCAAATCGTTCTTAAAGAGGGCGAACCTATTCCTGCCGAAGTCACTATTTGGGCTGCAGGCGTTAAAGGCGAGCCAACGGCAAGCACTTTAAACCTTCCTATTGTCGGTTCGCGTATCGCTGCTGAGAAGACTCTTCAGGTGCAGAACTATCCTCATATCTGGGCAGTCGGCGATGTCTCTGGCGCACTCGCACCTGACGGACGCTTCTATCCAATGGTTGCGCCTGTCGCGATGCAGCAAGGAAAGTTTGTCGCACAACAAATTCTTAATCTCTCTGCAGGAAAACCACTGAACGAATTTAAGTACAAGGACAAAGGTTCGATGGCGACAATTGGTCGCCACAAAGCGGTAGTTCAAGTACGTAAATTTGTAATGGTCGGAGCACCTGCATGGTTCGCATGGTTGTTCTTGCACTTGTTCTATCTCCTTGGCGGTCGTAACAAAGTTGGCACCATTGCTGATTGGACTTGGAACTACCTCACATTCGATCGCGGAAATCGCCACATCATGGATTCGCTCGAGTAATGAAATCCGGTTACATAGACCTGCGTGGTCATCAAACTTTCTCCTACGAGTGGGATAACAATGGAGAAGCGCTCGTGCTTCTCCATGGCGGATTAAGCCAGACTTCTCACTTCTACGAATCAGTTCTTCCTGCAATCGAAGAAAACTTTCACATCTTTGGATATGACCGCACCGCACATGGCTTTACCGGCGATCGCGAAGGCAGCATGCACTTTGTCTTTCAATGCGAAGAGGCAATTTCTTATCTAGAAGAAGTAGTAAAAGATCCTGCGCATTTAATTGGCCATAGCGATGGAGCAATAATCGCTCTCATGGTGGCGATGAAGCGCCCAGACTTGGTGAAATCTGTTGTCTCCTTTGGAGGCAACTTCCACCACGATGGAAATCTTGAACTTCCGGAGTGGGACGGTTTTATCTCACCCGAAGATCGCGCAGAACATGCCGCAACGTCACCTGATGCACCGGAAGCTCTTGATGGCAAAATCTCCACAATGTTTGCAGTGTGGAGATCTGAACCCACCTTCACTGTTGCCGATATCGAGCAGATAAAGTGTCCGGTCCTCGTTCTTGTAGGCGATGACGATGTTGTGACACATAAGCACTCAGTACTTTTATACGAGTCGATTCCGCAGGGGCGTTTGGCAGTGATGCCGGGTACGTCGCATCAGGCTCATAAAGAAAAACCTGAAATGTTCCAGATGTTTATTCGCGAGTTCTTAAGCAATCTCGATTACCCGCAAACCAAAATGCCGATGCGCCGAGCTTAGATTTGCTTTATTTTTAGTCGCTTTGCAATTTCTTTTACTTCAACTTCTCCACGAGCAATTTCCAGCACCAATTTTTCCGCCACATCAACTTTAAGCGATATATCCCTTCCATTGAGAAGGCAAAAGGCTCGAGTTGCGGCCCAGGCAATTCGCTTGTTTCCATCAATAAGTGGATGATTCCGCGCAAGTGAATGCATTAGCGCAGCGGCTTTCTCATCAAAGGTTTCATACGCGTCGTCGCCAAATACAGTGGTGCGCGGTCGATCAGCAGCAGATTTGATCAGGCCTTCATCTCGAATTCGCATATCTGGAATAAGTGCAGCTGCAATTTCGATAATGTCATGGAAATCTAGGTAGTCGATTTCCTTTGTCATTGCGAGAGGCGCTTTAAAAGTTCGGCGTCTTCCCTGCGAATACGCTCAATAATTTCCGTGAGGCGTCTTTGCCTCTTTGATGTGTATTCGTCAACTGCCGCAAGAGCAGCTTCTTGCATAGAGATTCCTTGGCTATCTGCAACTTTTCGCAGCGCCTTACTTTGCTTATCTGAAAGTCTAAGTGTCATAGCCATAATTGTATGATACCGAGGTGGTATCAGATATGGCAATTAAAAACTACTTTAAGTTCAAATTTTTTTAACAATCGATTGGTGTGACTGCACCTGTTTTAACATCGTAAATTGCACCACCGACTGAGACGCCAGTGTTGAGCAATGGATATGAGCGAATACGGTTCACATCTTTTGCGAGCGCACCTAGTTGATCGTTGGTGGTACGGAATTCAAGTGATGATGTGTTAACCCCAAATTCAGCGTCAATCTTTGCGTGAATCTCCTCCTCTGTATTTTCCGCCATTCGACACTCTGTATGTGGCATCACCAGGATGCGATTAACACCAAGGAGATAGGTGGCGAGTACGAGAGTACGTAAAACGTCTTCGGTCACACGAGCTCCCGCGTTGCGAAGAATCTTGGCATCACCCGAACGCATGCCCACCACTGATAGTGGATTGATACGTGAATCCATGCAGGTAACGATCGCTAGACCACGCTGTGCAGCACCGGTGAGCTTTGAATATTTAAAGTTCTTGATGTATTCGGCGTTCGCCTCTGTCAGGTCCTTAAAGGCATCTGCTGGGAAGGTGCTCATGTGCAGATTTTATGCCATGCCGAACGAACGCGCAGGTAGGAATTTCCTTATTTAATCGCAAATTCGATCAATGCATAACGGGAGGAAGGAGCGTTCCTAGGAGCTGAGCCACCTGATTTCACGAGATAGGTGGCATCAATACCTATGCGCTTCATCTCGCGGACTACGGACCGCGCACGAGCAATAGAGAGTGCGACTTCGTTTGGGTTCACTTTTGTGGGCTGAACAAACCCTGTCACCGTCACGACGAACTTGCCTCCCAGAAGCGGTGCGCACAATTCCTGAAGTTCAGAGATTTCGTCTACTGAAATTTTTGAACTGTTCATCTCGAAGTAAATCTTGTAGAAGGAAGGTGCAGCTGCTGGTTTTGTTTCTGGCGATTTTGACACTGTAGGTGTGGGAGTTGGAGTAGCTGTAGGAGCTGGAGTTGCTTCAGGCGCTGGTGCGGCAGAAGTATTTTCCTTGTAAGTGAACTTCTGCACTGGAAGAAGTGGTGCTTGCCCGTTATATATCTGCAATTCCGCAGAACCAGATTTCCCAGAAGGTACTTTGATCAAAAGTGAATCTCCCACGATTTTCCAACCACCTTGCGGCAAATTAA
>JBJTMX010000027.1:0-7752 GCA_046070745.1 Candidatus Planktophila sp.
CTCAAGGGAGAGGGACAATGACACTTAAAGATGTATTCGTTCTGCCACAGGAGTACAACGACTTACGCGACTCTGTTCGTGCACTCTCTGAAAAAGAGATTGCACCTCATGCGCATGCCGTTGATGAAGATCATCGCTATCCGCAAGAAGCACACAACGCACTATTGAAGAGTGGACTCTTCGCAGCGCACGTTCCAACTGAAAATGGCGGCGATGGCGCGGATGCACTCGCAATGGTGATCATCATTGAAGAAGTTGCTCGCGTCTGTGGATCAGCATCACTCATTCCAGCAGTGAACAAACTTGGTTCATTCCCATTAATTCTCGGTGGCACCACAGAGCAGAAAAATAAGTGGCTTCCACAGTTGGCAAAAGGCAAAGGTTTTTCATACTGCCTCTCTGAATCTGAAGCAGGTTCTGATGCAGCATCGCTGAAGACAAAAGCTGAGCGCGTTGGCGAAAACTGGGTAATCAATGGAAGTAAGAAGTGGATTTCAAACGCTGGTGAATCAGAGTTCTACACCGTTATTGCACAAACTGATCCCGCTCTTGGTTCAAAGGGCATCACGGCATTTGTTGTAGAAAAGTCTGACCCTGGTATTTCATTTGGCGCACCAGAGAAGAAGATGGGATTCCGTGGTTCACCTACTCGTGAAGTTTATTTCGACAATGTGACTATCGGCGATGACCGACGTATCTCAGAAATCGGAAAAGGTTTTGCCCTTGCGATGGATACCTTAGATCACACACGCATCACGATTGCCGCTCAAGCTCTTGGTCTTGCACAGGGCGCATTTGATGCGGCGAAGAAGTATTCGCATGAGCGCAAGCAATTTGGAAAAGAGATATTTGATTTCCAAGGTGTTCAATTTATGTTGGCTGATATGGCGATTGCCATCGAATCTGCTCGTCAACTTACCTATGCAGCTGCTGCAAAATCAGAGCGTAATGATCCTGATCTTAAGTTCTTCTCTGCTGCGTGCAAGACTCTTGCAACAGATGTGGCGATGAAGGTGACTACCGATGCAGTCCAGATCCTTGGCGGATATGGATATGTCAGTGACTATCCGGTCGAGCGCATGATGCGTGATTCCAAGTTGACTCAGATCTACGAAGGCACCAACCAGATTCAACGTATCGTTGTTGCACGTAATCTTCCCTGATTACCAGCTATCCATCGCAACATCCCACGGTTCGCGTGGAAGATCATGCTCCATCCGTTCATAAGGGTAAAGAACGCCATGTTTCCATGCACGTAATTGCGGAAGTGCGCGATCGTAGAAACCACCACCTTGTCCTAATCGATATCCATCAGGATCGGTAGCAAGCGCGGGAACAAGCACGAGATCAATCGAATCTAACTGTGTAAAGACTGGACCTATTGGTTCGTGGAAATTACCGTTGAGCTGCAGAGATTCTGAAGTTCCATTCCAAACTACCCATTCAATGTTCACGCCATTTACTCGCGGGAGAATGAGAGTTTTACCTGAAGCCAGAATTGCGCGGTTGAGAGCAACAGTGCTGGGCTCTGTTCCGTAAGATGAGTAAGAAGCAATGACATGCGCGCGAGAAATTTCTGGAATCTCTAATAGATGTAAGAGATTGTGTTCTGTGTAACGTGCTTCACGTTGTGCGCGCAGGCGACGGCGAATATCCGCTTTCATATCTGCACGACTGCTCGCCATTGAAATCCCCTAGAAAGTATCCCTTAACAAGTAAGGTTACTGGCTATGTCCGATCGTGTGCGCGTTGATGAGGTGCTGACCTCTCTTTTAACTCTCTGCAGCCCCCTCGAACCATTCGATATGCCGCTTCTCGATGCTCATGGCGCAACTTTGGCTGAAGATATTTATGCGGGAGAACGTTTAGTAATGAAGTCAGGTTCTCGGATTCGTTCAACCCAAATTGGTCTTGCTGCATCAATCGGCCTCGATCATCTCCCTACTCGTCCACATCCACGAGTTGTGGTGATCTCGGCAGGGCCTGATTTGGTGGAACCAGGTATTGAACTGACTGGTGATGAAGAGTACGAAACAAATTCATGGCTTCTCACGACCGCTGTTCGTGAAACCGGGGCTGTTGCCTATCGCGTTCATTCGATCCCAGAGAATGAAGATCAGCTTAAAGATGCGATTGAAGATCAATTGGTTCGCGCGGACCTGATCATCATCAGCGGTGAGCGCCACGACGACTCATTTGATTTGATTACGCGTACTTTGCGCCAGCTCGGAGATATTACTGAGGTTGAAATCGCTATCGATTCCAGCGGCCGCCACAACTACGGAACTATCGGTCCAGATAAGACGCCTGTTGTCACCCTTCCTGGCGATCCGATTGCCGCCTACATCTCCTTCGAACTCCTTGTTCGCCCGATGATTCGCACAATGTTGGGCGCTTCCACTATTCACCGCCCCTCAGTAAAAGCGCGCCTTGAGAAGGGGCTATCTTCAACATCGGGCGTGCGTTCATATGTGCGAGGGATCCTCAGCGAAGATGGAAAATCAATCGCACCTCTTGGTTCGCAGGATGAGCAGGCAACTTTGTCCGATGCCAATGCATTTATTGCAGTTCCAGAGAACGAAGGCGACGTTGCAGCCGGTGCTGAGGTAACTGTCGTCGTTCTTGAACGTCGCTATATCTAAAACCATGTGGCCAATCACTCTTCATTCAGAGAACATTCAGCTTCGCCCTCCACGCTTGAGCGATAAAGCACAGTGGAACCGAGTGCGGGCTGAGAATAAAGAGTGGCTTGCGCCATGGGAGGCGAGCCTTCCGCTGACGCCGGTCGGCGCACCAGCAAGTGAATTCCTCTCAAAGCGCCCGTCGTTCTACTCAATGGTGCGAGCACTTCATCGCGAAGCCCGCGCGGGCCGCTCATATTCATTTATGGTCTGGCACGAGAAGAACCTCGTTGGGCAGATCACGATGGGCGGAGTTATTTATGGCGCACTTCGCGGGGCCCATATTGGATATTGGATCGATAAGAGCTATGCGGGCCGTGGTTTTACGACCGAGGCGGTCAATGCCGTTACTCATTTTGGTTTTGATGCCCTTGGCCTTCATCGCATTGAGATTAATATTCGCCCCGAAAATGCCCCATCCATAAGGGTCGCCGAGAAGGCCGGCTATCTTTTTGAAAGCGATCGCCCTGAGTTTTTGCATATCGCTGGCGCTTGGCGAGACCATAAATCATTTGTAAAAATCAATGATTTAGTGAAATAAACCCCCTCGAAATCCCAAGGGTTTTACGGTGCCACAACTAATCTTGGCTCATCATGGCGTCGGGAATTATTTATCTAGCAATAGTAGGCATGTGGGTGGCCTATTTTTTGCCTCGCTGGATACATAACAAGAACGAATTTTCCGGAAAGCATGTTGAGAGCTACAAGTCTGCTCTCCGCGCTGTTGCCGGAAGTACACCAGGGGCGAAAATCGGATCGGGTGTCATCTACACCGATGTCGATCGCGTAGCTCGAGTAGCTCAACAGCTTCTTCGCCGCAGAATTATTTTTTCAATCATCGCAGTAACTTTTATCGCAACCGTTGTAGGAGCAATCATGAGTACAGTCGCAGCAACAGCAATTTTGCTTCCGATTACAGGATTGATTATCTATGTTGCACACGTTCGTCGCCAAGCAAATGCTGAAGCAATTCAGCACCGTCGCATGGATCAGATTCACCGTCGCACAGAAGGTGTGTCACATACAAACTTGCAAGATGTCATCGCACCCAAGGTTTCAACAGAACATTGGATTCCATTTGCAGAGCGAGAGCTCACAGGTGTCACAATCTTGCCTAAGGGAACTGCAGCCGCTCGAGCCGAGTGGCAGCCAAGTGAAGTCCCACTACCAACCTATGTAAATGCCCCTAAGGCTATTGCGCCAAAGCGCATCATAGATTTGACTGAACCAGGTAAGTGGAGCGATGAACAAGAAGCTCTCGAACGTGCGGCACTTGCAGCGGCAGCTCCATCGCGTGATGAGATCTTTGATCAACAGCTTGCAGATGAGGCAGTTGAGCGCCTTCGCTCTAATCGCGCAGCTAATCAGTAGTTAAATCCAGCTCGCAAACCACATGTGGGCGCGCCATGCTTCATAGGTGGTTACTTGACCTAAGTAAAGTGGCAAGAAGTAGATGAAATTAAGCGCGATCACAATGAATACCGCACCGATTACATAGTGGTTCTTAATGGCTCGAGCGCAGTAGACAAGTGCCAAAATTACAAAGGGCTCAAAGATAATTGCGTAGAAGGAAAATACTGTGCGTTCTTGGAAGAAGAACCACGGTAAATATCCTGCAGCAATACCAGAAATGATAATCGTGACTGCTGGATCAAATCGGCGGGTAAAGAATGAACGAATCCAGAAACCAACAACTACTGCAATAGCAATTGTGCCAAGCCACCATAGAAGTGGTGTACCAAGTGCGAGAACTTCTTGGGAACATGATGACGCGCCACAATTCTTTGGAGTCTCGTAGTAGAAACTTGTAGGGCGCCCCATGATTAACCATGACCAGGGATTAGCCTCGTAAGGATGCTTGGAGGTTAAACTTGTGTGAAAGTTCAACATCTCCTTGTGATAAAAAAGAAACGATGTAATGGGATTACCTGAGTGGTTACGATCCCAGCCGCGGTTTGATGCAAACCATCCCCACCAGGAAGTTATGTAAATGGCAAAGGGAAGAATTCCGAAGGCAGCAATGCGATTGAGTGTTGGGCGAATGAGATCGCGCCCTGTGTGATGAGCAAATGCGCGATAGAGGGCAATCAATCCAAAGACTGCGATGAAGTAGAGAGCGCTCCACTTGGTTGAGAGTGCAAGGCCGAGGAATAGACCGGTCCACCAATACTTACGTGAGATAAAGAAGTTTGTGGCGGTGAGAATAAAGAATGCTAAGAAATTATCGAGTAGCGCTGTGCGTGAATGCACTAAAGCAAGACCATCAACTGCCATCAGCGCACTTGCCAGTGCGGTGAGAAGTGGTGAGTAAAAGAGGCGATGTGCGATAGCTGCAACGATGAGAATCATCAAAGAGCCAATCACGGCAGTGGCAAAGCGCCATCCGAGAGGGTTGTCGCCAAAGACTCTAATTCCGCTACCAATAAGCCACTTACCCAATGGTGGATGAACAACGAATTCAGGATCTGCGCCTGTTACCTCAACTCTATATTTTAGTAAATCCCGAGCTCCATCGACGTAGTAGATCTCATCAAAGATCATCGATTTAATGGATGCGATATTGAAGATTCGAAGTAGAAATGATGCAATCGCAATGAGTACGGGAGCGATAGCGACAACCATGAGTTAAGAATATGGGAAGATAGCGATATGGCACTCACCCTTGCAGCGACTCCGCTTGGAAATCCGCTCGATGCAAGTCCTCGCCTTAAAGCGGCAATTGAAGGCGCTGAAATCATTGCCGCTGAAGATTCACGCCGCTTCCACAGATTAGCCTCAGATATCGGTGCAACATTTACTGCAAAAGTTCTCTCTTTCTTTGAAGGCAATGAAACGGATCGAACTCAAGAATTATTAATCTCCCTTCGAGAAGGTCGCAACGTTGTTGTTCTCTCTGATGCTGGAATGCCGACAATCAGTGATCCCGGCTTCCGTTTGATGCGCGATGCCATCGCCGAAAATTTGAAAGTCCATGTAATACCTGGACCAAGTGCTCCCACGATGGCAATTGCACTCAGTGGACTGCCAACTGACCGATTTACCTTTGAAGGTTTCGCTCCGCGCACAGCTGGTGCGCGTATTGCTTTCTACGAGAGCCTGCGTTTTGAAGAGCGCACTATGGTTGTCTTCGAGGCGCCACACCGATTATTAGATTCACTCAATGATGCTGCATCGATTCTCGGTCACGGTCGGCTCGGGGCGATCTGCCGAGAGATGACAAAGACTTATGAAGAGACTATTCGTGGCACTCTCGATCAGTTAATCGATTGGGCGAGCAATAACGAAGTTCTTGGAGAAATCACTCTCGTTTTTGCAGGCGTCGAGGTTGGCACTCATCAGATGACCAGCAATGAGATGGTCGCAAAGGTCCGTGAATACGAGAGCGCTGGGATGGATCGCAAAGAGGCCATCTCCACTGTGGCGAAAGAGCTCGATTTACCGAAGAAGTTGGTCTATGCCGCGGTAGTTGAGGATAAGAAGTCCAATTAAGATTGCCCAATGAAGTCTTTCTATCTGACGACTCCGATTTACTACGTCAACGATGCCCCTCATATTGGCACTGCCTATACAACTGTGGCAGGCGATGTCCTTACTCGATGGCATCGCCAACGTGGTGAAGCTGTCTGGTTCCTTACCGGAACAGATGAGCATGGCCAGAAAGTCATGCGTACTGCAGAAGCTAATGGCGTTGCACCACAAGCTTGGGCCGATAAGTTAGTAGAAGAAGCGTGGAAGCCAAATTGGGCGGCGCTCAATATCGCCAATGACGATTTCATTCGTACAACTGAGTCACGCCACATGGATCGCGTGCAGAAGTTTCTTACATCCCTTAAAGATAAGGGCTACATCTACCAAGGTGATTTCGAAGGCCCATACTGCGTTGGCTGTGAAGAATTTAAGTTGCCAGGTGATTTGCTAGAAGGCAACCTCTGTCCAATTCATAGCAAGCCAGTTGAAAATGTGAAAGAGACAAACTGGTTCTTTAAGCTATCTGATTTCACAGATCGACTTCTTGAGCATTACAAGAATAATCCTGAAGCATGCCAGCCAGAGTCAGCACGTAATGAAGTTGTCGCTTTCCTTGAAGGTGGCGTCCGTGATCTCTCAATCTCTCGCTCAACATTTGACTGGGGGATTCCGGTCCCTTGGGACACCGATCAAGTTGTTTATGTTTGGTTTGATGCCTTACTTAACTATGCAACAGCAGTTGGTCTCACTGATGATGCTGATTCAGAAGGCGGCAAGAAATTTGCGCAGACATGGCCAGCAGATGTGCACCTTGTCGGTAAAGATATCTTGCGCTTTCACGCAGTTATTTGGCCAGCGATGTTGATGGCTGCCGAACTAGAAGTTCCTAAGAAAGTCTTTGCACATGGCTGGCTGATGGTTGGCGGCGAGAAGATGTCAAAATCGAAGGCAAATAAGATTGCTCCCTCTGAAATCACCGATCACTTCGGTGTCGATGCATTCCGTTATTACTTCCTTCGCGCAATCCCATTTGGTAGCGACGGTTCCTTTTCTTGGGAAGATATGAGTGCTCGATATACATCAGAGCTCGCAAATGACTTTGGAAACCTCGCTTCACGACTAGCTGCAATGGTCGAAAAATACTGTGGAGGAGTACTCCCAGCGGTGGCTCAGGATGCCGAGCTTTCAGCATCTCTTGTAGAAGCAGTTACAAAGGCAGATGCTGCGATGCAGGCACTAGATTTCCAGGGTGGCATCACAGCAATCATGGATTACTGCAAGCAGGTAAACGGCTTCGTCACTATTAAAGAGCCATGGATTCTTGCAAAGGATCCTGCAAACCAAGCGGTGCTTGAAGATGTCCTCTACAACACCGCCGAATCACTTCGTGCACTAGCTGTTTTGCTTCACCCTGTAATGCCAGCAACAACTGAGATCCTTTGGGAGTCACTTGGCGCAAAGGCTACTCTCGGCGAGATCGGTGCACAGAAGATTGAGAACGTTGCGAAGTGGGGACAGCTTCCACAAGGTGCAATAGTTACTAAGACTCCTGTTTTATTCCCGCGCCTTGAGGTGAAGGAATAAATTTTTATGGCTGATCGCC
>JBJTMX010000028.1:0-3673 GCA_046070745.1 Candidatus Planktophila sp.
CAGACCTCGGTCTGTAATTAAGAGAGATGGCGCTTTGTGCGCCACTCTTTAAGAACTTCTAGCGCAACCGGAAGAACACTGAGGAGAATAATCAGCGCGATAATCGGTAGTAAGTACTTATCAATTGAACCGCTGATCTTATTTCCCAATACGTAACCAGCACCCAAAACAAGTTCTGTCCATATAACGGCGCCGAGAACATTCCACATCAAGAACTTACGTGCTGGGTAGCCAATGATCCCCACTGTTGGGTTAATCAGTGTGCGTACAAATGGAATAAAGCGAGCAAGTAGTAGCGCTTTACCAACACCATATTTTGTTAGCCAACGTTCGGTCTGCTCTACTCGTTCGTGTGTAAAGAAGCGTCCATTAGGGCGATCAAATAATTTACGGCCGTACTTTGCGCCAAAGAAGTGACCCACCTGCGATCCAACAATTGCTGCAAGTGGTGCTGCCATAAAAATAGTTGCGTTGAGCGATGCGCCTCCAAGAATTTCAGCTCCAGCAGATGATGCTGCAATTCCTGCAATAAAGAGAAGTGAGTCACCAGGAAATGCGAGGCCGACCAACAAACCTGTCTCAGCGAAGATAATTGCAACTATTCCAGCAAGCCCAAGATCTCCCACAATTGAATGTGCATCAAAGATGTTTGCAGCAATATTCATGCGATGAGGCTAACCTGTATGGAGAGGCGGGCAAATCTAACAATTTGATAACAAGGAGCATTTTTAGGTAGAAAGCCCTTGCGAATACCCCCAATTTCCTCTACTTTCCGTTAATCGATTAACGTTAATCGATTAACTAAAGGGTAGAGCGATGGCAAAGACGTTAAAAGATGTAGCGAGTGCAGCAGGAGTTAGCTCTGCCACCGCCTCTCTCGTCCTCAACGGCCGCGCTGATGGCAGAGTCTCATTGGAGCTTGCCGCAAAGGTAGAACAGGCGGCCGAGAAACTCGATTATCGCCCTAATTTGGTGGCACGAAGTCTGCGGACTCAAGTGTCAAAAACGCTTGGATTGATTTCAAATGATGTTGCAACCTCTCCCTTTGCCGGTGCGATGTTGGCCGGTGCTAAAGAAGTTGCTTGGGAGCAAGGTTGGCTCTTATTTCTCGTCAACACTAATGATGATAAAGAAATGGAAGCGGCAGCGACCCATTCGCTCATCCAAAGAAATATTGACGGACTCATTTATGCAGCGATGTACCACCAAGAGATTGAAGCACCTGAATATTTTAAAGATCAAAAATTTGTTCTACTCGATTGCATTGATTCAAAGGGTCAATTTGATTCGGTTGTTCCTCAAGAGTATGAGGGCGCTTTGAGTGCGATGGAGTACTTGATAGAACAAGGACATATCAAAATTGCACATTTAACTACAGGCGAGAAGACTATTGCGGGACAAGAGCGCTTGCGAGCCTATAAAGATGTTCTTACAAAGAATAAAGTAAAGATTGATAATTCATTTATTATTGAAGCCAAGTCTTCAAATTCCATAGATGGCTACCACGCTACTCAAAAACTATTACAGAGCAAGAACTTACCAACTGCGATCTTCTGTTACACCGACCGAATGGCTATGGGAGCGTACGAAGCTATTGCAGAAGCTGGACTTTCAATTCCAAAAGATATTTCGGTCGTTGGTTTTGACAATCAACTCAATATTGCAGATGCATTAAGACCTGGACTTACAACAGTACAACTTCCTCACTATGAAATGGGTGCATGGGCGGTCAATCGCTTGCTGGCAACCATTGAGTCAGAGAATTCCGAACCCCGAGAGCCGGAGCACATGCGGATTGCATGTCCTTTGGTAGTCAGGAGTTCGGTAGCTCCTCCCAGGAAATAGTTTCCTAGGAGGAGCACCACAAGAGCTGAACCCTCTTGTTGGGACTTTCAAAGCGAAGGTCCCGCCACATAGAAAGGTAAACCTATGAAATCCAAGTGGCGCAACAGTTTAACAGCGACATCAGTCGCAGTTGGACTACTCGCTCCGATAACTGTTTCAGCTGCAAATGCTGCGCCAGTTGAGATCCCGTTATGGACACACAATGGCGGAAACGCGAAGGAATTAGCTGACGTTAATCTCGTCGTCAAGGACTTCAATGCATCACAGACCAAGTACAAGGTAACTGTGAAGGCATTCCCTCAAATCAACTACAACGATGCGATTGTTGCCTCAGCCGCAGCAAATCGACTTCCTTGTATTCTCGATACCGATGCTCCAGTTGTTCCATCATGGGCATATGCCGGCTATCTCAGCCCGCTCACAGTCGACAAGAAGATCACAGACAAACTGCAGACATCCGTTAAGGGTTTCTACGGGGGCAAGCTCTACTCAGCAGGTTTCTATGATGCTGCAATTGCACTCCTTGCTCGTAAGTCAACAATCAAGGAAGCCGGCCTGCGCACACCAACAGTTGCAAAGCCATGGACATTGGCTGAATTCAACGATGCACTTGCTAAAGCTAAAGCGTCAGGAAAGTACGACTATGCAATCTCTCTTGGAACAGGTTGGGATGGCGAGTGGTACCCATATGGTTTCTCACCACTTCTTCAATCATTTGGTGGAGATCTAATTGATCGTAAGACTTACAAAACAGCAGAGGGCGCACTCAACGGCGCAGCTGCAGTTGCTTGGGGTAAGTGGTTCCAGAACATTTTCACATCAGGTCTTGCTCCTAAGAAGGAATCAGCAGATCAGCGTGACAACGGTTTTGTGACCGGAAAGATTGCCTACCAGTGGAATGGCTCATGGGCTGCTGCAACCGCAGCAGAGAAGTTGGGTGATGATTTCATCGCTCTCCCACCACCAAACCTAGGAACAAAGCCATACATCGGCGGCGGATCTTGGCAGTGGGCGGTATCTAGCTCTTGTGCAAACAAGGATGGCGCTAATGCGTGGTTGCAGTTCGCACTGCAAACAAAGTATCTAGCAAAGTTTGCAGATGATCTCTTCAACCTTCCAATTACTGCAGAAGCAACAAAGGCTTCTAAGACATTTGGTCCGAATTCAAATTACGCTGATTTCGCAAAGTTCTCAGCTACTTTCGCACTTATCCGCCCAGCAACTCCTGCCTACCCAGTGATTGCAAAGGTATTTGAGACAGCTACAAAGGACATCATTAATGGTGCCGATGTACAGAAGTCTCTTGATAGTGCTGTCGATCAAATCAACAAGAACCTCAAAGATAACTACTACTACGTAAAGAAGAAGTAGTTAACACAGCCCTTTATTGCGGCGAAATTAGGTAATCAAAAAAACCAGGAAAGTGTGGTGTGGCCGTCTTCGGACGGTCACACCACCACCCCACGCAGAATTGAGAGGAGTCTGAAAATGAAGCTAGGAAGCAAATCAAAGAACGCTGCTAAACGTCAAGAGAATCGAACCGCAAGACTTCTCGCTGCGCCAGGACTAATTCTTATCGGATTATTTACCATAATTCCTATTTCATTAGCATTAACACTTGGATTTACCAACGCTCAACTGCTCTCCCCTACTAACCCTAACTTCACAGGATTAAGTAATTTCAAAACTCTTCTAGGTGTATCTGCGGTAACGATTCATGCAGAGAAGAACCCTGATGGAACATGTATCAAAGATGAATACGGACAGATTGCTTATGAACCCCTTCGACCGCTCACGCGTGATGATAGTCCGCGTAAAGATCTGCGCG
>JBJTMX010000029.1:0-8522 GCA_046070745.1 Candidatus Planktophila sp.
ACGAATATCTTCTGATTTCTCGCCAAGCACATTTGAATCGAGTTCAACGCGGCTGACCGGGTCTACGGTGACACGAATATCAATTCGGTCCATCAGCGGCCCAGATAACTTTCCCAAGTAACGTCGCACCTGCACTGATGAACAAATACATCCGTGTCCTCTGCCCGTGAACTTTCCACACGGGCATGGATTTGCAGCAAGAACCAAGATGAACTTTGCTGGAAAGGTGACGCTACCTACTTGTCTTGCAATGGTGATGGTGCCGGATTCAAGTGGCTGGCGTAACGAATCAAGAATTCCGGCGGCGCACTCTGGCGCTTCATCGATAAAGAGAACCCCTCGATGTCCAAGTGAGATAGCGCCGGGAGTGATGGTGCGACCACCACCTCCGACAATAGATGCTCGCGTAGCGCTGTGATGCGGAGAAATAATCGGAGCGACTTTCGACATGGCAGATCGCTTGCCGAGTCCGCCTGCTATCGAGTGAATAGCAGTTACCTCAAGTGATTCCTCTGGCGTAAGCGGTGGAAGTATTGAAGGAATACGAGAAGCAATCATTGTTTTGCCAGCACCAGGCGGACCAATCAATAACAAGTGATGGCCACCCGTTGCAGCAACTTCAGCAGCAAATCGAGCTTGCGGTTGACCGGCTACATCAGAGAAATCTAAGAGTTCTTCTGATCTATCAACTTCAATATCGAGCACTTCGTTAAATGGGTACTCTCCTGTTGAGAGCCAACGGTAGATTTCCGAGATGTGTTCAAAGGAAAGGATCTCCATCTGATCCATTAACTCTGCTTCACCTTGATTGGCACGGGGAACAATCGCGCGAGTAACACCATCCTTGTATGCAGCAATGAGTGAGGGAAGAACGCCGCGCACCGAACGAATTCCGCCATCGAGCGATAGCTCCCCCAAGATAATTGCATCTTCTAGCGGTCCTTGAGGAAGTACGCCATCTGCAACTAACAGGGCTAGAGCGATTGCAAGATCAAAACCAGGTCCACTCTTTGGCAACCATGCAGGAGATAGCGAAACGGTGACCTTCTTATTTGGCCACTTCTGCCCTGTGTTACTCAGTGCAGCACGCACACGATCGCGAGACTCTTGAAGTGAAGTATCCGGAAGTCCAAGGAGTGAATACATGGGAATTCCGTCAGAGATATCGCATTCAATATCAATCTGTGACCCCAATAGACCTTGAAGTGAAACACCTTTAGTGCGGCCGATTGTCATAAGACACCCATACGGAATTCGAGAGAGTGAGTTCCATCAGGGTTAATAAGAACAGATGCAATATCTATCGAGTACTCGCAACCAAAGCAGTCATGCGTCACCAACCACCCCATTGCCAGGCGCTGCATGCGCAATAACTTTGCGGGCGAAACCGCTTCAAATGGATGGCCGTATGCCAGTGAGCTGCGGGTCTTTACCTCTATAAAGTGAAATGTGCCCGCCTTATCCAGTGAAATAACATCGATCTCACCTTCACGCACACGCCAATTGCGATCGAGAATCTCATCGCCTTGCTTCAATCGATAATCAACTACGCGAGATTCACCAAATGCGCCGAGTGCAATATTTCTACTTTTCTTAAGAACCATCCGCGAAAGTTATGGGAGCAGGGTTCCACCAAACGGCGAAAAGCAGGGAGCTGTGGATTAGAGAAGGGCTGCGATATTGGAGAACGACTTTCTGTGGATAGGAAGCACTCCGAGTTCATTAATCGCCTTTGTATGCGCCGCAGTGATGTACCCCTTATGTCCCGCAAATCCATATCCCGGATACAACACATCCATCTCGCGCATGATGCGGTCGCGAGTTACCTTGGCGATAATTGATGCGGCGCTAATCGCCGTAACAACTTGATCGCCTTTCCAGACGGCAAGGTTTGGTACAGCTATCCCCTCGATTGCATAACCATCGGTTAATACGTAAGCCGGCGTAATTGATAGACCATTTACTGCGCGGCGCATTCCATCTAGGTTTGCTGAATGGACTCCGCGCAGATCAATTTCTTCAGGTGAAACTTCGACAATACTGACGGCGAGAGCGTGCTCCATCACGATATCAAAGAGAACTTCGCGCTTCTTCTCACTTATCTCTTTTGAATCGCGCATCTCGGACCACACATCAGCAAAGGGATCTTCGAGAATAACTGATGAGATTACGAGCGGTCCTGCACATGGTCCGCGACCTGCTTCATCGACACCTGCAATCGGAGCGATTCCAGCATCACGCAACATCTCTTCGATGCGCTTCGGGGCTGCAGACATTGGCCTACGAGAAAATTACTTTGTTGTTAATGGATTATGTGATGGAACAAAACCCGCGTGACCAATTGGCCAGATGATTCCGAAGACGCGGCCCGTAACCTTTGAAACCGGCACCATTCCATTATTGATATCATCTTGGTGATAACGAGAATCGGCTGATGCGCCTCGGTGATCTCCCATTACCCAAATCTTTCCAGCAGGTACGGTGACATTGAAATCGATTTCAGATGGCTTATTACCAGCGAAGATGTATGGCTCATTTGTTGATGCGCCATTAATTGTCAGTGCGCCAGCCTTATCGCAGCAGATGATGTGGTCGCCGGCAACGCCAATAACGCGCTTTACCAAGAATTGCTTTGCAGGATTTGGAAGTACACCAGCGAAGACAAGAGCTTCCTTCGCTTTTACGATGTACTTATTTCCGCTTGTTTCTTCTGCAGGAATCGGCAACCAATTTGCTGGATCGCGGAATACAACAACATCTCCGCGCTTAATTGATTTTGCGATAAATGGAATCTTGTTGACTGCAACGCGGTCATTAATCTGCAGCGTGTTCTGCATCGATCCTGATGGGATGTAGAAAAACTGCACCACAAAGGTTTTGATAATTAATGAGACAGCGAGCGCGACAACAACCAAGATAGGGAACTCGCGAAAGAACGAGCCCTTACGAGGCAGGTACTTAGAAATTTTTACTCAGCTGGAGTTTCAGTTGCCTCAGCTACTGGAGCTTCAACAACAACTTCTTCAACTGCTGCAGGAGTTTCAACAGCAACTGGTGCTTCTACTACAGGCTCAACAACAGGTTCTGGTGTTGAAAGGATTCCATCGCCGTAACCAACGATGCCATCACGCTTTTCGCGGATCTTTGCAGCCTTACCGCGAAGGTCGCGGAGGTAGTAAAGCTTTGCACGACGTACATCGCCCTTCTGGACAAGTTCAATCTTCTCGATCACTGGTGTGTGTACTGGGAATGTACGCTCAACGCCAACGCCGTATGAAACCTTACGGATTGTGAAAGTCTCGCGGACTCCATCACCCTGACGACGGATAACTACACCCTGGAAGACCTGAAGACGTGACTTGTTACCTTCGATAACGCGGACATGGATCTTGAGCTCATCGCCTGCGCGGAACTGTGGGATGTCCTTACGAAGTGAAGCTGCGTCTACGACGTCGAGAATGTTCATCATTTATCCTTTATTACTGGCAAGGAATCGCCTTGCAGAGTGCGTATCTTGCCACAGGTCATGCCCTGCGTAAAAATCGAGAATTAGGCTAGATCGAGGAACTTCTCGAGCTCGCCGTACAAGGCAGGCCCAGCAGCCAAGGTCATCATGTACGGAGCCTGGCCATAGAGGCCAAAGCGAGCGCCTGCCTCACGGGCAATGAGCCCTGCTGCCGCCCAATCCCACTCCTTCAAGCCATGCTCAAAGTAGCCATCGACTCGACCCATCGCCACATGGCAGAGGTCGACCGCTGCTGCCCCGTTGCGGCGTAGGTCGCGGATAAGTGGCAGGAGGGCTGAGACATGCTCGATCTGCTGAGCCCGGTGGGCGGTGTCATATTGGAACCCTGTGGCCAACATGGCGCGGTTGAGCTCGATCGGGTCATTGCATGAGATCGCCTTACCGTTGAAGTAGGCGCCCTGCCCGCGGACTGCCCACCAGGTTGAGTTGATGCTGGGAGCTGTGACGACTCCGACTAATTGGCCCTGATCATCCTTGGCGGCAATCGAGACATTCCAGCCAGGAAGGTCATATAAATAATTGACGGTGCCATCGAGAGGATCGATGACCCATGTGATTCCGGAAGCGCTCGCTCGATCGGCACCTTCTTCGCCAATCAAGCCATCATCGGGACGCGCAGCAAGAATTTGGTCGACAATAAATTTTTCAACTTTGATATCCATCTGAGTGACAACATCGATGGCAGTTGATTTCGTATTGACCTCGAGTTCAGCAGGTCGATCCATCAACATTGCAGCCGCTTCTTGCCCGATGCGACGTGCGAGGGCAAGTAGTTCACCAGCTAAAACTTGTTCTAGGTTATGAGCGGTCATAGCAGGAATTCTAGCCGTCCCATCAGTTATTCTCACCCCCATGAGTGAGCTCCGTTTACAAGGTAAGAACAATGAAGGCACACATCTGACTTTGGTCGATAACGAGGGCGCAGAATTTTCACTCCGTATCAGTGACACTCTTCGTGCAACAGTTAATCAGCAGCGCCTCACAGCAGTTCCATCCAAGGAAGCTGAAACAACTGTGAGCGTTAAAGAGATTCAGCGCCGCCTTCGTGCTGGCGATGCTCCAGAAGTTATTGCTCGTGAAGGAAATACAACCGTCGATAAGGTCGCAAGATTTTCTGGACCAATTCTTCAGGAGCGCGAATACATTCTTAGCCAAGCACGTACTGCAGGACTTCGTAAAGATGCAACACGTTTAGATATTTCATTCCTTGATGCAGTTATTGGAAAGTTGGTTCCACGCGGTGTGGATGGAGATGATTTGTCATGGAACACATGGCGATTGCCAGATGCAACGTGGCATATCGAACTTCACTATCCAAACCGCGATGGCAATGGAATTGCAACATGGAACTTTGATACATCACGTCGCACCATCAACCCAACAGATGACAACGGTGCATGGCTCATTGGCGAAGAAGCTCCAGCTCGCGTTATTGAGCCAGCAATCATTCATGCAGAGCCAACTCATCCATCACGTCTTGAAACACCTGCTCGCGTTGATCTTCCTGGCGCAAATTCACTCTTCTCCCATGTTGTTGTTGAAGAAGAAAAGCCAGAGACTCCACGACTTGTTGCTATTCGGGATACGCCAACTGCAGCCGATGCTGAAGATGGCGTGACTGCTCGCGCAAAGATTCCTTCATGGGATGAAATTATGTTTGGCGCAAAGGCGCCTGTTGTAGATTCCTCTGAAGTTTCAGAAGATTTCAACAATAACTAATCTCGCACCTGTGTAAATAACGGTACTGTCGATTCAATAACGCTATCTCCGCCATGGTGACCCACCATTGCGCCTTCCTTATCTGCGCGAGATGGATCTAGTAAAACAAGATTGCCTTGCGCAATTGCGATGATGTCACCGATACGTTCTGCTGCATCGAGCGTTACATCGCTTCCAAATAGCCCTGAAGCAATTGCACTCTCACGAGTAAACATCTTTACCTTTTCGCCGAGGGCTTCTTCCCATGCAGAGATGATCTCGGCACGTGGAGCAGGGTCTGCATCCTGAGGCAAATAGAGGTGACGAGTGCGTGGTTCGCCAGCAACTGTCGAAATGCCATCGAGAAGATTGTTATCTAATCCCATCACAATCTTCTCTTCTACATTGATCATTCCGTGGTCTGCAGTAATCCAGATACGCACGCCCTTGGGCAACTTTTCTAGTAAATGGGCAACCATTGCATCAATGTGAGTGAGCGCTGCCAACCATTTCTCAGAACCCACTCCATCAGAGTGGCCAGCGGCATCTAAGTCGTTGACGTAGAGATAGACAAAGGATGGCGACTTTTGGAGTGCGGTAACCGTTTCTCCGATTAAATCACTGGTGATATTTGCACCGCGATAGTGGGCTCCGCGAAATACAGCGCGAGTAAATCCGGTTTCTTCATATCGCTTAGCTGCAACATGAGTAACGGTGATGCCGGTGTTTGATGCTCGTTGAAAGAGAGTTGGAACTGGCTGCCAGATTTCTGGATCGACTCGTTCGTCCCACTTCAAAGAGTTCAGCACTCTCCCACTGCTGCGCGGAACACGGACGGTGTAGCCCATCATTCCGTGAGCGCCAGGCATCGCACCCGTTGTCAGTGTCGCAAGGCTTGTTGAAGTAGTTGAAGGAAATGAAGTCTGTACAGAATGAGGCTGCGACATCGCTGCAATGGTCGGTGCATATTGAGCGAAACGAGTAATTACATCCGCCCCGAAGCCATCGATAAGAAAAAGTAATTCGCGACCACTAGGACTTTCGCCACATCCAGCAAAATCTTGAGTGCCTTCTACCTTAAGGGAAGAGAAAATTGAAGGCATGATCTGCGACAGGTGCACGGGATAATCATCCCACGAGTATTCTTCGGGGCATGTCACAGTTAAATTTCCATACCTCGCCAGAAGTTGCCGATGCACTCGCTGCAGGTAAGCCAATCGTCGCACTTGAGTCAACCATCATTAGTCATGGCCTGCCTCGCCCTTCCAACTTGACGGTTGCTCGCGAAGTAGAAGAAATTGTTAGATCCCGTGGTGCAGTTCCAGCGACCATTGCAGTACTTGATGGCGTTGTGCATATTGGACTTACCGATGAGCAGCTCATTGATATTGCAAACCGTGATGACATAGCAAAAGCTTCTAGTCGCGACCTTGCAATCGTTGCCGCAGCTGGAAAGTCTGCCGCAACAACTGTTGCCGCAACAGCTCATCTTGCAGTGCTTGCCGGCATTCATGTCTTTGCAACTGGTGGACTCGGTGGCGTTCATCGCGGTGCTAACTCAACATTCGACGAGTCTGCAGATCTGACTGCGCTTTCGCAATTGGATATCACCATCGTCTGTGCGGGCGTTAAATCAATTCTCGATGTTGGTGCGACCCTTGAGCGCCTCGAAACTCTTGCTATTGGAATTGTTGGATACAAGACCACTGCTTTCCCTGGTTTCTACCTCACTGACTCTGGATTTACTATCGAACATCAAGTCAATAGCGCGCAGGAAATTGCAGATGTTATTGCGCAGCGAGTCGCACTAAAGACAAACAACGGTCTGGTTGTTGCAAATCCCGTTGAGAAGGAGATGGATCACGCACGTCACGATGCAATCTTGAAGAGTGGACTAGAAGGAGCCGAAAAGGCTGGCATCCACGGCAAGTACGTAACGCCATTCTTGCTTGAGCACTTCCACACGGCTTCTGAGGGTGAATCACTCAAGGTTAATATCGACATCATTAAATCTAACTCAGCACTTGCCGCTGATATCGCAGTCGCATCGGCAAAAAAGTAGCCATGACAGCTCGGGTTCTCTGTATTGGTGATGTGATGCTCGATGTCATCACCAAGATTGCCGTCATGCCCGACAAGATTAATTACGGCAGCGATACTCCATCAAAAATTTCAACTCACGGTGGTGGTGCAGCTGGAAATGTTGCTTCCTGGCTTACCCGTACCGATGCTCGCGCAACGATTGTGGGACATGTCGGAGATGATGCAGCAGGCGCAGCGCTCATGAGTGAGTTCGATGCGCTCGGCGTTCACCATAACAATTTAATGGTAGATAAAGGATCTTCTGGTGTTGTGGTAGTTCTTGTCGACCCCACTGGTGAGCGCACCATGTTTCCTGATAACGGTGCTAACTCTGGTCTTCATATAGGCGATCTCCCCGAACTAGATGGATTCAATGCTGTCTATATCTCAGGCTATTCACCGCTTGACCCGCTCTCCCGCCCTGGAGTTCTCCAGATGATTGCAAAGATTAAGCAGTCATCTCTTCCAATTTATTTTGATCCAGCCTCCGTCGGCGGAATGATGGAGGTTCCACTTGCTGAGGTGAAGTCATGGATTCGCATGATGGATGTCATACTTCTCAATGAAGAAGAAGCAATTTACTTGACAGGTGAAACCAACCCAGAGAAAGCGATTGAGATTCTCTTGGAAGATTGCGAGACCGTTGTTATCAAGCGAGGATCGCAAGGTGCAATTGGAAAAGTTCGAGGATCCATCCTTGTATCCGTTCCTGCCCTACTTGCTGAGGTTGTCGATACAACCGGTGCTGGAGATTCATTCGCCGCAGGTTTCATTGCCCATTTCACAACTTCAAAGAATATGCAGCACGGTCTTGAGGCAGGGGCGGCCGTTGCTTCACGATGTGTTGCAATCGTCGGCGCCCGTCCGCGTGTAGGTACCGTCATTTAGCCAGTTCGCACGGCAGAATACGCGCCATGGCTACTAAGAAGGCCGCTCCAGCAAAGGGCGCAAAGACTAAGGTCGCAGGACCAAAGCCGGGAGAATTCCCAGGCAAGATCGTTGACATCGACGTCTCATCCGAAATGTCAGAATCATTTCTCGAGTACGCATATTCAGTTATTTACTCACGCGCACTACCTGATGCACGCGATGGCTTGAAGCCGGTTCATCGCCGCATCCTCCACCAGATGGCAGATATGGGTCTTCGCCAGATCGCGGACATGTGAAGTCTGCTCGTGTCGTTGGTGAAGTAATGGGTAAGTTGCACCCGCACGGT
>JBJTMX010000030.1:0-7462 GCA_046070745.1 Candidatus Planktophila sp.
TTCCTAGAATTAACTAGCGACCCATTCTGTATAGAAGAGTCCGAGACCCATCGCCACACAGAGGCCAGCGATTATCCAGAAGCGAAGAACCACTGTTACCTGCCCCCATCCCATAAGTTCAAAATGATGATGAAGCGGCGCCATTTTAAAGAGTCGTTTGCCGCCAGTAATTTTGAAGTAGATAACTTGAAGAGCGACAGACAAAGTGATGATCACAAATAGACCACCGAGTGGAATGAGAAGTAGCTGGATACGAAGTGATGCAGCGATTCCGGCAAGTGCTGCACCTAACGCGAGAGAGCCTGTGTCGCCCATAAAAATCTTTGCAGGAGATGCGTTCCACCACAAGAAACCAGTACATGATCCTGCGAATGCTGCTGAGAGAACTGCAAGATCAAGTGGGTCGCGCACCTGATAACAATTCACTGTTGCGGTCGCAAGCGCACAGCTTTGTCCGAACTCCCATACTCCGATCAGTACAAATGCGATGAATGTCATGACAGAAGCACCTGTTGCGAGACCATCGAGGCCATCTGTGAGATTAACGCCGTTACTAGTTGCAGTCACCATAAATGCGATCCAGATAACCACCGCAACAACTCCGAGAGTGATAGAGGTGTCTCGCACTGTTGATAAATGCAAGCTCAATGGAGTGAGGCCATCTTTATCTGCAAATTGAAGTCCGAGATAACCAAAGATAGAGGCCGCAAGAACCTGTCCGAGAATTTTCTGCTTTCCACTAATGCCGCCAGAATTTTGACGTGAAATCTTCATGTAGTCATCGAGAAAACCAACAAATCCGATTACAACTACGAGGCCAAGGACGAGTAACGCTGAAATGCTCATTGCATTTCCTGATAACAGGTGAGCGACAAGATAGGCAGTGATCACAGAGAAAATAATGATGAGGCCACCCATGGTGGGAGTCCCACGCTTTGTGTGGTGAGAAGAAGGTCCATCATCGCGAATAAATTGACCAAAGCTCTTACGAACGAGGAACTTGATGAGAAGTGGGGTACCAAAGAGAGATATGAAGAGAGCTAATCCGCCTGCGATGAGAATTTCCTTCATTTAACTTCCCTCTCCCACATTTCAACAATGCCTTCTGCAACAAGTTCTAACTTCTCCGATCGCGAACCCTTACAGAGAATTACATCACCTCGGTTGATATGTGTCGCAATTTGCAACGCCTCTTCTTGTGTTGCGCATGCGTGCACAGATGTAAGGCTGTCAGCTGGAATAACTAACCCATAATCTGGGGCGTTAATTGTTACCAGATGATCGATTCCTAATTGAGTGCAGAGAACACCAATCTGTGCATGGGCTTGCTGTGAGGCCTCGCCGAGTTCTCGCATATTTCCTAAGAACGCCCACGACTCTCCCCCACGCTCCTGCGTTAGGTGCGCAAGAGTACTCAGTGCCGCAGACATTGAATCCGGGCTTGCGTTATACGAATCGTTGATGAGAGTCAGATCCGTGAGGACCTTAACTTCCATGCGCATACCTGAATGCATCTCAGCGACAGAGAGCGCGCCAGCAATGTGATCAGTTGAAACACCAAGGGCATGTGCAACTGCCGCCGCAGCCAGTGCATTAGGGATCTGATGGAGGCCATACTGGCGAAGTGCAACCGTGGTGCGACCCTCTGGAGTGACAAGGTCAAAATGTGCACACCCATCGCGGAGTTCAATATCTGTTGCACGAATATCACAGGACGCTTCTTCGCCGAACTTCAAGGATGTGCCGCGATGCAGTGAAGACATCGCAGAAGTGAATTCATCGTAAGTACCAACGATTGCTATCGCATCTGGGCCAAGAGAGGAGATCATCTCTGACTTTGCCTGGGCGATATTTTCAATCGAACCAAATTCGCCGATGTGAGCTGCAGCAACACGAAGTACGACTCCGATATGTGGGCGAGCGATCTCAGTGAGCTGCTTAATATCTCCAAGGTGGCGTGCACCCATCTCAACGATGCAGTAACGAGTTTCCTCATTGCAGCGAAGAACCGTCAGTGGTACTCCAAGTTCATTATTGTTATTGCCACGTGTTGCAATAGTCGATCCGTCACTAGACAGGACTGCATTGAGCAAATCTTTTGTTGTTGTTTTTCCTTGTGAGCCAGTAATTCCGATGACCTTGAGATCTGACAGCTTATTACGCACATGTAATGCAAGAGCGCTTACCGCCTGAGTTACATCATCGACCACAATGCATCGCTCTGCTGTCTGGTGAGTGACAAATGCGAGCACGGCACCGTGTACAAATGCGTCCGCTACGAAATCGTGTCCATCAACGTGAGAACCTTTGATAGCAAGAAAGATGGAGCCATCCACGCACTCTTTCGACGCGATGAATGCTGGCGCTGTTACATCTACATCACTTCCGTGAAGTACTCCCCCAACGATGGCTGCAATCTCAGTTGCCTTCATGTGAATCATGAGAGGGCCTCAATTTCACGCGCAAGAATCAGTCGATCATCAAAATCATGAAGAACGCCTGCAACATCTTGACCTGTTTCGTGACCCTTACCGAGAATCACGACTGTATCTCCAGCACTTGCCAGAGAGACTGCATACTTAATTGCTTCTGCGCGATCTTCTATTACTCGCGATGGAGCGTCTACTAAAATTGTGCCCACCATCTGAGTGAGAATCTCTGCAGGCTTTTCACTTCGTGGATTATCGCTAGTGAAGATTGCAATGTCAGAGCCATTCGCCAGTGCTTGACCCATCAGCGGTCGCTTCGAGGAATCTCGATCGCCTCCACAACCAAGGACCGCAATAACATTTCCAGCAGTAAATTCGCGAACTGCCTCCAAGACGTTCACCACAGCATCAGGAGAATGTGCGTAGTCGACAAGTGCTGCGAAGTTTTGACCCAGTGAAACTGATTCCAGACGGCCGGGAGCACCTGTGAGTCGCGGAAGAAGAGTGGCTATCTCGAGTGGATCTACTCCACATTCATAGGCGATTGCTACGGCAAGTAAGAGATTGTCGAGATTGAATCCACCACGCATAGGAGTCTTTGATTCAATCAACACACCATCTTTGCCGCGCATCGTAAATTCAATTCCGCTAGTCACATGCGTAATTGATGTGTAATGCCAAGTTGCTGACTTTACGTTACGTGAGAGTGTAATAACTGGAATCTCAACACTATCTGCTAGTCGCGCACCATATACATCGTCAATGTTGATAAATGCTTGATCACTGTATTCATACGTAAAGAGCTTCGCCTTCGCCGCAAAATAACTCTCCATATCCCTGTGATAGTCGAGGTGATCTTGCGAAAGATTTGTAAATCCAGCGATTGAAAAATGGGAGCCAACGATACGCTTAAGATCAAGAGCGTGGCTGGAAACCTCCATCACGCAGTGACGCATATGTTGCTCTCGCATTGATGCTGCAATCGCCTGAAGTTCAATCGCCTCTGGAGTCGTGCGCTCACTTTTAACTACATCATCGCCGATGCGTGTTTCAACTGTTCCAATGAGTCCTGTATCACGACCGACACCAGTGAAGATTTGATAGAGCAGAGTGGTAACTGTGGTTTTCCCATTTGTTCCGGTGATTGCAATCGAATCCATGTCGCGAATCGGTGAACGGTAAAAAGATGTTGCAAGAGTTGCAGCGGCATCACGGACATCTTTAACAATAATCGTCGGAACGCCTTGGGAGAGTAGAGCCCCAGTTGCATCAGTCAGGACGGCAACTGCACCATTCTTGAGTGCACTTTGAATATATTGCCCACCATGAACTTTTTCACCTGGAATCGCGACAAAGATGTCTCCAGGTTCTACTTGATTATCCTTAGATGAAATTCCCGTAAATGTAAGCTCTGAGAAGTTCTCAATCTCGGCCGAAAGCAATTCAACTGCCGCGTTGAGCGAATACGAGAATGGGTTGAATGGGCGAATCATTATCGCTTCGCACTCACCTGAGTTGCCTTAAAAGTCTTTAATTGCGCCTGTGTGAGAGCGACAGGAAGAACCTTTGTGCCAGTTGGGGCAACGTGCTCTGATTGAAGAACGAATGACATAACCTGTTTGAAGACAGGTCCACAGAGGGATCCACCAAAGTGACCATTACGTGGACGTTGCAACGTCACGCTAATCACATAACGTGGGCTATCTGCTGGTGCGAAACCAATAAAAGATGCTGTGTAGCCGCTGTATTTACCTGTGATCGGATCTACGCGCTGCGCAGTACCCGTCTTACCCGCAACTCGATATCCAGGAATCGCAGCACTTGGTGCAGTTCCATTTGCAGAGACAACGCTCTCCATCATGATGCGAAGTTTTGCAGCAGTCTCTTCGCTGACAACGCGAACAGAGTCACGGTTTCCTGCAGGCGTGAAATGACCCGATGAGTCACTTGTTCCTGCAATAACAGTTGGTGAAACACGAACCCCACCGTTAGCGATTGTGGCGAAGACACTTGTTGCCTGCATTGCAGTAAGTGAATATCCCTGACCGAATGCAACGGTAGGCGCCGATGTTCCTGACCAATCCTTAACTGGGTGAAGGATTCCTGCGGATTCTCCTGAAAGTCCCGAGCCAGTCTTTGAGCCAATACCAAATTTAGTGAGGTAGTTGTATAGCTTCTCGCTGCCAAGAGTTTCTCCGACCTGTATGGAGCCGGTGTTGCTTGAAACCGCGAGGATTCCAGTAGTTGTCAGATGCTGTGTTGCATGGCGTTCGTGATCATGGAAAGTCTTTCCAGCTCGATAGAGTCCGTAAGGAACAGTGAAGACTGTTGTTGGAGTAACTGTCTTCTCTTCGAGCGCTGCAGCCATCGTCATTACTTTTCCAGTAGATCCTGGTTCGTAGACATCTTGGACTGAAGGGTTGCGCATCAAATCAAGAGTGACACCTTTTGTATTGTTGGGATCAAAAGTCGGCGCAGTTGCGTGGGCAATAATCTGGCCAGTTTTTGGATCCATCACAATCACAGTTCCATTTGCAGCACCTGAGCTCTTCACTGCATCTGCGATAGCTTTCGCTGCAATCCATTGAACGTCACGATTAATTGTGAGGCGTACTGATGTTCCCGCCTTAGGGGCAAGTACTTCGCTCTGCGATCCTGGAATCTCAGCACCATTTGCGCGTGCATAAGAGTAACGACCGGCAGTGCCAGAGATTTGAGAGTTCATACTAAATTCAATACCTGTTGCGCCAACGCCATCTGCGCGAACAAAACCTACGAGAGATGAAATCAACTCACCTGATGGGTATTCACGGATATATGAGCGCTCTGGGAAGAATCCAATAATGCGCTCACCGAGATCTTTACTCGAAAGTCCAGCGTTGTATCTCTCCATCACAGCGCTGAGTTTCTCCCATAGCGCTGGGCGACCATTCTTAAGGACCATTGAGTATTTGCGGGTACCAGTGATGCTCGATTGAACATCTGAAATATTGAGGCCGAGTATTGGCGCAACGAAAGCAGCGGTCTTTGCTGGATTATTAATCTGAGTTTGATCTACCACGATGCTGATTGCAGAAACGCTTCGAGCAAAAGCCACTCCGTTGATATCTGTAATCTCGCCGCGTGGTGCCTGAACCGTACGAGTTGTCTCCATCTCATCGAGTGCGCGTACTTTGTAATTTGCTGCTTCAAAAATCTGCACGCGGAAGAGCTGCAAACTCAGGAGCGAGAGAACAACGATAAAACTAAAAGCGAGAATAGTGATGCGCGACTTAGCGAGATCGAGATTACCCATGGGTCACTGCCTCTGTAGATGCGAGGTTGAGAAAGATTGGAGAATCCGATTGCTTCATTCCAAGAGCTGCCGCGGCACTTGCAAGTGCTTCTGGAGCTGAATGTGAATCAATCTTGCGAAAGATTGCATCGCGCTGATCTGCAACGAGTTTTGCTTCCACCTTGAGGTTTGAGAGTACAAATGCATCCTGTGCCAAAAGAGTGTTAATTCCAAGAAGTGCGAGGAAACCAAGGACACTGACAGTGGTTGCAAAGACAGCAAAGTATTTTGTGCTTGCCTGTTGAGCTACAGAAACTTGTGGGAAGTTTGCATGAATAATCTTTGCTGTCTTCTGGACAACGGTACGGCGAATTTCAGCAGTGACCTGTGAAGGAACGTATTTGCGAGCGGCGGATGTTGCCATTATGCAGCCACTCTTTCGATTGCTCGCAGGCGCACAGAAGCAGCGCGTGAGTTCTCTTCAATCTCAGCATCCGTCGGCTTCTCGCTTGAGTTAAATACCAATTTAAATTTAGCTGCGTACTCAGGAAGCTCGATAGGAAGTTCACGAGGGCTCTTTGAAGTGGAAGCTTCCGCGAAGATTTCTTTGATGATGCGGTCTTCAAGTGATTGAAATGACATCACAACGACACGGCCACCAATAATGATGCGATCGAGTGCCTGCGGGATCGCGCGCTCAATTGCTCCTAGTTCATCGTTGACGGCAATCCGAAGCGCCTGGAATGTGCGCTTTGAAGGATTTCCGCCGGTGCGACGAGTTGCAGCAGGGATGCTCTCTTTTACAAGAGCAGCTAGCGCAGTAGTGGAATTCATTGGTGCAATCGCGCGCTCTTTCACAATGTTTTCAACGATCCGAGTTGCAAACTTTTCTTCGCCGTAGACACGCAAAATGCGTACTAGTTCACCCGGCTGATATGTATTCACGATCTCTGCCGCAGTGATTCCGCGGCTCTGGTCCATTCGCATATCAAGTGGTGCTTCATGTGAATACGAAAACCCTCGTGAACCTTCATCAAGCTGCATCGAAGAAACGCCTAAATCAAAGAGCACACCATTGATCTTTGTGAAGCCCAAGCTTTCAACAACTTCTGTGAATTGATCAAAGATTGCATGAGCAGATTTAAAACGATCTCCAAATGGAGCAAGTCGTGTGCGCGCTTTTGCGAGTGCTTCAGTATCTCGATCAATTCCGATGACAATTAGTTGTGGGAATTTTTCTAGGAGAGCTTCTGTGTGTCCGCCGAGTCCAAGTGTTCCATCGACAACAACAGGATTATCACTTGCAAGAATTGCAGGGGTGAGTAGTTCGACGCAGCGATCGCGCATTACAGATATATGTTGCATCTTCTCCCCCATTTCATTTACCCACGCGTACTTATGATTAATAACTATTGCTTCGCACTCATCTCTGGTCACCGCCGGCCGACGGATATGTCGCTTCGAAAGCGACGCCGGGGAAGAGGCGCCGCTGCCGACCAATGAGGTCGGCGGTGGCCACAGATGAGTGCTTCTATTAAGTTGTTATTCAGTTTTTCTTCGGTTGTTAAATATTTTTTGCTGATGCTCTAGAAAAGTCCCGGAAAAACTTCCTCAGATACATCAGCAAAACTCTTTTCGCGGTCTGCGAGGTATTCAGCCCACGCACCGCTATCCCAGATTTCAACGCGGGTATTTGCGCCGATAACAACGCACTCTTTTTCAAGACCTGCGTAGGTACGAAGACCTTGTGGAATCGTCA
>JBJTMX010000031.1:0-8812 GCA_046070745.1 Candidatus Planktophila sp.
GTAACACCTCGGATTGGTATCTCAGTTGGAAAGATAGTGGCGGAAGTTGGAATGGCTATAAAACTTCGCTGCGGGTAGTGCCCAATGAGTGGGTGCATTTAGCGGTAGTCAGATCCGGCAGCAATTTCTATATGTATGCCAACAATAAGCAGCTCTATATCTATGTTGGGACTTCGTGGGTCTCCACTTATACACAGACCATTATGAGTAATTACGTCAATATTTGGATTGGTGGAACGGGGGCGGCCGGACAATATTTCACCGGCGTTATTGATGAAGTAAAGGTATGGTCGCAAGCACGTTCGCTTGCCCAGATTTGGGCAGGGGCGCACACAGCGGAAAATTTAAGTAGCGCTGGATTACTGATGTATTGGGATTTCAATGAAGGAAGCGGCTCTGCCTTATCACGTGGACAGAGAGCAGATGATAATTTCAATCTCACTCCTGCTAGTTCCAGCCAATGGGTAAACGTTGCAACGACCAGTATTTCTGGACCTTACACAGTAGTTTCAATTCCAAGAACTCTGATCAATCGTATCGGCGGGTGGAAAGCACCTGACTCGATCCCTGCCATTTCCGCCCTCGTCCTCGGCGGTGGCGGTGGAGGCGGTGGTGGCTACCAAGGTGGCGGTGGTGGTGCCGGCGGATTTATCGAGACCCAGGTTGCAATTGATCCAGGCACTGTCTATCCGATCCGAGTTGGTGTAGGTGGACTAGGTGCTAGTAATCCAGTTGCTGCAACCAATGGCGATAGTTCAACTGCCTTTGGATTAACCGCACTTGGCGGCGGTTCTGGTGCAATCGAATTTCTCATTCCTCCTTCTGCAAACACGCCGATTGCATCAACGAGCGGTGGATCAGGCGGTGGTGGCGGTTGGGGTGGTGGAACAACAGGCTCCAACGGCACTGCAGGGCAAGGTTTTGCAGGTGGCTCATCTGGAAATTATGAGAGCCCAACCTGTTCGCCTAGCCAATATATCGGCGCAGGTGGTGGTGGCGCAGGAGGCGCCGGCTATGCCCCAACTTGTACCAAGGGCGGAAATGGTGGCGCGCCTAAATTCTCTAACGTCATAGGTGGACTTGTTGCCGGCGGTGGCGGTGGGTCACTTCGTAGCGCCAGCACTACCTCCAATATCGGACTTGGTAGCAATGGTGCAGTCGCCAATGGTGGAAATTCTGCATACACATCCGGCGCATTGTTGGGTGCAACTGGTGCTGCCGTCAGTGGCTCACCTAATACCGGAACCGGTGGTGGTGCTGGTATGTCGACAGATGGCCAAAGTGGCTATGGCGGTTTTGGTGGATCGGGAACGGTCACGTTCAGGTGGATCACGGCGTTAAAGCCAACATTTACTCAACCAACGAATGCCTACCTCAATGTTGGTATGACAGAGACGTTCACCACCAATGTCGCCCAAGATAGCGCGACTGCAGGTCTGACTCGAACCTTCCGGTGGGAGTCAACAACCGGTGGCAGCAATGGAAATTATTCAGTCATTAAGCAGGGGACAGGCGCAACCAATGCTGCATTTGCCTGGACTCCAACGGATACCTCAACATCAGGAAGCCAGTATCTGTATCGCTTAATTGTTACCGATTCAGATACCGCTGGGTTATTTATTCAAGATACAAGTACCGCGGTCTATGCAACTATTAATAAAACTCTGATGTTGGTCAGTAAATCCACCCTTAGCAAAACAGTAAATATTAGTAAGACGGAAACTTTTACCGTTACCGATGGCACACCTAGCTATCGTTATACATTAACTCCAACCAGTTCCAATTTCTGGCTCGACACCGCAACTGTCGGATCGCCGCGAATAAAGTTCTCCGACACTGTCACAGTTGGTACCTACTACGAAACCTTCACGATCACAGACTCTGTCTCTGCATCAATTACAGTTCCGCTGACAATCATTGTTAGCACGCCACCATCATTTTCTGCCAACGCCGCACAAGTTGATTCGGGAACCGTTCTCTATCTGGATGCCGGAAACTCAGCGAGTTATTCAGGTAGCGGAGCCTCGTGGACGGATCACTCTGGTCGGAATTTAAGCACCTCACTAGCTCCTACAGGATTGCCGCTTCAATTTAATAGCGGACCAAGCTCTTGTAATTCACCTACATATTCACCTGATAATTTAGGTCAATTTATCTTTACCAGATCAAGTTCAACCTGCGTCTTTACCTCAGCCTTCGGGATGCAGACAATTTACACAGCGCAGGTGTGGGTGAAGCGCGATGGCACCCAAAATGATTATGCAGGAATAATTTCAACGCCTTGGCAGACCTTCGGCTACCAAATTAATATTTCGCTTCACTGGATCAACGGAACAAATGTTGAAGCAGGTATTTATAAGAATGATGCCTGGGGGACATTTGCCTCATCAATATTCGTGCCCGATAAAACCTGGACATTTGTTACTCTGACATTCGATGGAACAAATCTCAGCCTTTTTGTTAATGACACCATCACAAATAAGAATTCTGGAACTCCTAATAGCCTTGCCCTCAATTCATCAGTCGTTAATCCAGGTCTCTTTATTGGCAAGCGTTTTGATGGAAATGTGGATTACTTCAATGGTTCGATCGCGGCAATTCGTATCTATAATCGAGTTCTTAGCGATGCTGAAATTCTGCAAAATTACAATGCAACCAAGGGGCGCTTCTTATCAACGCAGAATAAGCAGAGCCAAAGTGGAAAGTATGGAACCAGGTTCTCAGATACCTACACGGTGACAGCGGGAAGTGAATCCATTACAGCTGCCTGGTCTAATGCTGGACTGACTCTCGTGAAGTGGGATACCTCAACGGCTCGTTCTCTCACATTAACTGCATACGAGTCATTAACTCCGGGAACTTACTATGACACCATCACTGTCACCGATATCAATGGATCCGCATCGCGCATCGTACTTACTTACAGCATTGCTAAAGCTGACACCATCACAGTCAAGATGGATACTGGAACGGTTGTAACCTACAACGGATCGCCCATTGTGAACTATCCAAAACCGAAAATTATTGGACTCGTTAATTTCGATACCGCCACGGTATCTACCAAGTTCTCTTCCGGTACTTATTCATTGACAACAACTGTTCCGACAAATGCCGATACCTACACGGTAATGGGTGCAGATATTGCATTCACTCAAGGGTTAGTTAGTTATTACCAAAATGTCCTGTACGAAACGAGTACTGCAGTTGTCAATAAAGCGCGACAGACTCCGCTCAATGTCTCCATGTATGGGGCAGTTGTAGGTTCGCCATTTACGATTACCTTATTAGGTGGTTCTGGCGATGGCGCGGTCACCGAAACCCTTACTGCAAATGCAACTGCTCCTAACTGTGCGATTTCAAACCATGTATTGACTTCTGGTGCTACTCAAATTAGTTACTGCGAGCTCAAGGTAACCAAGGCAAGTTCTCAGAACTATCTCTCTGAGAGCTCAACGGTACAGATCTACTTCATGCAATTTGCTATCAGCCAGCCGGTTCCGACGGTAGGTAGTGGTTCCACCATTGCCCTCACTGGAGTGACATCTTTTGCTATCGATTCAACGGTGGCGCCAACAATTGCCGGTCTCAGTGCCCAATCTGGCGCAATTGGTTCAGCCCTGACCATTAGCGGTCTTGGCTTCTACTTTGCCGATGCTACAAAATTGGTGGTGAAGTTCTGGAGAAATATTGCAGCTGATCCGGGAACCTATACAAATTACTCAGATTCTGCCGTCACGGTAGTAGTACCAAACGGTGCAACTACTGGCCGAATCGTGATTTCAACTCCTAATGGCCTCTTTGCCAGCGCTCCATTTACTGTGACGCCGTAAGTTGAGTTGTAAGATATGAAGCAGTTAAATCGAGCGAAGCGGGGTGGGTGCCATGAGTTACTTCAATAGCCCTGCCAACCCGGATGATTTTGAAGATGGCTACGCCGAAACCGAGGTCCCAACTCGTTCCCGGAGAGCAAAACTCAACGCTGGAATTTTTCTACTCGTCGCCGGCCTCCTTAGCACAACCTTGGCCGCCAATATTTCGCTCAATGGTGGAAATAAGAAAGAATTCGGACAAGGAATTTTTCAAATTAAAGCCTGCGATCAATGGGTGGGCGTCGGTTTAACGACCGGCCAAGGCGCACAGAATACTTATGTTGCCAACGTCGATCTCTATGGATTAGATCCACGTCTATGCAAAGGCACAATCTTTAGAATTAAGTTCTTTCCAACAGCAAGCACTACTGCAATGCCAATGTATCTTGGAGCCGGCACCACAGCTGCAGCCAATGACTCCGTCACTGCAACAACCCTCGTTACTCGAATTACAAATACTCTCTACACAGGAAGCACACTGTCCGCCTATAACGCTTGGGCATATGACGCTGTCTCTCTGATTGACCCGCAGGGTCGCGATATTGGATTTGCCGACAATTATGAACTTATTGATTACACGCCTAGCACTGGTGTTTACTCAATCGTCTTTACCTACCCACGCGCCGTGGCCGCGCAAGTTGCTAGCATCACCATTGAAACCGCTAAGTATTCTTAAGTAGACTGCCGCGCATAGGGTGACCAATGCGAGCCAAGGGATAAGTCATGAAGCAGCTACAGAATTTCATCAACGGCAAGTCGGTAGATTCACGCTCCGATGAGCGAACTACTCTCGTTAATCCTGCAACAGGTCAACCATTTGCAACGGCGCCTATCTCAAACGCTGCCGATGTCGACGCAGCGATGAAGGCGGCTTCCGATGCATTTACCGAGTGGCGTGACTCAACACCATCAGAGCGCCAACGAGCACTGCTTAAGATTGCTGATGCCATTGAGGCGAGAGCCGATGAATTTGTGGCAATCGAATCTGAGAACTGCGGAAAGCCAGTGGGATTAACCGCATCCGAAGAAGTTCCACCGATGGTGGATCAGATCCGTTTCTTTGCCGGTGCTGCCCGCAATTTGGAAGGAAAATCTGCCGGTGAGTACATGCGCGGAATGACGTCATTTGTTCGACGCGAACCGGTAGGAGTCTGTGCTCAGGTGACGCCATGGAACTATCCAATGATGATGGCAGTATGGAAGTGGGCACCAGCAATTGCTGCGGGCAATACCGTTGTTCTTAAGCCATCCGACACAACGCCAGCATCAACCGTTTTCATGGCGCAAGTCATGTCGGAGTTTCTGCCAGATGGTGTCATCAATGTGGTCACTGGAGAGCGAGCAACTGGTGCGATGTTGGTGGACCACAAGGTGCCAGCCATGGTCTCTATCACTGGTTCGGTTGCCGCTGGTATGGCGGTGGCAGAATCAGCATCGAAGTCGCTAAAGCGCGTCCACCTCGAACTCGGTGGAAAGGCGCCCGTTGTAGTCTTTAACGACGCCGACCTCGCTGCCGCTGCGGAAGGAATTGCTATCGCTGGCTTCTTTAACGCAGGACAAGATTGCACCGCAGCAACTCGCGTATTAGTGCAAGAAGGTGTCTATGACGAGATGGTGAAGTTACTTGCTGATCAAGCCACACACCAAATCGCCATGGGTATGCCAGATCAGGATGTTCTTGTCGGCCCCGTTAACAACGTTCACCAATTCGAACGCGTCACTGGTTTTATCTCTCGAGTTCCATCACACGCTCGTATTGTTGCCGGGGGAGCACCAACAGGACTTCCAGGATTCTTTATTGCTCCAACCGTCATTGCAGATCTGAAGCAGGGCGATGAGTTGATTCAATCGGAAATCTTCGGCCCTGTCATCACCATTCAGAAGTTTAAGGATGAAGCCGAGGCGGTTGCGATGGCTAATGGCGTCGATTACGGCTTGGCCTCGTCCGTCTGGACGAAGGACCACGGTCGCGCGATGCGTATGGCAAAGGCCTTCGACTTTGGATGCGTCTGGATCAACACCCATATTCCACTGGTCGCTGAGATGCCACACGGTGGATACAAGCGCAGCGGATACGGCAAGGATCTCTCTAGCTATGGCTTTGAGGATTACACCCGCATCAAACACGTAATGAGCAACCTCAACGCTTAACCCTCGGCTTGGCGAGTCGAAAACCACCTTAAATAAGTTTGGCCTATGAGCCAATGGGTTACATAATGAGCCCTGCAAAACCGTCCCTTGTACCGGCACACCAAAAAGGAGCCTCATCGTCATGGCTAAAAAGAACCTCTCACCAGAAGCACGTTCAATTCTTAATTCACGGGTATCACGTCGCGCGGTTCTTGCCGGTGCTGGCGCTGTAGCTGGAGCATCTGCGCTCGCTGCATGCGGTTCAGGCGGATCATCTGGTGCATCTGCTGATTCAGTTCGTTGGGCTAACTGGACTCTCTACTTAGATGTTGATTCATCGGGTAAGCACTATCCAACGTTGGAAGCGTTTACTAAGAAGACCGGAATCAAGGCGAGTTACTTCGAAGATATTAACGATAACGACGAGTTCTACGGCAAGGTGCAGGGACAGCTCAAACTAGGTAAGGACATCGGATACGACGTCATAACACCAACAGACTGGATGGCGGCACGTTTCATTCGCCTCGGTTATACACAGAAGTTTGATAAGGCGAATATCCCTAACTCACAAAATTTGATTGCAACACTTCAACATCCATCCTTTGACACCAATCGCGATTCTTCTCTTCCATGGCAGGGAATCATGGCAGGACTTGGTTGGAACACCGCAGTAAATCCAAAAGGTATGAAGACAGTTGATGATCTCTGGACTCCACAGAACAAGGGCAAAATCGTAGTTCTCTCGGAGATGCGCGACACCATCGGTGTTATTTTGATGTCGCAAGGAATTGACGTCACTAAGGTCACCGAAGATCAATTTATGAATGCAGTTGACTTCCTCGCTAAGAAAATCGCTGATGGTTGGATTCGCGGAGTTAAGGGCAATGAATACAAGGAAGACCTTATTTCAGGTGATGCAACTGCAGTAATTGCCTGGTCAGGTGACTTGTTCCAGCTCTCTAATGAGAATGCAGGCAAGTTTGATTTTGCTATCCCTGAATCTGGCGGAACTATTTCAGCTGACAACCTACTGATCCCATCAACAACAAATGCCGATGGAAAGAAGAATGCAGAAGCGCTCATTAATTATTATTACGACCCAGCTGTAGCGGCAGAAGTGGCTGCCTACGTCAACTATGTCTGCCCAGTTGCAGGTGCACAAGCGGAGATGGAGAAGATTGATGCAACGCTTGCAAAGAGTGAGTACATCTTCCCAACAGAGAAGACGATGAGCCGCCTCCATATCTTCCGTGCGCTGACACCAACAGAGGAGACAACCTGGACAGAGGCCTTCCAAAAGGCCGCTGGTAACTAAGTTGAGCGATCTCTCTTCAATAAAAGGCGACCTTCGACTAGTCAATGTTTCAAAGTCGTATGGAGATTTCACTGCAGTCAATAATCTCTCGCTAATGATTCCGGAAGGTTCTTTCTTTGCTCTGCTCGGTCCTTCCGGATGTGGCAAGACAACAACACTTCGAATGGTTGCAGGATTAGAAGAACCAACGGCGGGAAGTATCTTCCTCGGAAATACTGATATTACCTACACCAAGCCATATCAGCGCCCGATTAATACCGTCTTTCAGAACTACGCACTCTTTCCGCACCTTTCAATCTTTGAAAATATCGCATTCGGTCTGCGCCGTCGTGGCATTAAAGATGTTCAAGCACAAGTTGATAAAGCGCTCGAACTGGTAGAGCTTTCCCATCTTGCCAGCCGCAAACCAACTCAGCTCTCAGGTGGACAACAACAGCGCATCGCACTTGCGCGCGCAATAGTTAACCGCCCAGCGTTGTTGCTTCTCGACGAACCACTCGGTGCGCTCGATCTCAAGCTGCGTCGCCAGATGCAGATTGAACTCAAGTGGATTCAGAAGGAAGTGGGTCTAACTTTCGTTCACGTTACTCATGATCAGGAAGAAGCCATGACTATGGCAGATACGATTGCTGTAATGAATGAAGGCGAGATCGAACAGCTCGGCTCACCTGCAGATCTTTACGACAACCCAAAGACAGCATTCGTGGCTAACTTCCTCGGTCAGTCAAACCTCATCAAGGGAACCATTACAGGCAATGATGGAGATAACCACATTGTTGATCTCTTCGGTCAGAAGATTTCACTTGCCAAGAACCGTTCACATGCTGTCGATAATTCAATCTTGGCTGGTATCCGCCCAGAGAAGTTCCGCATCTCGCGTGTTGCAACTCCCACTTCAGGAAATATCTTGAGCGGTGGCAAAGTTGAGGATGTTTCATACATCGGCGTCTCTACCCAATACCAAGTGATGATGCCATGGGGGCAAGAGCTCATGGTCTTCGAGCAGAACGATGACGCTGTTGCGCCATTTAGCGTCGGTGAAGATGTCAACATCTCATGGGAATCCGGATTTACCTTCGCTCTTCGTGGAGATGAAGATGCTGAAGCAGGCATGGAAGTCGAACCAGAAGAGACTCTCGACGACGATGAGTAAGTCAGGCATCTCAAGTCCGCGCACGCCATATTTACTTCTGCTGCCAGGGCTTGGTTTTCTCTTTACATTCTTTATCTGGCCTATCGCCAACCTCGCGCAGATGTCTACCCAGACACCAATTGCCGGGGGAGATACAGGTTCTTACGAGCAGACGTTACGATGGAAGAACTACATCGATGCATTTGTTGAAAATAAAGAGCAGTTCGGTCGCTCATTTCTTTATGCGGCGATTGCAACAATTCTCGCACTAGCAATTGCCTACCCATTGGCATATGCGATTGCCTTTAAAGCGGGCAAGATGAAGAACGTATTACTCGTCCTTGTGGTTGCACCGTTCTTTACATC
>JBJTMX010000032.1:0-3491 GCA_046070745.1 Candidatus Planktophila sp.
TTCAAGTCCATCTAGGCCCACCCCGCACTAACAACGGGGACCTAGCTCAATTGGTAGAGCACCGCCTTTGCAAGGCGGGGGTTAGGGGTTCGATTCCCCTGGTCTCCACTGAAGAACCCGTCACATGTGGCGGGTTTTTTATTATCCAAATGAGCGAATGGAAAATAAATGACAACAGCAACTTTGCATACAACTCTCGGTGACATCGTTATCGAGTTGTTCCCAGATCACGCACCAAAGACAGTTGCAAACTTTGTAGAACTCGCAACAGGTGCAAAAGAATGGACCGATCCACGCACAGGTAAGAAGTCAACAGAGAAGCTTTACGACGGAACAATTTTCCACCGCGTCATCAGCGGCTTCATGATTCAAGGTGGCGATCCACTTGGTCAGGGATTCGGTGGTCCAGGTTATTCATTCGCTGACGAGTTCCACGGTGAGCTTCAGTTCGATCGTCCATACATCCTTGCAATGGCTAACTCAGGACCAAATACAAACGGTTCACAGTTCTTCATTACATCTGCACCAACAACATGGCTTAACCGCAAGCACACAATCTTCGGTGAAGTTAAGGATGCAGCATCACAGGCCGTTGTGGACAAGATTGAATCAACACCAACTGGTGCACAAGATAAGCCAGTAACACCTGTTGTTATCAACAGCGTCACAATCGCATAAGTAATTTCACATGAAGAAGCCACAGAGCGCCGTATTAACACTAATAACGGTGATCTGTGGCTTCTATCTTTGGGAGCTCATTGATTCAGGAATCATCAACACTCTCGCGCTCGGTCCAATTGATTATCTGAAGTACACCAATGAGTGGTACCGACTCTTCTCTGTCGCACTCTTACACGACACCTCAAGCACTCTGCCATTCCACTTAGCCTTTAACATGATGGCGCTGCATCAACTAGGTACTCCGCTTGAATACGTATTCGGCAAGACCAAATTTATGGTGATCTTCTTATTCTCACTTCTTACTGGCTCGCTCTTATCTACATTCCTCATGGCGCCAAATGGATACTCCATCGGTGCTTCAGGTGCAGTATTCGGTCTCTTCGGAGCTTTTATTGCTGTCGGAAACCGAATCGGCGTAGAGGTAAAGAGCATCTACGCAATCGTTGCCATCAACTTCGCAATCGGATTTACGATCGGCGGCGTCGACTGGCATGCACATTTAGGCGGCCTCATCGGTGGCTACCTCATCACCAAGATGTTGGCAGGTTCTGGAAAGTTGCGCTAAAGAAAGATTTTGATTCTAGGCGCGATTGTTAGCGCCGAATCAAGAATCTTTCTTATGAGCGGTCAATATTTTTAAGCAGAACCTGCGCAACGTCGAGTACTTCAACATCTGATTGGCGTGCAGTCATACCATCTCCCACCATGATGCGACAGAAGGGGCAAGCAACAGCGACTTCAGGAGCACCCATTGCAATTGCTTCATCAACACGGTTGAGGTTGATTCGAGAGCCGAGAGTTTCTTCCATCCACATGCGACCACCACCTCCACCGCAGCAGAATGAACGCTCTTGGTTACGTGGCATCTCTTCCACGTCGCAGCCTGATGCTTCTAGTAGCTCACGTGGTGGTGCGTAGATCTGATTGTGGCGACCGAGGTAGCAAGGATCATGGAAGGTAATCTTCTGATCTGCCTTATGCGGACTTGTCTTGAGCTTTCCCTCTCTTACTAAAGTGTTGAGAAGTTGGGTGTGGTGCAGCATCTCAAGTTCGTATCCGCTCTGCGCATAATCGCGACCGATAGTTGTAAAGCAGTGAGGACAGGTAACGACAACTTTCTTCTTACCCTTAGGGCGATCACCGAAAGTCTCTTTAAATGTTTCAATATTTTCAGCAGAGAGAATTTGGTAGAGGAACTCATTTCCAGAACGGCGAGCAGGATCACCCGTACATGTCTCGCGCTTTCCAAGAACCGCAAAATTAACTCCAGCCATATGCAGCAGCTCTGCAACTGCCTTCGTGGTTTTCTTTGCACGGTCTTCATAGGCACCTGCACAACCAACCCAGAACAAGTACTCAACATCTTCTGGTAGTTCACCGCTGACGACCTTTACCGGGAAGTCGCACTCTGCAATCCAACCTTCACGATCTTGCTTGTTGGCACCCCATGGGTTGCCAGCCTTTTCAAGATTGCGGAATGTTCCACCAAGCTCGGTTGGGAACTCTGATTCAACAAGTACCTGGAAGCGGCGCATATTCACGATGTGATCTACGTGTTCGATATCGACAGGGCATTCATTGACGCAAGCACCGCAAGAGGTACAAGACCATAAAACATCCATGGAAACAGGTGCCTTTTCACCGACAAGATTTTCAGTCTCAACGACCTTTGCCATTGCGTGATCACGCATCGCCATAATCAAAAGCTTTGGTGACAGTGGCTTATCTGTATGCCAGGCAGGACACTGCGATTGGCAGCGACCGCACTCGGTACAACTGGTCATATCCAGCAGGCCCTTCCAAGAGATATCGCCTCGCGTACCGAGCCCAAAGACGTCATCCTCTGCGGGATCTTCAAAGTTAACTGGCTTACCGTGAGACAACATCTCTGGCAGCGCACCCAGTGATGGTGCATCAATATTGCGCTTGAAGTAAATATTGAAGAAAGCCAAGAAGCGGTGCCAAGCAACGCCCATTGTTAAGTTCGATGCAATAACAATGAACCACAACATCGAAACAAAGATCTTTACAAATGCGACTACGACAATTGCATTTTCAATAGAGGCAGTTGACCATGATGAGAAAAGAACGACAGCTGGCCAAGAAATTGCATAATGCAATGAATAAGAAGTCTCGCCAGCGAGTGCGCCTTCAAGTCCGCGGAGCGCGATGACACAGAAGACAACAGCCAGAATTGTGGCTTCCACATAATATGCGCGACCTTGGTTGGAACCAGCAAAACGTGATGTGCGGCCCTTGTGCCAGATGCGAGTTGCTTGGCGAATCCCAATCAACGAAACAATTCCGATTCCAGTAAGAGCGGCAATCACTTCTGCAAAGAGTTCATATCCAACAAAATGGCCGATAATGGGGAGAGCAAAATCAGGAGAAATTAATTGTCCGTAGGCAGTTATCAAAGTTCCAAAGAGTGCACCGAAACCGATCATTACAAACCAGTGAGCGATACCTGTGCCGGTGAAGTTGAGCATCTTGGTGTGGCCAAGGACTTCCTTGAGCATGTTCTTTAGACGAGCGCCACGATTGTTGCTGCGAGTGGGATCTGGTTGTTGTTTCTTGTACAAGCCAATCAGCTCGCGAAGGCGCACAATAAAGAGGCCAACTGCGACGATTGTGATCAGGTAAGCGAGGGCTACAAGTACGAACATGTTGGCAAGGGTAAACCTACCGACGAGTTAAATTGAAGAGTTAGAGAGTGATTTAACGCCACTTGGTCGCGAGTGAGAATCCCACTGCGATAAAGCTGAAGCCGATAATCATGTTCCAAGCGCCGATTCCTGAGATAGGAAAGC
>JBJTMX010000033.1:0-24579 GCA_046070745.1 Candidatus Planktophila sp.
CTCTTCACCGATTTCGCGGAGCAAGTCGGCAGCATCATCTGGATCCATCTCTTCAAGAACATCTGCGGCACGCTCGCCTTCGAGTTCTGCAAGGAGGGCAACGCGCTCAGTTTCATCCATCTCTTCAATAACATCTGCAAGTCGCTCATCATCTAGTGCGCGCGCAACTTCAACGCGGCGCTTAGGGGAGAGGTCTTGAATTACTGTTGCAAGGTCTGCAGCACGAAGAGTGCTCAGTGTTGCAAGGAGATTTGTCGCACCTTGATTTGTCTCTTGATTTGAAAATCCAGTGAGTTCTTCCCATGCGACAGTAGATGTTGCACCTTTACGGCGAAGACCGCTGCCCTTGCGCATGATGTGAACTTTGTTAATAAGCCAATCTCCATTGCGAGAGAGCTCCATGCCCATATCCTCAACAACAACAGATTCACCACTTTCAACAATGGTGATAGAACGATCGAGAAGATCGCCGAGAACAAGAATTTCACCAGCGCGTGCCTCAAAGCGGCGCATATTGAGTAGACCAGTAATGACAACAGTGCCGGATTCAATCGATGTAACACGAGTAATCGGAACAAAGACGCGGCGGCGAAGTGGAACTTCAACGACAAGACCGAGGATGCGAGGTGGCTGATTATTGGTGCGAAGGGTCGCAACAGCATCGCGCACCTTGCCAACTGGATCACCATTAGGGTCAAAGACAGCTGTACCTGCAAGGCGGGCGAGAAATACTCGGTTCATTACATTTCCGCTCACAGAGCAAGGGTATCGGCTACGTTACGTACATGAGTTCCACTTCTGGGCAATCACGCGTGAATAGCTCGATAACAGATATGCCCGGCAAATCAGATCTCGTGAAATTAGGGGTCGGAATCCTTGGAATTGGCTCATCGGGTCCACTTATTGCTCTGAGCGCTATGCCCATCCCGACCCTTATTTTCTGGCGCAATCTCGGTGGAGCGATTGCCTCTGTCCCCTTTGCTCTGAAGCACTCGCTCAATCGCACGGGAGTGAAGTGGTCAATTGCAGCAGGAGTGATGTTAGCTCTTCACTTTATCGGTTTCTTTGCAGCGATGCGCATGACAAGTGTTGCAGCGGGAACTGCGCTAGTTGCACTACAACCGATCTTTGCAAGTTTCTTTATCAAAATAACTGGCGGCCATATTCCTTCGAAGGCATGGCTTGGAATGGCGATTAGCTTTAGTGGAGTACTTTTGATTTCAGGAATCGACTTCTCGCTCGATCGAAGATCTTTTATAGGAGACATTGCTGCAATTCTCTCTGCGGCGCTCGCTGCTCTCTATGTAATGTGGGGCTCTAAGGCACAAGAAACTCTTGAAACAACGAGTTACACATCTATCTGCTACGCCGTGTGTGCAGTCACTGCATTTCCAATCGCTCTTATTGGTGGATATCAAATAATTCACTTTACGGCGCGTGAGTGGTGGGTCCTTCTTGGACTTATCGGAGGTGCACAAATTCTTGGTCATTCGATGTTTAACTCGGCACTGAAGCGAGTTTCACCGGCGGTTGTTTCGCTGATTGTCTTCTTTGAAGTTCCGGTTGCAGCGCTCCTTGCAAAGATTTTCACAATTGGAAACCAACCATCAGGTGCCATCGTTCCTGGAATTGTTCTGATTCTTGGTGGGTGCACTCTCGTTGTACTTCGAACTCGTCCAGGTAAGAACCAAGTGGAAACGATGGTCAATGAATGATCGATTTACACGCACACACCACCTGTAGTGATGGAACTGATTCGCCACTCGCCTTGGTTAAGAAGGCAGCATCATCAGGAATTACAGTATTAGGTGTGACTGATCACGACTCAACCGCTGGGTGGCAGGAAGCCACTGATGCTCTCCATGGCAATCTCAAGCTCGCACTTGGTGCTGAGGTTTCATGTTTAACGACTGATGGAATCAGTGTGCATATGCTCGGGCTCCTCTTCGATGGTGAAAATCAACCACTTCAACAGCTCTTATCTGACTCGCGAGATACACGAATTCCGCGCATGAGAAAGATGATTGAAAACTTGCAGGGCGCGGGTTATGACATCACTATCGAACATGTTGAGGCTGCGACACCGAGTGGCGCAACAATTGGGCGACCTCACCTAGCAGATGCTCTCGTTGCGCAGAAGATAGTTGCTAGCCGTGATGAAGCATTTAAAGAGCTTCTTCACAACGATTCACCTTTCTACGTTTCCCACTTTGCGCCGACACCTGAAGATTCGATTCGGGCAATTCGAGCAGCTGGGGGAGTTGCAGTAATTGCCCACCCATTCGCATCTCGCCGAGGTCAGACACTAACTCCAGAATCCTTTGCCCCCCTTGTAGATGCAGGACTCAATGGCATTGAAGTTTTTCACCGCGATCAAAGTGAAGAAGAGCGCTCACAACTACTTGTTATTGCAAATGCTCTTAATCTCGTTGTCACGGGTTCTAGTGATTATCACGGCACAGGAAAGCTCAACCAACTTGGAGAGAACACCACTGCTGAGACAGAATGGGAGCGCCTTGAATCAATGGCAGATCAACGAAGGGTTGCAATACGATGAAGACTGTTAGCGCACTGACATTTGCGGTGCAATCATTTGTGACCCTCCTCGTAATCTTTGATCCACCTGGAGCAACCCCAATCTTCTTAGCGCTTGTCTCGGATAAAAACCAACGCGAACGCACTCGACTTGCATGGCAGGCAGCAGGTGTTTCACTCTTCGTGATTGCGACCTTCGCACTCTTTGGTCGTTTCATCCTTGATTACATGAATGTATCCATTGAGGCTCTTCAAGCAGCTGGCGGATTACTTCTTCTCTATGTCTCCCTCGAACTTCTGACAGGCAAAGGCAATGAAGTTGCGAGTGAGGGAACTAATATCGGGATGGTTCCCCTTGGCACGCCGCTTCTGGCTGGGCCTGGAGCAATCGTCGCCACGATGATTTTTGTGCAGCAGGCTAATACGCCGCAGCGCATTAGCGGCTTAGTGATTGCAATCATTGCCGTTCATTTGATTATTGGGCTGGTCTTAATGACTTCGACCCATGTCTTAAAACTCATCAAAGAATCTGGCGTGACTCTTCTTGCGCGAATTGCAGGCTTGTTGCTTGCAGCTATTGCGGTGCAGATGTTGGCTGATGCAGTAAAGGTATTGTCGAGAAGTTAATTACTGATCTGCGATGCGCTTTGTGCGAGTGCGTACGCGAGCTGTCTTCTCGCGCGGAGCCTTCTCAACTGGAGCTGACTTACGTGCAGAGCGTTCAGATTTGGGCGCGGCTTCAACCTTCTTTGCGACAACTATGCGGCCTGTCGAACCTGCAGGAATATGCATTGATTCAAAGAAGTGATCTGATGAAGAGTACGTCTCAAGTGGCTCAGGAAGTCCGAGTTCGAGCGCTGTATCAATCATCTTCCAACGAGCTAGCTCATCCCAATCAACAAATGTGACTGCGATGCCATCTGCACCAGCGCGAGCTGTACGCCCAATGCGATGCACGTATGTCTTCTCGTCTTCAGGGCATTGATAGTTAATAACGTGGGTAATTCCATCCACATCGATACCGCGGGCTGCAACATCTGTAGCGATCAATACATCGCGCTTTCCAGATTTGAAATCATTGAGCGCCTTTTCGCGTGCGCTCTGACCAAGATCGCCGTGAATTGATGCTGCGCGGAATCCACGCTCAATCAATTCTTCTGCAGTTTTCTGAGCTGTGCGCTTTGTACGGCAGAAAACAATCGTTGGGCCGCGACCTTCAGCTTGCAAAATACGTGCAAGCATCTCGATCTTATCCATGGCATGTGCGCGGAATACATGTTGTTCGATGCGGGCAACAACACGACCTTCATCTTGTGAATCCTGTGTGCGAATATGAATTGGCTGATTCATAAACTTACGCGCAAGACCAATAATGTCGCCAGGCATAGTTGCTGAGAAGAGCATTGTCTGCTGACGCGCAGGAGTTGAAGAGAAGATCTTTTCAACATCAGGCAAGAAGCCAAGGTCGAGCATTTCATCGGCTTCATCAAGAACAACGCGAGTTACCTTGGAAAGAGTGAGCTTGCCTTGGCGATAGAGATCGAGCAAACGACCTGGGGTACCGACAACGATTTCAACGCCAGCTTCAAGAGCTTCAATCTGTGGCTCGAATGCACGGCCACCGTAGACAGCGAGAGTGCGGATGCCACGGTTAGAAGAAAGTTCTTCAATATCTTTTGTGACCTGAACGCAGAGCTCGCGAGTAGGAACAACGATCAAAACTTGCGGAGCGCCCTTAGCTTCTAGTGATGCCCACTCAGTGTCATTCGGTGCAATAACGCGCTCGATAACTGGAACGCCAAAAGCGAGAGTCTTACCTGTGCCGGTCTTTGCCTGTCCGATGACATCGCCATCTGCAAGAGCGATTGGAAGAACCATCTCTTGGATTGCAAAGGGAGCTGTAAAGCCGTGCTGATGGAGCGCCTCGATTGTCTCTTTACGGAGAGGAAGCTCTGCGAATGTAACGCTCACTTAATTAACGCCGAAGCCGACGCGACGTTCAACTGGCTCACCGATTTCGATGTAACCAATCTTTGACGCTGGGACCACAATCTCGTGGCCACGAATGTCGGTCAAGATAAGAGGAGTATTTGCTGAGAGAGCTGCAGTGACTGCGCTCTTAATCTCTGCTGGGGTAGATGGGCACTCAAATGAGAGCTCGCTCGCTACTTCAGATACTGCGATACGGACTCGAGATGCTTTTTCGTTCTTCTTGGTGCTCATGTGGCTATCTTATTGGCTAGATCTCGGTGCGGGGAAATCCAGAGATGCCCTTCCACATAAGAGTTTCAACAAGATCCATTGCTTGCTGACGAGTGAGCTTGCTATCGCGCTCGAGCCAGTGGCGTGCAGTGACCTGGGTGTAACCAATCAAGCCAATACCGAGCAACATCGCCGCCTCTTTTGGAAGCCCTGTGTCATTTGCGATAACACCACTGACTGCTGCTGCGCAGTCATAGGTCATGCGATTGAGGCGCTCGCTTACCTGAGGTTCAACGCTCATATCGCTTTCAAAGAGAAGTCGGAATGCTTCGCCTTCATTTTCAATAAATGTGAAATATGCATCGATAGTTGCGTGCACTCGCTGGGCATTGTCAGGTGTAGATGAGATTGCCTTTTGAATTTCATAGACAAGTGAGTCGATATGAAGATCGAGAACTGCGAGATAGAGATCTAACTTCGATGGGAAATGCTGATACAAGACTGGCTTGCTGACACTCGCGCGATCTGCAATTTCATCCATCGCAGCAGAGTGATATCCAGCAGCTGTAAAAACCTCGAGAGCTGCACTTAAGAGAATTGCTCGGCGCTCATCGCGTGGAAGGCGTGCCTTATCTCGCGAACCATTTGCATCAGTTGTACTCATTGCGCGAATCGTACCTGTTGACCTATTGAATTGGCGAGGGCGTGAGCATTACGGCAGAATTACCGCATGAAGACCCCACCGCTTGTCTCACCAGGTCCCGCACTCACCGTTGATGAAGTTCGTCGATATAGCCGCCACCTCATCATCCCTGATGTAGCTATGGCAGGCCAGCAGCGCATGATGAACGCAAAAGTTCTCTGCGTTGGAGCCGGTGGTCTTGGATCTCCCGCACTGATGTACTTAGCAGCAGCTGGTATCGGCACGCTTGGAATAGTTGAGTTCGATACTGTCGATGAATCAAATTTGCAACGCCAAATCATTCATGGCCAATCCGACATCGGAAAGAGCAAAGCAGAATCGGCTCGCGAGAAAATTGCTGAAATCAATCCTTACGTCAAGGTGATTACTCACGAGACTCGTCTCGATAACTCAAACGTGATGGAGATCTTTTCTCAATACGACATCATTGTTGATGGCACAGATAATTTTGCAACTCGTTACCTTGTTAACGATGCATGTGTACTTTTAAGGAAGCCCTATGTATGGGGTTCTATCTATCGCTTCGACGGTCAAGCTTCTGTTTACTGGGCTGAGTACGGTCCTTGCTATCGATGCCTCTACCCAGAACCACCACCTCCAGGAATGGTGCCTAGCTGTGCTGAAGGTGGCGTGCTTGGAGTTCTCTGTGCCACTATCGGATCAATTCAGACAACTGAGGCGATCAAGGTGATTACGGGCATTGGTGAGTCACTTATAGGTTCGTTGATGATTTACGACGCACTCGAGATGGAGTTCCGCAAGGTAAAGATTCGTAAGGATCCCAACTGCCCAATCTGTAGCGACAATCCAAAGCAGACAGCGCTCTTGCCAGATTACGAAGCATTCTGTGGAGTTCTCTCAGATGCTGCACAAGAGGCGAGCACTGGCTCGACAATTACAGTGCAAGAGTTGAAGTCAAAGATTGATGGAGATGAAAACTTTTATCTCATCGATGTGCGCGAGCCAAGTGAATTCGAAATCGTTCGCATTCCTGGTTCGCACTTGATTCCAAAGCAGGGCTTTATCGATGGAAGCGTTCTCGCATCTCTTCCGCAAGACAAGCCAATCATTCTGCACTGCAAGAGCGGGGTGCGATCGGCGGAATGCCTTGCCATCTTAAAGAACGCAGGCTTTGCAGATGCTTCACACGTCAGTGGCGGAGTCATTGCATGGGCGAAGCAGATCGACACAACTTTGCCGGTTTACTAATGAAGCAGTCTTACGCGGGTTACCGCGCGCTACTTGTTCATGCCCATCCAGATGATGAAACTATCAATAATGGCGCAACTATGGCGATGTATGCAGCCCTTGGCGCATCGATCTCTTTGGTGACATGTACACGCGGCGAAGAAGGCGAAGTTCTCGTAGAGGAGCACTCACATAAAGCAGCAACTCATGATGATTTGCTCGGCGAACATCGTGTCATCGAACTTGAAGAGGCGATGAAGGCTCTCGGTATTTCAGACCACCGTTACTTGGGAGCTCCCGACACTCAATATCGCGATAGCGGCATGATTGATACAGAACCGAATAAGCGCACAGATAATTTCTGGAACGCTGATTTTGATCAAGCTACAGCGCATCTTGTAACCGTTATTGAAGAGGTAAAGCCACACATTCTTATTACCTACGACGAATTCGGTGGCTATGGCCACCCTGATCACATCCAAGCGCATCGCGTGGCAATGGCTGCAGCTGAGAAATCACAGTGGGGTATCCAGAAGATTTACTGGAATGTTATGCCTCGCTCTGTCATTCAAGAGAGCATCGAGAAGATGAAAGCGGTTGGCTCAGATTTCTTTGGTGCCGAAAGTGCAGACGATCTTCCATTCTGCAAAGACGATTCATTTGTTCACGCTCACATCGATGGAAATGAATATGTAGAACAGAAAATGGATGCAATGCGCGCCCATGCAACTCAGATTGCGGTGGATGGGCCATTCTTCGCGCTATCAAACAACCTTGGTCTTCAGGTTTGGGGAAATGAGTTCTACACACTTGTGAAAGGCGAAAAGTCAGAACCTCTCGATGAACTTGGCCGTGAGACTGATTTATTTGCAGGAGTTGTCCTCTAGGTGAAAATTCTTCTTTCACTTGTTTTCGGAGCCTTCACCGCACTTGTTGCCATTCTTGTTCACCAAACACTTCCACTTTTGGGTGTAATCGTTGCCCTGCTCTTTACATACTGCGCGATTTGGTTTGTGGGAAGAAAGTTTGGTGGACGTAAGTACAAGTGGGTAGCAACAATTGCTTGGCTCGTCGTTATTTTCCGCGCTTCCACATTTGGCGCAGGTCAAGAGCTTTTAGTGCAAGGCGATGGTGTTGGTTCAACACTTTTGCTTGTTGGAACCTTGGTAGTGCTCTCTGCAATTGCTGCACGTATCTAAATTCTGATACTCCAACTTTGACCCTCTGCTCCATCAACAACAGCAATATCCATCAAAGCTAATAGGTCGCGCAAACGATCGCTCTCGCTCCAATTCTTAGCTTCTCGTGCTGCGGCTCTTTGCTCGATAAGTTGAAGCGCTTCAAACGTTATTTCTGCCGCGATCTCGGGTTCTGCTTCTCGCGCCAAATCGAGTCCGAGTACTTGGTCGGCAAATAAGAATATTGCGCGCTTATCGAGAACCCCGACGGTCGAATCTTTCTCCAGTGCTCGAAGTCGAAGAATCGCTTTCGACGTATCGAGGTCACTCATAAAGTGGCTATAAATTTCATCATCAATCTTAATTTCATCGCTAGAACCCCAAGCCGAGATTGCTTTTCGCCAGCGCTTTAAGGTGCTATCTGCTGCAGCAATTGCAGCCCACGTCATATCAATCTGCGAGCGATATTTATTTTCCAGGAGCGCCAATCGAAGTGCGAGAGGATCGTATCCGCGCTCGGTGATATCACTGACAAGAATGACATTCCCACTGCTCTTAGCCATCTTCTTGCCTTCAAAGAGAAGGTGCTCTCCGTGAATCCAATTCTTTACGACTTCACCTCCGGCGATTGCATTGGTCTGTGCCCTCTCATCTTCATGGTGAGGGAAGCGAAGGTCGATTCCACCTACATGGATATCTACAGAAGTTCCCAACAATTGCAGTGACATTGCAGAACATTCAATATGCCAACCCGGAAAACCTGAACCCCATGGCGATTCCCAAATCATCTCGCTTCGCTTGCCTGCAAGTTTCCAGAGCGCCCAATCCGCATGGAATCGCTTCCCGCCATCTCCTAAATACTCATAGCGATGGCCAGGTTTCAAAGATTCTAATTTGTTGCCGCTGATATATCCGTAGCTATAGGCCTTTTGAGCATCGAAGTAGATATTTCCATCTGTTCCGATGTAGGCAAAATCTTTTTCGATCAGCTCTTGAATGGATTGAATAATTTCAGGAATGTTCTCACTTGCTCGAGGATAGAAATCAGCAGGAAGGATGTTGAGTTGTTCGAGGTCTGCTTTGAACTTCTCTTCATAACGTCGAGCGATGGCAAGAGGTTCAACCTTTTCGCGAGCTGCTTCTTCTAAGACTTTATCGCCACTGTCTGAACCATCGAGATTTTCTGACATGTGTCCCACATCGGTGATGTTGGAAACTGTTATCGTCGCGATTCCATTGAGAGCAAGTGCACGACGAATCAGGTCTGTCAGCAAGAAGGTCCGCATATTTCCAATATGGGCATCTCGATAGACAGTGGGTCCACATGCATAGATTCGAATCTCATCACCGCTGATTTCACATAAAGAACGTGATGCAGTTTCGTAGAGATGGAGAGCCTTCATCGCCTGATTACGTCGATTAAAGACTGGGACTACGCGAAAGTAGGCGATTGCCTTTGGGTCGAACTCGGCAGTAGTTGCATCACCTTTAATAACTGTCGTCTCATTCTGTAAAACACCCAGGATGTCTCGGAAAGAACCACCTTCGTGAAGGCGGATAGATACGCGCTTACCGATAGATGCGGCTAGTTCGTCCTCGAAACTCATAGCGCAACCATATTCAGCAAATACCGACTCTGCATGGTTAGAATTACCGCCTGCTCATTCCTTGATTAGGAGGCCCATCGTGACCTATGTGATTGCCCAGCCTTGCGTTGATGTCAAAGATAAGTCATGCCGTGAAGAGTGCCCAGTAGATTGCATCTACGAAGGTTCACGCATGCTCTACATTCAGCCAGATGAGTGCGTCGATTGCGGTGCATGCGAGCCAGTATGTCCAGTCGAAGCGATCTACTACGAAGATGACGTCCCAGGACAGTGGCAGAACTACAAGGCCATCAATACAGAATTTTTCGTTGAGCTAGGTTCACCTGGCGGAGCATCAAAGGTAGGTCAGACAGGTACTGACCACGCTGATGTAAGCGCTCTTGGGCCACAAGCTTCCTGATTTTCCGTGGGATGCGCTCGCTCCATATAGCGCAACTGCGAAAGAGCATCCTGCTGGTGCAATCGATTTATCTGTAGGAACTCCCGTCGACCCTACTCCTGATTTTATTCAGGCTGCACTTCGCGACGCATCAGATTCTCCAAGCTACCCCGTCACCATGGGAACGCCAGAACTTCGCGCAGCACTTACGAAGTGGGCGAAAGAAAATCTCGGAGCTACGGGAGATTTCGGTGTTCTGCCCCTCATTGGTTCTAAAGAATTCGTTGCATGGCTTCCCACATTTCTTACTAGCCAATCTGTGCTCTATCCTGAAATTGCATACCCAACTTATTTAGTAGGTGCGATGCTTTCAAAAGCCGAAGCTACGACAGTGCCGATTGATGCAAGTGAGTGGCCAGTTGCAGATTTAGCTTGGGTGAATTCACCATCTAATCCAACAGGTCGCGTTCATAGCGATAAAGAATTCTCAGGTGCAATTGCATGGTCGCGTAAGACAGGGGGAGTAGTTGTCTCCGATGAGTGTTATCTCGAATTCGGCCGCGAAGTAATTCCAACATCAATCTTGAGCTACACCGGCGGAGATAATAAAAATATCCTTGCTGTGCACTCGCTTTCTAAGCGTTCTAACCTTGCTGGATACCGAGCGGCTTTTGTTGTTGGTGATCCCGCACTCATTGCTCAAATTCTCGAAGTGCGTAAACATGCAGGGATGATGGTTTCACTTCCGGTTCAGAAAGCCATGATTGCTGCCCTGTCGGATTCAGTACATGTGACTCAACAACGTGCTCGATATAACGCACGCAAAGCTTCACTCACTCCAGCACTTGAAGCGGCAGGGTTTACGATTGAACATTCTGAAGCAGGACTTTATTTGTGGGCGACTCGTAATGAAGATTGCTGGCAATCAGTTTCATGGCTCGCATCTCTTGGTGTGATTGCAACGCCTGGCATCTTCTACGGTGAGCGCGGTGCGCGCCATATCCGTATTGCAATGACAGCAACTGACGACCAGATTAATGAAGCGGCGCATCGAATTACCGCTGCAGTGAAGGAATAACAATGGCTGTTGGAATCTTGCTCGTTGGTGGTTTTGGAACTCGCCTCAAGCCGCTGACATCTGAATCACCAAAGCCAATGCTTCCTGTAGCAGGATTGCCTGTTACCGAACATCAGATTCTTGCAGCGCAGAAAGCAGGAATTCATACTCTTGTTCTTGCGACTTCATATCTTTCAGAGGTGTTCACTCCGTACTTCGGTGATGGTTCGCAGTGGGGGATGAAAATTCTCTACGCAGTTGAGAAGGAGCCACTAGGCACTGGCGGAGCAATTCGCAATGCTGCGCAGATGTTGGATCTCGAAAATATTGGTGACGAGCCAATTGTTATTTTTAATGGTGACGTTTTAAGTCGCCACTCGATTGCAGATCAGATTTCATATCACCAGTCAAATAACGCTGACGCCACACTTCATCTGATCGAGGTTGAGGATGCACGCGCCTTCGGTTGCGTTCCAACCGATGCAGATGGAAGAGTCACCGCGTTTTTAGAAAAAATGGATAACCCCATTACAAACTCCATCAATGCAGGTTGTTATATTTTCCATCCATCAGTTCTTTCGCGCATTCCACTCGGCGAAGTTGTAAGTATTGAGCGTGAAACTTTCCCTGAGTTAGTAACCAGTGGACGTCTCGTCTTTGGTTACAAGGAGCACGCTTATTGGCTCGATGTTGGCACACCTGCAGCTCTCTTTAAGGGTTCACGCGATCTCATCGATGGTGATTTCCATGCAATGCCAGGATGCGTCATTGATGCAACAGCCTCAATCACAGGCAAGAGCTCACTTGGCAAGAATGTGAAAGTTGGTGCCAACGTTCGCATCGACGATTGCATCATCGGCGATGATGTTGTGATTGACGATGGCGTAGAAATTTCACAATGCTTTATCTTCCATAAGACACACCTTGCAGCAGGGTTGCACCAATCGCGCCACTACTTGTCCAGCGCAATTGCTGAGCCCATCAATCTCTAAAAAGTCGATATTTACCCCTATTTCTGACCTTTTCTGACTGGTTGAAAGGGTTACCCGGGGTTGACTTAAAGGGATTACATGGGTGTAATTCACTCCTAGAGCGCGCTAACTCATTCACGAGTTACGCCCTAAGCATTACAAGGAGTAGAGATGCCGATTCGCCCAGAGGGTTTTTCAACTGGAAAGTCATCAGCCCCAACTGCTGGACCAACAATCCAACTCGCTAACGGCGAAAACATGGAGCTTTCATGGCAGGAGCGTTCACTCTGTGCTCAGACCGATCCTGAGGCATTTTTCCCTGAAAAGGGCGGCTCTACTCGCGAAGCTAAGCGCGTCTGCCTCTCCTGCGATGTTCGCCAAGAGTGCCTTGAGTATGCCCTCGCTCATGATGAGCGTTTCGGCATCTGGGGCGGACTCTCTGAGCGCGAACGTCGTCGCCTCAAGCGTCGCGCATAAGGCTTAACTCGCGTCAGAGTGAGTAAGCGACAATTACTCTCATGAGCACTCCTCGCGTTACCGCTCTCCTCGTAGTTCATGATGGAGCAACATGGTTACCAGAAGTTGTTGCATCAATTACTTCGCAAGTTCGTAGCGCCGATCAAATTCTTGGTATCGATACAGGTTCAATCGATTCATCGGCGAAGTTATTAAAAGGCGCTCGCATTCCAACCATCTCACTTGCGCGCAATACATCTTTTGCAGCAGCACTTGATTATGGAGTTTCACACCTACCTGCTCCGATTGATGGCGCAGAAGAGTGGGTCTGGGTTTTGCATGACGATTGCGCACTCGATCCCAACGCACTTCAAGAACTTTTAGCAGCGGTAGAAGATCGTCCCAACATAGTAATGGCTGGTCCAAAGTTATTGGGTTGGCACGATCGCACGCACTTACTTGAAGTCGGAATCAGTATCGCCACGAACGGTTCTCGCTGGACTGGACTTGAGCCACATGAATACGATCAAGGACAACATGATGGAAATCATGAAGTGCTCTCTGTCAGTAGCGCAGGTGCGCTTATACGCCGCGATGTATTTGAAGAGCTCAACGGTTTCGATAAGAACCTAGAACTCTTCCGCGATGATGTTGATTTTGGTTGGCGTGCTCATGCCGCTGGCCACTCTGTTCTTGCTGTCACATCTGCAATTGGTTACCACGCACAAGCTGCATCTTCAGAACGTCGTGCAATTGATATTGAAGGTGCGCCATTACATCGCCCACTACTTCTTGATCGTCGCAATGCAGCATATGTATTGCTCGCAAACTCGTCATGGTGGAAGTTGCCTCTCTTGGCCCTTCAACTATTGGGTGGATCAGCAATTCGCTCTATCGCGTATCTCTTTGCAAAGTTGCCCGGCTATGCAGGTGATGAAATTCTCGCTGTTATCTCACTTCTTATTCATCCAACAGAACTCCTTCGAGCAAGAAAAGATCGCAAGAGTAAGCGTTTAGTCTCTTCCGGAATTGTTGGTCGCTTTATTCCTTCCCGTTCCACTCAGATTCGAAGCGGCCTCAACCGACTTGTTGAAAATATTCGTCTGCGCATCTTCCCTGAGGAGATTGAAGATGCTCCAATTCAGAGCGAACTTGATATCAATGAAGATGAGGAAATTCTCAAACCGCTCTCCAATAACTCATGGAAAGCCATTTTCACAAAGCCACTCGTTCTCGCATCCACATTCCTTCTCGTTATCACCTTCGGATGGACGCGCCATCGTTGGGGTGCAATTTCAGGCGGAGCCCTTGCGACTTCACCATCCGGTGCATCCGATTTATGGCGATTCTTTGTCGAAGGCTGGCACTACGTTGGAATGGGTTCCAACGTGGCCGCCCCTGTGTGGACAATCTTTATTGCGCTCGGGTCTCTGCTGACCTTTGGAAATGTTTCTCTCTTTATCTCTCTCTTCTTTATCGCCGCTCCGTTCGCTGCCCTTTTAGGCGCTCACCGTTACCTGAAAAGCAAGACTTCAAGTCCTTGGTTGAGCGCAATTGCTTCACTGCTATACGCGCTTTCGCCAATCTCAATTTCAGCAATTAACGGGGGACACCTTGGCGTGCTAGTCCTTCTGATTCTGCTGCCATTCTTTGTTGCTGTAATTGGCAAGTGGCGGGATATCGAAAATAGATCAATTCGCAATCTCTTCTCTATCGCGCTTTTCGTTTGGGTTCTTCAATCATTCAACCCATCTCTCTTAGCAATTATCGCCGCAGGCTCAATCTTCTATATTTATCAGGATTACGAGGCAGCGTCTCGTAATTATCGCGACCCACTCTTTATTACTCGCCTCGGACGACGCATGATTGTCCTGCTTGTCCCGTTCTTCTTAGCGCTTCCCGCCTCACTTTCATATTTCGTCCATCCCACACGCCTCTTACTTGAAATCGGAATCATGCAACCTGGCGGGGGAGGCAATCTCGCGCTCCTTGCAAATCCCGGTGGTGAAGGATCTCTTCCTTGGTGGTCGTTGAGTCCGATTCCAGTACTTTTATTAGTCACCTACTTCTCTGTCACAGAGGCACGTAAGTTTGCAGAATTCGGAATTGGATTCCTCCTCCTTGGGGCAGTTGCATCTTCAATTCAAATTAGCGGCAACGGTTCAAGCAGCTCTAACTCAGTCTTTGCAGGTGCGCTCATAGCTATTGCAACGTTGATGGCTGTCGTTGCAACGGTCATTATGTTCGATGATCTACGGAGCAGACTTGAAAGTTCCCATATTAATTATCAGCATTTTGCTGTAGCTCTCGTAATGCTCATTAGTTTGACCTACAGCATCACTTCATCGATCTGGGCTTTTTCTGCAGGAGCAGCTTCACCGGTTCAACGCGGACACGAATCCGTCCTGCCAGCATTTCTTGCCGTAGAAGAAGATGCTAAGACTTTGGTTATTAGATCGATTGAAGAAGATAACCACGCATCTCTTGCGTACTTCATTGCTCGCGGTGGCGCCATTACGTTGGGGCAGCCAGATATTGCGATTGAGAATACAGAGATCATTACTCATGCGGTAGAAGGTCTCATCGACAACACAGGCGTTGGTAGTTCAAAGATATTTGCAGCTTTCGGTATCAAATATGTATTTGTAAAGAATCCGGCCCATCAAGAACTTATTCAAACAATTGATGGACTCGGTGGTTTTGTTCGTGCTTCTGCAACTACTGCCGGAACTGTTTGGAAAGTTTCCCAACCAACCGGGCGTGCGCTATTTACTGATTTCAGTGGGGCGACGACGGTTTTGAGCTCTGCATTGGGAGCTGTTACCGCGCCAGGGCCTGGAACAATTACTTTGACAGAAAATTACAGCCAAGGATGGCAAGCGCTCTCTAACGGAACTCGATTAGAGCGATTCCAAAATGAATACGGACTTCCTCAGTTTAAAGCTCTAGCTGGGGGAGAAGTCATCTTCCTTCACGATGGCACAAGTCGTCGTGCTTGGCTCTCACTCTTCCTTATTTCACTCGTGACATCAATCGTGATGGCTCTGCCTGCAGGTCGACGTCGCCGTGAATTAGCAGATAGTGAGATTTCATAATGAGAATTCGTGGAATCAGAGTCGCTGCTGCATTTGTCGCAGTCTTGCTCTTTACCAATTTGCTCTCCTTCACATCGAAGAACAATCGTTACTCTGAAAGTTATCCAGCAGTGGTGTGTGCACCAAACCAAGCCGGTCAAAGTTCAGTAATTGCTTTGGCATCACCGAAGACTCCCGTTCGAAAGACCGGTATTTCTACGATGGTCTTTAAAGACTCTCGCACTCGACGATTTGCAGGAAGCACGCAAGCAACAGTGATTGATGCTCAGTCAGCAACACCTATTGCATGGCAAGCGCGTACGGGTGTGTGGGCTGGCGGACTTACCTGTTTAGCCCCAGTCACATCTCAATGGTTTGTTGGTGCAACTGCAGATGTCACTTCAAAAGGTTCACTCACCATTGTTAATAGTGGTCTAGGTAAGGCACTTGTTGGAGTAACTGTTTATACAGAATCTGGAATTCAAGCAGAACAGTTTTTCTCGATTAAAGCTAACTCATTCTCCGCACTTTCTTTGGGATCACTTGCCCCTGGTGCAAAGTCACTTGCTATCCACGTCTCGCCCCAAACCGGTCGAGTTAATGCATTTGTCACCGACGAACGTGGTCGCGGCCTTCAAGCGCTAGGTGGCGATAATGTAAATTCTCAAGAGAGCGCAAGTAAGAGCCTTGTCATCCCGGCAATTCCACAACAGACTGGAAAGAAATCTTCGTTGCCGCACACTTTGAGAATTCTCATCCCTGGCGAGGTAGGCGCGCCTATCAACGTTGAGATTGCATCAACAGATGGAACATTTGCACCAGCTGGAATCGATGGCAAGGTTATTCCTGCAGGAAAAGTTGTAGACCTCCCACTGAACGTAATCATGCCGTCAGGAAAGTTTGCCCTCAAGATCACCTCTGAGCGCCCCTTCGTCGCATCTGTATTTACCAAGACAAACTCACTCAATAAATCGGATTTCTTATGGAGCACTCCTGCACCGGCCCTTGAAAAGGGAAGCTATTCAGCGACAGGCCTTGCGCCATTCCTGGTTCTCTCAGGTGGCGAAATTGCCGTTGATCTTGAACTGACATCAGTAGCGGGAAAGAAGCAGAAGATTTCACTTCGCGGTAGTGGAATATCAACCTATCAACTCTCCGAACGTATTCGCACAATGACCATCACCAAGGTTTCTCCTGCAACATTTGGCGCTTTGCTGCTAACGTCTAAGAGCGGATTTGGGTATGCACCACTTGTGGCAGGAAGTGTGCTGACTCGCACTTCAATTCCACGTTCGAATATTCGTGTGTTGATTCCATAGTTCGCAGCTATCCCACTAATCTTTAACCCATGAGTCCAGTAACCGGTCGCCCTTGCTCAAGAGTGAGCTGTCGCGCCGCTGCAACGATGACTCTTACCTATATTTACTCTGAATCTCGTGCAGTCCTCGGCCCCATTGCAATGTTTTCTGAGCCACATGCATATGATCTCTGCGAACGACATGCTTCGCGTCTGACAGTTCCAAATGGTTGGAGCGTCGAACGCGAAGTCAGCGATGCCGCAGGTGTTGGACCAAGTGAAGATGATTTGATGGCTATCGCTGATGCGGTACGCGAAGTTGCTCGCTCATTTGAAGATGAACCTGCATCGACTCCAACAGCCTCTGCTGCGCAGGTTGGTCGCAGAGGTCATCTTCGCGCAGTTCCTTCTTAAGCTAATTACTCTTACTATTACGTCATGAGCGCATCAATCTTTAAGGCATATGACATTCGCGGTTTAGTCGATATCGAACTCACTCCAGATTTCACATTTGCAACAGGTGCAGCCTTTGCCCGTTTTCTCAAAGCGGAACGCGAACCGGGAACAGTTGTAATTGGCGAAGATATGCGCCCATCATCACCAGCCCTTGCTGATGCATTTAGTGCAGGCGTCACATCGCAAGGTCTTGATGTAATCCGTATCGGCCTCGCATCAACAGATATGTTGTACTTCGCAGCCGGCAAGCTCAATCTTCCGGGCGCCATGTTTACCGCGAGCCATAATCCCGCTGCTTACAACGGAATCAAGATGTGCCTTAGCGGTGCCCGACCAATTGGAAAAGAATCAGGTTTGCTCACCATTGAGAAGTTCGTCGAGGAAGGATCTCCTGTAGCCCTCCATCAAGTGGGAATCGAAAAGCACCAAGAGATGCTCGATGAGTATGTGGCGCACCTACTTAATTTGGTAGATGTCTCAAAGATTAAGAAGCTCAAGATTGTTGTTGATGCGGGCAATGGAATGGCTGGACATACAGCCCCTGCTGTCTTTAAGAAGATCAACGCAGATGTTATTGAGATGTATTACGAACTCGATGGAACATTCCCTAACCACGAAGCAAACCCAATCGATCCTGAGAACCTTCGCGACTTGCAAGCAGCTGTGAAGAAGCATGGCGCAGATATCGGATTAGCTTTTGATGGCGATGCTGATCGCTGCTTCCTTGTTGATGAAAACGGTGAGCTCGTTAATCCTTCTTCACTTACCTCACTGATTGCATCACGCGAACTTGCCAAATACCCAGGCTCAACAATTATCTACAACTTGATTTCTTCAAAGAGCGTGCCAGAAGTAGTCGCAGAAAATGGCGGAACCTCGGTGCGTTCCCGCGTAGGCCACTCCTATATAAAAAAGCTCATGGCTGAGACTGGGGCAGTATTTGGGGGAGAGCACTCAGGTCACTTCTACTTCCGCGACTTCTGGCGTGCAGACTCTGGAATGCTTGCGGCCCTTCATGCAATTGCGGCCCTTGGCGAGAGCGATGTTTCACTATCGCAACTTTTGAAGCCATTTAATCGTTATGTATCAAGCGGTGAAATTAACTCAACCGTTGCCGATGCACCTGCTGCTAGCAAAGTCATTGAAAATCAATATGGTGCGATGCCAGGAGTCACTCTAGATCACCTCGATGGGCTGACAGTGACTGGCGATACATGGTGGTTCAATCTTCGCGCATCAAACACTGAGCCTCTCTTGAGACTCAATGTTGAGGCTACGACTGCACAAGAGATGGCCGATATTCGTGACGCCGTTCTCAACACCATTCGCGCCTAGCCTTTAATTACGCCATTTTCTAGGGCGGCTAGTAATCTATCCCCATAGCCGATCAGCACAGTAGAGCCCTACGCCGAAGGTCAAGCGAATTTATCAGTCACCCATTTGACGGGCCTATTGAGGGAGTAATAAATGTCTGTAACAACAGTTCCTAAGCACGATATTGCTGATGCATCACTTGCTGAAGCAGGACGCAAGCGCATCGAGTGGGCAGAGCGCAACATGCCTGTCCTTGCACAGATCCGCGAGCGTTTTGAGAAGACAAAGCCATTTACAGGTGTGCGCATCTCAGCATGTATGCATGTCACAACTGAGACAGCTAACTTGATGCGCGTTCTCAAGGCAGGGGGAGCAGAAATCGCTCTCTGTGCCTCAAACCCACTTTCAACTCAGGATGACACAGCTGCGGCTCTCGTTCACGAGTACGGAATTTCAGTCTTCGCTCGCAATGCAGTTGATCGCGATGGTTACTACGCACACATCAACGCATCACTTGATATCGAACCACACCAAGTTTTCGATGATGGTTGTGACCTTGTCAACACACTTCACACAACACGTCGCGAGCTTCTTCCAAATATCTCTGGTGGATGCGAAGAGACAACAACAGGCGTTATCCGTCTTAATCAGATGGCGAAGGACGGCGCACTTACATTCCCAATGATCGCTGTCAATGACACCGATACAAAGCACATGTTCGACAACCGTTTCGGAACAGGTCAGTCAACTCTTGACGCTGTATTCCGCGCAACAAACTTCCTTCTCGCAGGTCGCGTACTCGTTGTTGCGGGCTTCGGCTACTGCGGCAAGGGAGTTGCCGAGCGCGCAAAGGGAATGGGCGCAGATGTCATCGTTACAGAAATCGACCCAACTAAGGCACTTGATGCCATGATGCAGGGCTACCGCGTCATGCCAATGACAGAGGCTGCAAAGGTTGGCGATGTATTCATTACTGTTACAGGTAACCGTGACGTTCTACGTGACGAGCATTTCGCAGTGATGAAGGATGGCGCAATCATGGCTAACTCAGGTCACTTCGATATCGAAATCGATGTTGCGTGGCTCGAGCAGAATGCAAAGACTAAGAATTCAAAGATGCGCCACCAGACAGATGAGTATGTACTCGCAGATGGTCGTCGCCTTCTTCTTATCGCTGAGGGACGTTTGGTTAACCTTGGAGCTGCAGAAGGCCACCCAGCTTCAGTAATGGATATGTCATTCTCAGATCAGGCACTTACAGCTGAGTACCTAGTTAAGGAAGCGAAGAATCTTCCAGCAGGTGTTCACGATGTTCCTTCATATATTGATAAGGAAGTTGCATCACTCAAGCTCAAGTCAATGGGAGGCAATATCGACACACTCACACCAGCACAAGAGCTCTACCTCAACTCTTGGGAGCACGGTTCATAAATGGCACGAATTATGGTCGTCGATGACGACCAAGATCTAGCGGAGATGCTTGGAATTGTTCTTACGAGTTCAGGTTTCGATGTAGATCTCGTCAATCGTGGAGACGAGGCTCTTGAGGCATTTAGAAATAATCCTCCAGACCTCGTCCTCCTCGATGTGATGTTGCCGGGCCTTGATGGGATTGAAGTCTGTACTTTGATACGCAAGGAATCAGTTGTTCCGATAGTCATGCTGAGCGCTAAAGGTGAAACTCTCGACATAGTTCGAGGGCTTGAAGCAGGTGCCGATGACTATATGCAGAAGCCATTCCGCGATGAAGCAGAACTCATCGCACGAATTCGTACGCGACTACGTCGCACAAACGCAGACGTCACTGGAATTCTTAATATCGGCGATTTAACAATTGATGTGACTGCGCATGAAGTTCACCGCGGGGCACAAGTGATCACCTTGACTCGACTTGAATTTGATTTACTCGTAGCCCTTGCTAAAGATCCAGGTCGAGTATTTACTCGCGATGCACTTCTCAGCGAGGTTTGGGGATATCGCCATTCAACGGATACTCGGCTCGTAAACGTCCACGTACAACGTTTGCGCTCAAAGATTGAACATGATCCAGAGCATCCAGAGATTGTTATGACTGTTCGTGGTGTTGGTTATAAGGCAGGCGGCACCGCTTAATATGACAAGACTCCGTCTTGCCTTTCAACGCTCCCTTGGGGCCAAAGTTGTTTCTTCAACAATTTTGCTCTCTCTCGGTGTCGTATGGCTTACCGGATCTGCCCTTGATTCTCGCTTATCAGATGGCATTCGTTCAGTAAATCTCAATTCGTATATTGCGGAAGCGCGTCTGGCATTTTTTAATGCTCAATATCAACTATTGATCTCTCAAGGTAAGACAGTAGAAGAGAAAAAGAAGGTTCTCGCTGAAATCATTGTCGATGCAACAACGCAGAGCTTGAAAGAGCAACGTCGTGAAGTGATTATCGTAAAGACACCGACCACTAAGAAATCGACAGTCTCGTACGAGATGTCATCAAATGGAGCTCTCGAGGAATCAATTCCATCTGGTGTGCGGGCGAAGATTCTCAAGAGTTCTGATTTGCGATATGAATATGGAAAAGTTCGCTATCCATCCAATCAAGAGGTTGATTCGCTATTTGTAGGAAATCGAATCGATATTCCAGGCGCTGGCCGATATGAGATGTATGTCGTATTCTCGCTCGAACAGCAAGCATCAACGATGACATTGATTCAAAATTCTCTTTTAGTTACAGGTTTCGCTCTGATCTTTTTGATTGCACTGATTACATGGCTGGTAGTCCGTCAGGTTGTACGCCCGGTGCGAGAAGCAGCATCAGTCGCCAAACAATTTACTCAAGGCGATTTTGATCTTCGCCTTCCCATAACATCTAAGGATGAGTTGGCAACACTAGCTCATTCGTTTAACGAGATGGCTGCATCTATTGAGCAGCAGATCTCTCGTCTCGAGAACTTATCTCGTGTCCAGCAAAGATTCGTTTCCGATGTGTCTCACGAACTTCGCACTCCACTGACAACGCTTCGCATGGCATCTGAGGTTCTCTATAACCACCGCACCACCTTTGAGGCACCCGTTGCACGAAGTGCAGAACTTCTAGTCGCACAGCTAGACCGTTTTGAACGACTGCTAGAGGATCTCCTTGAGGTAAGCCGCTTTGATGCCGAAGTTGCTGTTCTAGAACCCGTCGATTTCGACTTGATGGCGCTCATCAAGCGGTGCGTAAATGACTTAGGTATCGATAGTGACGAAAAGACCTCAGGAGTTTCAACAAAGTCCGACAACAGCGTTGTCACAGTACGCGCCGATATGCGACGTGTCGAGCGCATTATGCGCAACCTGCTCTCGAATGCTCTCGATCATTGCGATGGAACGCCTATTGAAATTCGAGTCGTTTCCACTGATAGTGATGTCGCTGTTGGAGTGCGCGACTACGGCACTGGGCTTGATGAGTCTTCTCTGATTCGCGTCTTTGATCGCTTCTGGCGCGCAGACCCATCGCGTGCTCGCGTACGTGGGGGAACAGGGCTGGGATTATCAATTGCGCTCGAGGATGCACGATTGCACAACGGCGAACTCGATGCATGGGGTCGTCCAGGCAAGGGTGCGCACTTTGTACTTACGCTTCCTCGCCGGGCTGGCGACCAATTAGAAAGTCGACCACTTAAGCCAATGCCAGGAGATTTCCACGAAGAAAATTTTTATCAGTAATTCGAAGCATCGGTGTACCACAATTGCACTGTGGCTATCTTTTCCAATTTCACTTCCTTAAGTGAGCTTATATTTCCATCTCGATGTATCGGATGCTCAGTACTTGGAATTGCACTCTGCTCAAAATGTCGACGCGGATGGAATCCACATATCTATCAAACTCGCCTACCTGTTCGCGATAGCAAATCGAACTTAACTGTCACTTCCAGTGTGTTGTATTCAGATATTGCGAGCAAGATTCTCCTTGCCGCAAAGGAGTCACATATCAAAAGCGCTGATGTCCTTCTTGCGGAGGCAATCTTTCACAGCCTCACATTCATACTCAGAAATGAATGGATCGATTCACTTGTTCCGATTCCTTCTCGAAAGAGCGCCGCGCGATTACGTGGACGACAATTTATTGACGAGATTTGTAATCTCGTATCACTTCGTTCGGACATTCCGGTTCGTTCAATTCTTACTCATCAGAGAAAAGTGCGCGATCAAAGTGGGTTGCATATCCAGGAACGCAGGAATAATCTCGATGGCGCCCTTGTTGTACAGGGTAATCGGGGTGGGTTCGGTCGGACCCTCCTTGTAGATGACCTTGTGACGACAGGTGCCACCCTTTCTGAGGCTGCGCGCGCCTTGAGATATGCGGGAATCGAGGTTGTAGGCGCCGTAACAGCGGCTCTTGCCCAACCAGTAAGATAACGCTCTCAATCCGAAAGGTTGCTCCATGTCAAAGCTTCTAGATCGAATCATGCGTGCCGGCGAAGGAAAAATCCTTCGTGATCTTGGCAAAATCGTCGATGAGGTCAACAGCTTTGAGCCATCTATTTCACCTTTGACCGATGAAGCCCTTCGCGCCAAGACCGACGAATTTAAGAAGCGTCTGGCGGCTGGCGAAACTCTCGACGACATTCTTCCTGAAGCTTTCGCTGTGGTTCGCGAAGCGGCAAAGCGCACATTGGGTCAACGTCATTACGATGTCCAGCTAATGGGTGGCGCAGCGCTTCACCTTGGAAATATCGCTGAAATGCGCACAGGTGAAGGAAAGACTCTTGTTGCAACCCTTCCTTCCTACCTCAACGCACTCGCAGGAAAAGGCGTGCATGTTGTCACAGTCAATGATTACCTCGCAGAGCGCGATAGCGAGTGGATGGGTCGCATCCACCGATTCCTCGGACTTTCAGTCGGAGTGATTCTCAACAGCATGACCCCTGCAGAGCGTCGCGCGGCATATGCATCAGATATTACATATGGAACAAATAACGAATTTGGTTTTGACTATCTCCGAGACAACATGGCGTGGTCTCTAGAAGATTGCGTTCAGCGCGAGCACTTCTTCGCAGTAGTTGACGAAGTTGACTCAATCTTGATCGATGAAGCACGTACGCCGCTCATTATTTCTGGTCCCGCTGATAAAGCGACTAAGTGGTACGTCGAGTTTGCAAATATCGCGACAAAACTCAATCGCGACGAGCACTATGAAGTCGATGAGAAAAAGAAGACAATCGGCATTCTTGAAGAAGGCGTAACCAAGGTCGAACAACTTCTTGAGATTGAAAATCTCTACGAAGCAGCAAATACAACTCTTATCGGTTACCTCAATAATGCAGTTCGCGCGAAGGAACTCTTCAAGCGCGATAAGGATTATGTAGTCATGAACGGTGAGCTTCTCATCGTTGACGAGCACACTGGCCGCATGCTTGCAGGTCGCCGTTATAGCGAAGGACTTCATCAAGCTCTCGAAGCGAAAGAACGCATTGAGATTAAGGATGAAAACCAAACTCTTGCAACAATCACTTTGCAGAACTACTTCCGTCTCTACGAGAAGATTTCCGGTATGACAGGTACTGCGATGACTGAAGCATCTGAATTCCATCAGATTTACAAGCTCGGCGTTGTTCCAATTCCTACCAACCGCACTGCTCAGCGCGTTGATCAACCAGATTTGGTTTATAAATCAGAGCTAGGAAAGTTCCATGCAGTTGTGCGCGATATCGTCGAGCGCCATCGCAAGGGTCAGCCCGTGCTTGTCGGCACAGTCTCAGTAGAAAAGTCTGAAGAACTTTCAGCACTTCTCAAGAAGGCCGGCGTTCCTCATGAAGTTCTCAATGCAAAGCATCACGAACGCGAAGCATCAATTGTTGCGCGCGCAGGTATTAAGGGCGCAGTAACAGTTGCTACCAATATGGCAGGCCGCGGAACCGACATCATGCTTGGTGGAAACCCAGAATTCATGGCTGACTTTGAACTCCAGCGCCGCGGACTTTCACCAGTAGATAACGCAGCAGAGTATGAAGCTGCATGGCCTGCAGAGATTGAGAAGCAGAAGGCAGCTGTTGCTACTGATCACGCCGAAGTTATCGCACTCGGCGGTCTCTATGTTCTCGGAACCGAACGCCATGAGTCTCGCCGTATCGATAACCAGCTTCGTGGGCGCTCCGGTCGCCAAGGTGATCCAGGAGAATCTCGTTTCTATCTCTCACTTCAAG
>JBJTMX010000034.1:0-5275 GCA_046070745.1 Candidatus Planktophila sp.
GAAAGATCTTGATCCTTTGCAACATAGCGAGTTGCTGTACGAGCAGGAACATCAGTTACGAACGGGCGAGCATCGAGCTCCCAGCGCGTGCGTCCGACATCGAGTAGGCGAACATCCTGATGACAGTAGAGCTTGAAGTACCAGTATGCATAGGCTGCAAACCAATTGTTATTGCCGCCGTAGAGAATAACTGTTGTGTCATTTGCAATGCCGCTCTTGGAAAGCAGGGCTTCAAAGCCTTCCTTCGAGATGATGTCGCGACGAAGACCATCTTGAAGATCTTCGCGCCAGTTAAAGGTGATGGCATTTTCAATATGGCCCTGTGCGTACAACGTTGTATCTTCATCAACTTCGATAATTGCAACGTGTGGGTTCTTGATGTTCTCTGCAACCCAATCGGCTGTTACGAGTGCTGTTTCGCGTGACATATATAGATATCTCCTGTGTTTGTTAAGAAAAGTGGTTATCTGCTTGGAATTACTTAGAGCTGAGGCGGACGAGAAGTAGATACATCTCGCAACCGAGGCAGTAATTAAATGCCGCATTAAGGAACGCTGCGCCAAGTGCAAAGCCAACTGCTACCGTGAAAGCAGTTGTGCTACCTGCGAAAGCTGCGATGCTGCCAACGAGTGCAAATACGAATCCAACCGATTGTGCGAACTTCGGTGGTCGCACATCTTCTGTTGGTCCAGGTTGTGAAAGTCGTGGCTTGATGAAGTTCTTAAAGAGAAGACCGTAAGGCGTGAACTGTGGACCTCGAAGTGCGCCGATCGCAAAGACAACACCTTGTGCAACCAAGACCCATTTGTTTCCGGTCACAATGGCGATTGCAAGAACTGTTGTTGTGATGACTGCACCAAAACGTGGGCCACGTGCATCGATGTAGATGCGAGCTACCTCTGGCTTATCGAGAACTTCTGACATTTTTAATTCCTTAATTGTGTGTCGTGATCTAGTTAGTTGAAGCTAATGAGATTCAAAAGCTTGCGATTGAATTTGACTAGAAAGGTCGACACAATGAACCAGCAAGGCGACCGTAATCAAGTACGCGACGCTTTGTGAAGAAGCTGGTTGGAATTGCTGACATGGTCGGAATAGTAAATGAGACCTACGAGTAACACTAATTGCAAACTATTTGCGTGTTGTTACATTGCATTAAGTGCAGCGAGTACTTGTTCTTTCTTAGGTGTACCTGCGGCGCGACCAACTTCGATTCCTTTGCTATTCAGGAAAATTGTTGTGGGAGTTGAGCGGATATCGAGCTTTCGCACGAGCTCGAGGTGGGATTCGGCATCGATATGGATGTGCTTTACATCGTGCATCGGTATCACCATCTGGGATAGCAGCGAATGAGTGGCTCGGCATGGGGCGCAGAAGGCTGATGAAAACTGGACCATCGTCGCGCGAGAGCCGAGCTCTTCGCCAAGGATTTCAGCTGTTAAACGATGGTCTGGCACTGCTTTTACGGTGCGGATTGCGCCTTGGCGCTTCTTCCACCAGAAGCCATATGCGCTGGCGATCGCCAACACAATAAGAAGTGGAAGTAATGTTTTCACACGAGTATTCTCACACAATGGCCAAGGTGTTGCTACTGACAAATACCCAGGGCGCAAGTGCAGAAGTATTGCCAGCGCTCGGCCTCTTATCGCATAACGTCAAAGTCCTACCGCTTGAGGCGTCAATCTTGATCGATGCACCTGTAATGGATGTTGTCTTTGTTGATGCTCGCCGTGAATTTCCAACTGCAAAGTCCATTACCAAGTTGATGGCAACAACAGGCATTGAATCCCCTGTCATTGTTATTACAACTGAAGGTGGCCTCACTGCCATTAGTGCAGACTGGCAGATCTCAGATGTAATTCTTGATTCAGCAGGTCCTGCTGAAGTTGATGCTCGTATTCGTTTATCAGTTGATTACCGCAACTATGCACGTGAAGCGGCAGAAGGTGCTTCAACGGAAATTCGCCAAGGTGATGTTGTTATTGATGAAGGTACATACACCGCAAAGATTCGCGGAAATTCATTAGACCTCACATTTAAAGAGTTTGAACTATTGAAGTACCTTGCACAACATCCTGGTCGCGTCTTCTCTCGCGCGCAGCTTTTACAAGAAATTTGGGGTTACGACTACTTCGGTGGCACTCGCACAGTCGATGTTCACATCCGTCGACTCCGCTCCAAACTTGGCCCAGAGTTCGAATCCATCATCGGCACAGTCCGCAATGTGGGTTATCGCTTCACAGTTCAGCAACCTGGACGCGAAGCATCTTCAGAATTGGTGTAACTCGCCATGCGCAAGATTCTTAAACTCAATCGTTCTTTGGTTGAACCCATCCCGCATCTTGCGCATCCGTATCAATTCGCCACCTTTGATCCTGAAATCCATTGCGAGGCGTGGCTGGACCTTAACAACACCATCTTCGCTAGCCATCCAGATCAAGGTGAGTGGGCCCTTGCAGATTTGGAAAACCGGATGCAAGAGCCTTGGTTTGATCCCAACGGCTTCTTTCTATGCATCAATAACGGTCTTATCGTGGGTTTCTGTTGGACAAAGATTCACAATGATTTCGTTAACCAAGATCCGCTTGGCGAGCTATACGTAATTGGCGTCGACCCAGCCCAATCAGGCAAGGGAATCGGTAAAGCTGTCTGCACCGAAGGACTTATTTATCTTCGCGATAAAGGGCTCAAGAGCGCAATCTTGTATGTTGACGAAGATAACGCTGCCGGTATCGGCCTCTATAAGTCTTTAGGCTTTAACTAAACCGAAGGCCCTCCCATAATGTAAATTAACCAAAGAAGTTGATTTTTCTCATTTTCGTATTTCTGCACGGCGTGGAATTCATAGTGTGCAACTTTGTTTCTTAAGACATATGCTCGATAAATTCGATTACAGACTCGATCAAATGACTTTTTGCTTCTTGGTTCTGAGAGCCTTGGAAAAATCGAGTGGAGTGACTCTCTCCAAATAGTTAAATAGTTTTCACCTACAAATAGGAATCTCCAGAAACTAAAGGGTAGGTGTTGTTCGAATCCGAGAGATGAATTCCCATTCTTCTTTTTTGCTTTTTCGATACTTCTAAGGTTTTCAAATGACTGGGGTATAGATTCCCACCACTCTAATTTTCCAGAAGTAAACGCATAGTCACTTAGTGCCATCGGAACTCTTGCGCGAAGTTCATGTTCAACTACTCCCAGTAGAAAATAGAGAGCCGTATATCTTCCTAGCTCAATCTCATAAAAATTATCACGCGAATACATTTGCGAATCTTGCGTTACCAAGTAGAAAATTAATTACTTTTTTAACCAAGATGTGGATAGCATTTGCTCAAGAGCTCAAGAGAGATCACTGACCAGTTGGTTATATCGCTTGGGTGCCCACGGTAGAACAAGGTGGGGTTGCGATGTGTTGGTACCAACTCATCGCTCGGTCCGAGAAAACGGTAGAAATACCAATTTCTCGGACCTTCTTACTTGTCTACTTCCTCTTATAACCTACAGGGCAAGTTGGTTTGATGGCCGTTATCTTCTTGGTGGTTTTTCTTTTGACACATGTAATGGTGGATTTAGCTGGGGCATTGACTGCAGGGTTCACTTTGACGGGCGCTTCTTGATTCAATCTCACCTTGATCTTTTTTTCACTAAAAGTGAACCCCGCCGCCTTCAGCTTCAACCAGCCATCTTTTTCCGTAACGACCGTAGTAGCCACATTTTTTGCATTATCTGAGCCTGAAATTGAAACAACTGCTGATATTGGAGCATTAGAGAATCCGTATAGGCATCTGGCGGCATCACTTCGAAGCAAGAGATCGTATGTTCCAAGGTTGGGTGTCTTTCCATCAGCGGCATAATGCAAACCAGTTACCTTGTAATTTAGGAATCCATCTTCAAATTTTGGTGATGCACCTTCATAACCCATGGCATTGGTCGACACAATTCCGAGAACTCGTGATGAGTCCTGTAAACAAGGATTTGAGTTATCCCAGGGAGTCGAATTTAGCCCCCAATATGTATTTGAGTACGCGGCAATATCATTCACTGTTTTTCGAGCTAGTTCAATATAGTCAAAGATTTCTCTACTGCCGGGTTCTTCAAAAATCACACCTTTCAACGCATTTGTGTGTTTTAACTCTTCTGAACTCATTTTGCCGATTTCACGAACAAATGCGAATGCCGGAACAGTCACAGGCGAACCACTAACAATTACCTTTGTGTTTCTCTCGTTAAGATTCGAAATACTGATCTCTGGATCTGTCAGACGGGCTTTAAACCATCCAGCTGCCTCCTTCGACATATGGATTGTTCCGCGCATTTCCACATCTGGCGAGAAGTCATATTGAATTCCACTGGCGCCATCTGTGTACCAGAGTGAAGACCAACGAGTTTCAGCGATTTCCTTAAATGGTCGAATTCCCAAACGCACATTCTGCAACTGGAATTTCTTTGTTTCGGGGTTATAAAACATTGAATACTGATATGAAACCAGGTATTTCACTTCCGAAGGTTTCCCATCGATGATTTCATTCCAAATGGAAGCGGCGCCTCCCCTAGGCAAATTCATTGAGTAGTCCGCTGGGAATTCCTTCCCATCCAGATCAGAGTCCCAGCGGCGAGGCATGAATTTTTCAAACACTAATTTCTTAAAGCCAGTATTAGTCCTTTTGATTTCAACGCTTTCAATACAGTCATTTTCTTCGCCTGCATTGCAAGGGTTGAGCATCGGGCTGGCCATAATGCCAGGTGTGCCTGAACCCCATTTGGCATTCTTAAAGTCACAGACTGGATCTTTTGTAGAGGTGCAAATATTTGTTGGCCATATCCCTAAACCCGAAAAAAGTGTTCCTGAATCATCTCCGAGAGAGAAAACACGGTCCTTACTGGCATCGACATGCAAATCCGCTGGGAAGAACGCAGGTTTCTCGTCAGCACCAATAGCTGGGGATGCGGACAGGATTAAACTTAGAAACAGACAGGCAGGAAGTATTTTTTTCATCGTAGATCACCTCTGCGGCAAAACTACAGTGATTGGTACAAGAAAATAGCAATTACTGACTTGGCGACCAGTCAATTCTTACGCGACAAGTTCTGCACACATCGCGCGGAATGCAGCGGTGTGTGCATCAACATCAGCGGCAGTTGTATCAGGACACATCAACGCCATGTTGTGGAATGGTGTTAACAAGAATCCATCATTGAGTAGGCGTAAGTGAATGTACTGCTCGAGTGCGAAATCGCCTGAATCAGCTGCCTCTTTACCTGTGCGTGGTGCCTTGCC
>JBJTMX010000035.1:0-3537 GCA_046070745.1 Candidatus Planktophila sp.
TTTACATCGGGATATTGAACGCTGAGGTTCTTCTTAAACATTGATTTAAATGTCACCCAGAAGCCAAGTGATTGCTTTGCAAGTGAAGCGGGTCCTGGTTGTTCTACCTCTACAAAGGCGACATCGTTGATGTCCTTTGCAGCACCGGACTTCTTTGGCTCAAGCGAATTACTCATCTGCATCTCCTGAAGTGCTCTGTGCTGAAACGTTTCGTGATGAAACACCTGGAAGTTGTGGAAGTGGGAAATCTGGAGCCTCGCCTGCCGGAAGTGGCTGACGTGCATCCTTCTTTACCTTCTCAAAGAGTGAAGAAATTGCCATCACGATGATCACAATGCCGAGCGCGAAAGCTACAGCGGTAGTGCGTGATGCACCGTTCTGCTGAATCACGCGAAGTGATGCGACGATCATGATCCAAAGAAGTGAAACTGGAATAAGAACCTTCCAGCCGAACTTCATGAACTGGTCATAGCGAAGACGTGGCAACGATGCACGGAGCCACATAAAGATAAAGAAGAAGACGTTAACCTTGAGGAAGAACCAGACGATGGTGAACCATCCGCCGAGCCAGCTTTCGGTAAAGCCGAGGCCTGGAAGTGCGTGGTATCCGCCAAGGAAAAGCGTTGTTGCAAGCGCTGAAACTGCGATGATGTTGACGTACTCAGCCAAGAAGAAGAGTGCAAACTTCAGTGATGAGTACTCGGTGTGGAATCCACCTACGAGCTCACCTTCAGCTTCTGCTAAGTCGAATGGTGCACGGTTTGTCTCGCCGACCATTGAAATTACATAGATAACAAATGATGGGAAGAGAACGATGACGTTCCAGATGTGACCGTGCTGTGAAGCAACGATTGCTGATGTCGACATCGAGCCTGCGTAGATAAAGACTGCAACCAGTGAGAGTCCCATCGCTACTTCATAAGAAATAACTTGAGCACTTGAACGTAGTCCACCAAGAAGTGGATATGTAGAACCTGAAGACCATCCTGCAAGAACAACGCCATAGACGCCGATTGATGTGACAGCCAAGATGTAGAGCACGCCGACTGGAAGATCAGTGAGCTGCATCGCTGTCTTGTGGCCGAGCAAAGTGATGAGGCCAGTCATTGGGATAACTGCAAAAGACATAAAGCACATTGCTGCAGCGATGATTGGTGCTGCAATAAATACGACCTTATCTGCAGCTGCAGGGATGATGTCTTCCTTCAGCGCCAACTTCACGCCGTCAGAGAGTGATTGCAGAAGACCGAAAGGACCAACGCGGTTAGGACCTGTGCGCTGCTGCATCTTTGCCAAGACGCGACGTTCGGTCCAGACAGCCATCAACGTTGAAACAACGCAGATTGCAAAGACAAGGACTGCCTTTACTGCGATGAGCCAACCTGGATCTTGTCCGAGGAGCTGAGCTGTTGTCATGCCTTCACCACCGTTACTAGTTCGCCATGAACCGCATCGAGAGCGGTAAGTGCCTGAGAACCAAATGAATTACGTGGAATCCACACTGCATCATCGTGAATATCTTCAACGAGAACTGGAAGTGTGATTGAACCGTGTGCATTAGAGATGCGCACCTGGTCGCCTGTCGCAACGCCAGCTGCTGCTGCACGCTTTTCAGAGATAACTGCGACTGTCTGACGACGTGTGCCAGCCAAGTTATCTTCACCGCGCTGCATTGTTCCCATATCGAGCAAGCGACGCCAAGAAGTAAGAACTGCTTGATCGCCTGATGCTGATGGTGCTGAACCGCCAGCAACTGGTGCGAACTCTGCGCGAGCTCCCTCCCACTTACCGAGCTGTGCAATTTCACGAGCTGTGGCAGAGACTGTGCCTAGCATGATGCTCTCGCCCATCACATCAGCGAGTGCTGAAAGGATGCGAACGTCGCTGCGGTTCAGTGACTCTGCGACCGCTGCATCGAATGAACGTGCACGGCCTTCCCAGTTAAGGAATGAGCCAGACTTTTCAGTTACAGCAGCCACTGGAAGAACAACATCTGCAACAGCTGTTACTGATGATTCTGCAATCTCGAGTGAGACAACGAATGAGCTCTTAAGGGCAGCCAATACTTTGCTTGAGTGCAACATGTCGAATGCATCTACGCCACCGACAACAACTGCATCAAGCTCGTTGTTGGAAAGCGCTTCGATGATCTGGTGTGTTGTGCGACCTGGTGTTGCAGGAAGCGAGTCAACACCCCATGCAGCAGCAACATCGACGCGAGCTGCAGAATCTGCAACTGGGCGACCACCTGGAAGAAGTGTTGGGATAGCGCCAGCTTCAAGAGCTCCACGCTCGCCTGCGCGACGTGGGATCCATGCAAGCTTTGCGCCAGTCTTTTCAGAAAGTGCAACGGCTGCAGAAATAAGTCCTGCAGACTCTGATGCGCGCTCACCGAGGAGGATGACTGACTTTGCAGTGAGTGCAACGCCGGCAACTGCAGCGCTTTCAGCACCAGGGGCTACCTTGATGAAATCAGCCTTGAGCTTATCCATTGCGATGGAACCCTTAGTTGCAACCGAAGTTACCTTCAAGCCACGCTTCTTAAAGTTCTTATTAAGACGCAAGAAGACAATTGGTGACTCTTCTTCTGGCTCGAATGCAATGAGAAGTACGTGATCTGCAGAATCGATATCGCTGTAGTGAACATCGAACTTTCCTGCGACCTTTGCTGCGAGGAAGTTTCCTTCCTCGGCGCCTGAGACGCGTGAACGGAAATCAATATCGTTAGTCTTTAGAGCAATACGTGCAAACTTTGCATATCCATATGCATCTTCATGAGTTATGCGACCACCGGTAAGAACCGCGGCGCGCTTTCCCTTCAGCCCTGCTGCAGCTGCGGCAAGTGCCTCTGGCCATGATGCCTCAACGAGAATTCCTTCTGCGTTGCGAACAAGTGGCTGAGTCAAACGGTCTGTTGAAGTCACATACTTAAACGCCCAACGACCCTTATCGCAGTTCCACTCTTCGTTAACTGCTGCATCATCTCCTGCAAGACGACGAAGTGTCTTGCCGCGACGAACATCAGTACGCATATCGCAACCTGATGCACAGTGCTCGCATGCAGATGGTGTTGATACCAAGTCGAATGGACGTGCACGGAATCGGTATGAAGCACCTGTAAGTGCACCCACTGGACAGATCTGAACAGTGTTACCTGAGAAGTAAGAGTTAAATGGATCGTTCTCGTAGATACCAACTTGCTGCAACGCACCGCGGTGGTTGAGAGTAATAAAAGGATCTGAGGCAATCTGATTTGAGAATCGAGTACAACGTGCACACAAAACACAACGTTCGCGATCGAGCAATACCTGTGAAGAGATATTGATTGGCTTTTCAAATGTGCGCTTGTAACCAGTTAAACGTGACTCTGCATTTCCATTGCTCATCGCTTGGTTCTGCAAAGGACACTCGCCACCCTTGTCGCATACAGGGCAATCCAGTGGGTGGTTTCCGAGGAGAAGCTCCATCACACCCTTCTGCGCCTTATCTGCAACAGGTGATGTGAGTTGAGTCTTTACGATCATATTTGCTTCAACT
>JBJTMX010000036.1:0-12124 GCA_046070745.1 Candidatus Planktophila sp.
ACCTCGAAGTACTCATCAGGCTTCTCCATTGATTCGCCGACTGCCTTGAGGGCTGCGGTGTGGACGATGCCGTATGGCTTGTATTGCTCGAGAGTCTTGGTAAAGGTATCGGTGTCGCGGATATCGGCGACGATAAGTGGGATCTCTTTGTTGTACTTCTTGCGAAGGTATTCGATGCGTGACTCAAGGCCCTGGTAGAGCGAGTCATAGATGACAACATCTTTGCCGCTTGCGAGGAACTCATCTGCAACGTGTGCGCCGATGTAGCCTGCGCCGCCAGTGAGGAGCCAAGTTTGTGTTGTAATGGGACGAGTCTATCGCGAAGGCACGGAAATGTAATTGCCCTGGAGCGGCAACCAAATGGCTTCGTCCAGGGCGTACGGTGGAAGTGTATGTTGATGTGGAGATGATGTCGACGTGACGGATAGTAGTTTCGATATTTTAGTAAATGGTGTTGATTCGTTATTCGCTGGCGTGATAGAAAGAAGCCCTCGGCAGTAAATAACCGAGGGGTTCTAACGTTAGGAGCCTAACCAACTAGTTTCTTAGCTAGTTAAGCGAGTCGCCGTTGCCGCGGCGATTTTTGCTTTTCGTAAGTTTATTGTCAGAGGGAAGAAGTAGTTTGGAACACGTGAATCTCTTCTCAGGCACGCTAATTAATCAACTGTTGCTTACTTGCGTACCTGTATGCCACAATTCAGTTGTAGCTCCCCACCGTCCTCCGGGACTGGTGGGGCTTTTTCTTTCTAGCGAGCAAATATGAGCAATAAGGCAGTTGTAGTCATCGACTATCAAAATCTACATCTGACTGCAGTCGATGTTTTTGGTACCAAAAACAAAGCATTTGATTCGCTTATTGATCCACTTCTTTACAGTGAAGAACTCTTGCGTGAGCGAAAGTCACGCCAAAGAATGAATTCTCCTGAGGTGGCATTGAAGTCGGTAGTTGTTTGTCGAGGACTCCCGTCAAATATTCATGATCCCAGAAAGTATGCGCGCAATCTCGCACAGTCCTCACATTGGACAAGGGACCCCAGGGTCAAGGTCCTCCATCGGCCAATTAAGTACACACTAGAAAAGAATGGGTGGGATGAGAGAACAAAGACCCATCGTGAAGGTGTTGAGATTATTAAGCGCCAAGAAAAGGGCGTTGATGTTCTCTGCGCATTGCAGCTCGTTAAGGCTGCTTTAGATCCAGAAGTAAGTCATGTCATTTTGGCGTCGCAAGATACCGACTTAGTACCAGCTTTAGATGAAGTAATTTCACTTAATACGGCCTTTGTAGAGACTGCTGCTTGGTACAAGCCAGGAGATTTTCGGAGCCTAGAGATCCGACCTGAAAGTAAAAGGATTTGGAATACGCGAATGAACCAATTTAACTATGAGGCAAGCATCGATAGAAGCCCGTACTAGTCGAGAACTACAACACCATTAGGTGTTGAAAGGTGTACTGCAACAATTCCTGATTGGCCATCGTTTGTTGATGGATCAACCCACTCGATTGCGATATCGCCAAGTGCGCCAAGAATTTCTTCCTTGAACCAAGAATCTGCAAGCTGATCCTTATCTGCAATAACAATCTTCTCAATCTCTGATTGTGGTGCGCCATCTTGTGATGGGTGATCAGATGTAAGCCACTGAATAAAAAATGGTAGCTCGCGCTCGGTAGTAATTTCTTTCACGCCGATCTGCTTCCACTTAAGATCAGAACCAGCAGGACGTGTGCGGTGACCTTCAACCGCATCGCGACCAAACTTCTGCTCAATCGGTGCAATATCTTTTGTTGAAAAGACCCAGGTAAACCATCCGCCACCTTCATTGGCCATTGTTGAGACTGCCTTACCCCATGGAGTTGACTCAGTTGATGGGTGATCCAATGGGCAGACAACTTCGATGTACTGACCATTCTTCAGCGATGCGGTGAAGTTACGTGTGCCAAAGCGTGGGTGAATTCCGCCATCAACGAAGGTAGAACCAAGGCGTGAGCCAAGGCGCTGCACAGTGTCAGAGAGTTGATCATGGGAAGTCACATAAGAAACATGGTCTAGACGCATGGGCAAATTATTCACCACGGCAAGGGGTGCCCATTACCACTATGAACTTGGCCTTGATAGTTGAAAGTGGCGGCCGGCTTTGACTAGAGCGAACAGCGAAGACCGTGGGCAGGCAAGGTGCCCTTCAGGTAATAAGCATCGACTGCGTTATCAATACAGGCGCTGCCACGGCCATGACCGGTATGACCATCGCCAACAAAGGTAAGTAGGCGTGAATAAGGCAGGAGAGAGGCCAAGCCTTTAGCCCATGCATACGGCGTTGCCGGGTCGCCGGTCGTGCCAATAATGATGATCGGTGCATTGGTCTTCGTCTTTACGACTTCGGTAGGCGCCGGTGATGCAAGGTACTTGCACATCAAACCGCTGTAGGCGATGTAAGGACCGAAGACCGGTGCTGCCTTGGCTATCTCAGCTGCATCGATACGAATTTGTTCAGGCGTGCGATGATCTGAGAAATCAAGACAGTCGATGATCGCACCAGAATCAAATTCGTTGCGCGGATATGTGCCATCTTTTTCGCGACCGGTGTATTCATCGGCCAACTTAATAAAGGTATCACCATAGCCATCTTGCGCTTCACGTATTGCTCTGCGCAAACGCGGCCACCCATCACCGCTCTCATATAAAGCTGATGCAGTGCCGAGAACGAGCAAACTTTCGGTAACTACGCGCTTATCGTCTTTTATCTTCTTAAGAGGCAGGGGCTTCTTCGCGGCGGTATGAAGCAAGGCAAGATACTGCGCGGTTGCATCTTCGTGGCTACCGGTTAGTGGACAAGAACTTACCTGTAGACAATCATCAATAAAATCTCGCAACGCTAAATCAAAGCCAACCGCCTGGTTCTTCGTCATCTCTAAATCTGAAATTGTTGGGTCCACTGCGCCATCGAGAACTACGCGACCGATCTTGTTAGGAAAGAGTGAGGCATAGAGCGCACCGAGATAAGTGCCGTATGACTTGCCCATGTAATTTAACTTCTCATCACCGACAAGTGCGCGCAAGATATCCATATCGCGGGCAGCATTAGCTGTTGTATATGAGGTTAAGTGCTTGTTCTTGGATTCGCATTTGCGTACAAAATCTTTTGCATCCCGAATCGCTGCCTGAAATTCGGCGTTGGTATCTGGCTTGCTATCGGATGCGTAATTGGCATCGGTCTCTGCCGCATTGACGCAGTGGATAGGCGCCGAGAGGTTGACTCCGCGAGGGTCGAAACCCACGATGTCATAGCGGTCGGTGATCTCTGGATCGAAGATATATTCAGCGTTATAGGCGTAATCCACCCCTGATGCCCCAGGTCCTCCAGGGTTCACAATCAAGCTACCTATGCGGTGCTTGGGGTCCTGGGCGCGATAGCGCAGCGCTGAGATTTTAAAGGTGCCGGTTGTAATGCGTTGGTAATCGATAGGGACGGCGAACTCTGCGCACTCGTAATTATCGTAACAACTGCTCCACGTTATTTTCTGGTTGTAGTAATCGCTTATAGTGCGAAAGGTAGATTTGTGAATTTCTGTGTAGCCGAGAAATGAAAGTACCAGCGCACCGATAATTGCAAAGATCGCGATTGTGTTACGACGATTGCGCATTACGCCTTTGCCAATCGACACATCAGCGCTTCACATGTTAGTAAGGGCGCTGCATTGTGTGCCAAGTTGGTGCGCGCATCCATAATCGCCGTCATTTTATTAATTGTGGTGTGCTTTGGATGCTTTGCTGCATAATCGTTAATAGCATCAACCATGTCGGTATTGATAATCGCATCAGGGCTACCTGCCTGGACCATCATCACATCTCTGTAAAAGGTTGCAATATCTAATAACGCACCATCGATTGAATCGCGTACCATGCGAGTCGTACGTGACTTCTGTTCTTTCTCTAATTCTTTAATTGCTTTTGCAGCACCACTTGCCATTCCGCGGCCTGTTGCACCTTTGCCATAAGCCTCTTGTAGAGCTGCAATCTCTTTTTCGTCGCGAACGTCAGCTGCCGCATTGGCAGAAGTAGTTGCAAGATCAACAAGTACTTGCGCCGCTCTAAATGCTGCAGCGAGTGAATTGAGTTGTAGCGGCAAACGCATAATTGTTTGGCGGTTGCTGCGAACTGATTCATTGAGCGCCAAATACTTGGCACGCCCGATATGTCCTTGGCTTACGCGCGCTGCGAAGTTCGCCATCGCCTCTGAAATGCCATCACGGTTGATTAATACTGTTGCAACTGCCGCATCCGATGGTGTGTGAAGTTGAATGTGGCGACAACGAGAGCGAATAGTGGGTAGAACATCATGCAGCGTTGGTGCGCATAACAACCAGACTGTGCGGTTGCCTGGCTCTTCGATCGCCTTGAGCAAGGCATTGGCTGCCGACTCAGTGAGGCGGTCGGCATCTTCCATCACCACCACCCGCCAGCCGCCCATCGAAGGCGCCCAGGCGACTCGGGTCAGAAGCTCGCGCACCTCTTCAACCTTGATCGAGAGCCCTTCGGTACGGATGATCTCTACATCAGGATGGCTGCCACTGGCCGCCGAACGGCACTCATTGCAGGCTCCACAGCCTGAATCCCCGCATACAAGGGCCTGGGCGAAGGCTACGGCGGCCGATGAGCGGCCACTTCCTGGGGGTCCAGTAAAGAGCCAGGCGTGGGTCATTCCGTGTTGTGGGGTTCCGGGCGACTCTTCTCCGGTGCGGGATGCCTCGACCGCACCCTTCAAAATTGCAGTGATGTGCTCCTGCCCGACCAGGTTGTCGTAGACGGTAGCCATCGCTACTTCTTCTTTGGCTTGGCCACGTTTGCTGCCGTCTTGGTGGCAGATGCCGCCTTCGTCTTCGCTGACTTTGTCGCAGACTTTGTTGCGCGACCTACAGCGTGGGATGCGGAAATGATGGGACGTAGAACGCGACGAGCCTGTGGGTTCTGGGCATTACGTTTTAACTGTGGCAACTGCGCGACGCGCGTAATGATCGCTTCATGAATTTCTTGCACAGATAACGTGCCATCAATTACTAGATAACGTTCTGGATCAAGAAGTGATAGTTGCAAGAACTCTTGGCGAACGCGCTCATGAAATTCTACTGGTTCTGCTTCAAGTCGATCCATTGATGTCAGACGACCGAGACCAATGACAGCGGGAAGATCAATCAAAATCGTGAGTGTCGGATAGAGAGTCTCGGTTGCCCAACGATTGATGCGAGCGACTTCAGCTGGAATAAGTACACGTCCCGCGCCTTGGTAGGCGATGGATGAATCCATATAGCGATCGTTGATAACAACGTCACCGCGATCTAGGGCTGGGCGAATAACAGAATCAACATGGTGGGCGCGATCTGCTGCATATAGCAAAGCTTCGGCGCGCGGATTAATCGAACCTGTCTCGTGGCCAAGCAAAATTTTACGTAGACCTTTTCCAAGATCGGTTCCGCCAGGTTCAAAGGAGAGAACAACTTCTTCACCCTCTTGGCGTAACCACTCAGCAAGTAATTTCGATTGCGTTGACTTTCCGGTTCCTTCGCCACCTTCAAAGGCGATAAAGATTCCGGTCGTTGATTGTCCGGTAATTGCTCCGAGCTCACCTTGCATCGCGGCAAGAACATCAGACCAGAGTGAAACTTGTGGACGATCTTTCATCTGTCGGTATGAGATGACTCCAATTGCCAAACCGATTGCACCCGAAATCAAAATTGTTATCTGCGCACCGTTGTAATCGAGTTTGATGTTGTAAAACTCGTAATGAATCTTTCCGATAGTTGCGGCAATAATGGGCGCGATCGCAAGGACTGCCACCAAAGTAATACGAATCAATGACTGTACGAAGGCAAAGGTGCGTCCGCGGACCTCGTTATTGACCTCCATGCCGAGCATGGTGAAGCCGGTGACCCAGCAGATTCCACTGAATGCTCCGAGGATTACGACGATAAAGATGGAGATAACTAAGTTTGCAATCAGTGCAAGCAAGATTAGGAAGAAGCCTGCCGTCGCCAGCGATGCACCAAATAGGCGGCGGCGAGAAAATTGTGCAAAAACTTTTGGACCAAATGCGATACCGAGCGCCAGTCCAGTAAAGACAGATGCAAAGAGAACACCGTAGGCAGCATCTCCACCGCCGAGGTCACCGACAAATGTTCGGGCAAGACCGATCACCGCACCTGCAGCAGAGAACGCACCGACCATTCCGAGAATGAGTCCGCGAATAATCTTCGATGAGGCAACTGCCTTCCATCCTTGAATTAAAGACTTTCCAATATTTTCTTCACCGTCACCGCTTGCCGCCGATCCCTTTGGAATCTCTTTCAGACCGCGGATAATCCAAGCGGCGAAGAAGAAACTGAGCGCGTTGATGTAGAGCGCAATATCAACTGACTTCGATGGCAAGAGCGGACTGATTGCGGCAATTGCACCGGCAAATAATGTGAGAAGTGAGAAGAGAACTGCAGCAATCGGCGCAGTTCCATATGCAGCCAAGAGCGAGACTTGGTTTGCGTTCTCTAATTTCTCTTTAGGAACTAAGTTAGGTACCGATGCTTCTTTTGCTGGAGACCAGAAGAGGGTGAGACATTCCACCACAATCATTGCGGTATAGAGCCAGAAGTAGGTATGCACAATTGGGATTGAGATATATAAAGCACCGCGAAGTAGATCGACTAAGACCATTAAGCGGCGGCGATCGAAGCGATCGGCAATGACTCCAGCTAATGGACCTAGGAAAACTGCTGGAAGTAATCGAGCGATAAAGACACCAGCGATTGCAAAGTTCGCCGTTGCATAGGAACCACCAGAAAGTTGTGCTGCAAGTGCAGTTGTTGCCAGCAGGCCAAGCCAATCGCCCAGGGAGGAGAAGACCATCGAATTCCAGAGCTTGCGGAATGCCGGAATAGCTAAGACTCCACGCGTTACCTCTTGGGCTGGCGCCTCTGGGGTGGGGAGTCCTTGGGTCATGGGCGTGAGTCTATCGGGGAGTTATTTGAGCCTAAAACGCTGGTTTTTACCGCTTAGTGGTGCGGTTAGCAACACCAGCTGTCGTTAATGCTATCTCTGCCGGAGTACCCGTTGTGGGGGTTATCTTTAAGGTAATTGGAAAGGCGCCGGTAACTGTTGGTTTCCATGCACAGCTAATTGTGTAAGGAGTTGTGGTTGGTGTTGTAAGTGATACACACCCTGGAATACGTTTTCCGCGAGCTAAGAAAGTTACTTTGCCGCTTCGATCAAGTGTTGACGTTAAAGTGGATTGAACGCCCTTTTTAAATACGGGTACCGTTGCTGAAGTAATTTCTGGAATAGCTGGACGGTCCACGCGATACAGCTTGTATTCATCAAACTTTGCAGTTGGCCGAGCATAGAAGGCGATGCGAGCCATCTTGGGGGCCAGTCCTGGCCAAGAAGCATTGGGCGCTGGAGGATTGAGATAATCAAACGTTGCCATATTTGGATTGACCCACATCTGAGTCGTGTTACTGACATAGTCGATCTGCAACACGACGAACGATGTTGCATTCAGGGTTCCATATGATGCCGTGCCATCACCCTTGACTGAGAGGGTGTTATCTAGAATTGAAATAGCAGTACCACCATTACCGCCAAGTCCTCCCGAGACTGCGGTGGAACTATCGAAGAAGCGAAGCATTGGAGTTCCGCCACCAGTTTGAGTTCCAAAGTTTGCAATCATCTGTACATAGAAAACTCCAGATTCTTGCGGCGCAAAATCACGACTGACACCACATAACTGTCCCTGCAAAACAGCACACGATGAAATCAATCCACCTGCGGTTGTAATGTTTGGATAGGTAAAACCAGTCGCTTCGACGGTGAAGTCAGAGGTCCCATAGTGTGTTGCCCAGGGGCCAGTAAAACCATAACCGCCATTTTTCCCGACGATATTTCCTGAGTACTCAAATGAGTCTGAGGCAATGAGCGTGAGTGTGCTGCCTGCCTGCGCTGGTGAAACGGGTGAGAAGAAGGTAAGGAGAAGCGCCGGTATTAAGAATAAAGTGAGGCGCTTGAACATGGCCACGATTCTAAACGATTGCTAGAGATAGGTAAAAGCCTTACTTCTTCTTCGCTGCCGCCTTCTTCTTGGTTGCAGCTTTCTTTACAACTTTCTTGGTAAGAGTCGGTGGCTTATCGCCAGCCTTCTTTGGCGCTGCCTTCTTACGAGACTTCTTCGGTGATGGGCCATTCTCTGCCTCCCATGCACGACGGCCTGCAAGGAGTTCAAGTCCGCGTTCGAGCGTCATCGCTTCAAGGGTGTCACCGCGGCGAAGGGTTGCGTTAGTTTCTCCATCGGTGACGTAGGCACCAAAGCGGCCATCTTTAATAATGACAGCTTTCTCTGATGCTGGATCGATACCGAGTTCCTTCAGCGGTGGCTTTGCTACCCCGCGACGGCGCTCCTTTGGCTTAGAGTAAATATCGAGGGCTTCATCTAAAGTGATAGAGAACAACTGTTCTTCTGAGGTGAGAGTGCGTGAATCCACGCCAGCCTTGAGGTATGGACCGTAACGACCATTCTGAACGGTGATCACTTCACCCAATGAGTTTGTTCCTAATACGCGAGGTAGTGAGAGCAATTGAAGTGCATCATCGAGGGTGATGGTGTCAAGGCTCATTGTTGAAAGAAGTGATGCTGTCTTCGCCTTAGGGGCATCGGCCTTCTTGCGCTTCTTCTTCGGTGTTCCATCTTCTTTAAGCTCTACCGGTTCTTCAGGCAAAATCTCTGTGATGTAAGGACCGAAGCGTCCGCTCTTGGCAACTACTTCCAGGCCAGTTGCAGGATCAACTCCGAGTTCGCGCTCACCAGAAGGAGCGGCAAGAAGTTCAATAGCCTTAGCAAGCGTTAACTCATCGGGTGCCATATTTTCTGGAATATTGGCGAGTTTGCGCTCACCATCGGCAAAATTCTCTTGTAAATAAGCGCCATATCGTCCTACGCGAATTTCAATGGACTCAGATAAATTCATTGTGTTTGTTGCACGCGCATCAATGTTGCCGAGATCTTGTGAAAGTTCATCAAGACCTGGTTCACCATCATGGCCGTAATAGAAGTCGCGTAGCCAATCGATGCGTGATGCTTCACCTGATGCAATCTTGTCGAGGTCCTCCTCCATCGATGCGGTGAAGTCGTAATCAACTAACTTTGTAAAGTGGGATTCAAGGAGGCCGGTTACAGAAAATGCCAAGAAAGTTGGCACCAGTGCGCGGCCGCGTTTATTAACGTATCCGCGATCTTGAATTGTTTGAATAATCGATGCAAATGTTGAAGGGCGACCGATACCAAGTTCTTCCAACTTCTTGACAAGAGTTGGCTCTGTGTAACGTGCTGGTGGCTTTGTATCGTGGCCTTCACATGAATACTCATTGACCTTGAGTGATTGACCAACAGACATTGCAGGAAGTCGGCGATCAACGGATTCTTCATCCTTATTTTCATCGGTGACAACATCGTCGTAGGCGGCAAGGAATCCGGCGAAGGTAATGACGCTTCCATTGGCGCGGAAGATCGCATCTTGCTTATCGCCGGTCTTCACATCAAAGTCAACGCGCATCTGCATCTTCTTAGCATCAGCCATCTGAGATGCAACGGTGCGCTTCCAAATCAAGTCATATAAGGCAAATTCATCACGTGATAGCTCTGGTGCCAACTCGCCAGGGGTCTTAAAGGTATCTCCGGCTGGGCGAATTGCTTCGTGCGCCTCTTGTGCATTCTTTGTCTTGCCTTGATAGAGACGCGGTGTTTCGTAGAGATGATCTGCGCCGTACAGTGATTTTGCTGCAGCACGTGCTGCCTTGATCGCTTGTTCACTCAAATTGATTGAGTCGGTACGCATATATGTGATGTAACCATTTTCGTATAAACGTTGTGCAACACGCATTGTGATCTGTGCGCCCCACCCAAGACGGCTACCAGCATCTTGTTGCATCGTTGATGTTGTAAAAGGTGGCTTAGGGCGCTCGGTTCGTGGTGATTCCTCCATCGACTTTACGGTGAGCACAGATCCCTTAAGACCTTCTACCAATGTTTTTGCAGCGCTTTCATCAAGTAATAAAATATCTGTAAGTGATTTTTCTTTTACTGCGCCATCTGCTCCGAAGTCAGAAGTTGCTGCAACTTTCTTGCCAGCAACAGAGAGCAAACGTGCGTTAAAACCAAGTTCAGTTGCGGCTGTGATATCCCACCAAGAAGATGAGATAAAGGCCATGCGTTCGCGCTCTTTCTCAACAATCAATCGCGTCGCAACAGATTGAACGCGACCGGCAGAGATGCGTGGCATGACTTTCTTCCACAAGACCGGGGATAGTCGATAACCATAGAGGCGATCTAGAACGCGACGAGTCTCCTGCGCATCAATCAAGTTGTAATCCAGGTCGCGAGTGTTATTGACCGCGGCCTGGATTGCTTCCTCAGTAATTTCATTAAAGACCATGCGCTTAATAGGAATCTTTGGTTGCAAGACTTCTACCAAGTGCCAGGCGATTGCCTCACCTTCGCGGTCTTCGTCAGTTGCAAGAAGGATCTCTTGTGCACCCTTCATCAACTCCTTAAGTTCAGCAACTTTCGCTTTTTTATCAGGATTGATGACATATAAGGGTGCGAAATCATTTTCGATATCGACGCCCTCTTTAGACCAGGCGAGCTTCTTTACCTCTTTTGGAATATCGGCAGCGCGCTGCGGAAGGTCGCGGATATGGCCGACGCTAGCCTCGACGATATATTGATCGCCGAGGTAGCCGCCAATCTTGCGAGCCTTTGCAGGGGACTCAACGATGACGAGCGTTTTCAGCTCGCCAACAGTTTTCTTTGCTGCCATAAAGGTGGGGAAGTGCCCTTCTATGTATTAGTACGCGATGGCTACTGAGTGGTGGCGACGGTTACGAACCAACGCACCAATGATGATCAGAGTTGCGACGGCGCAGGTAAATGCAACCTTCCAATCCTGACCGTTCAGTGAGAACTCAACGATTGCCGGTGTAACAAGAAGTCCCACAAGGTTCATCACCTTGATCAGTGGGTTAATTGCAGGACCGGCTGTGTCCTTAAATGGATCGCCGACAGTGTCGCCTACAACTGTTGCAGCGTGAGCTTCTGAGCCCTTACCGCCGTAGTTGCCATCTTCCACCATCTTCTTTGCGTTATCCCATGCTCCACCAGAGTTAGAGAGGAATACCGCCATCAAAGTACCTGTACCAATTGCACCAGCAAGGAATGCACCGAGTGCGCCAACGCCGAGGCCGAAGCCAACAGCGATTGGTGCCATCACAGCAAGGATTCCTGGTGTTGCAAGTTCACGGAGTGAGTCACGAGTACAGATATCTACTACGCGACCGTATTCAGGCTTCTCTGTTCCATTCATGATTCCTGGGTGCTCGTGGAATTGCTTACGCACTTCAACAACCACGGCTCCAGCAGCACGTGATACAGCGTTAACTGCAAGACCCGAGAATAGGAATACAACTGATGCGCCGATAACTAAACCGACCAAGTTACGAGGAGATGCAATATCAAGAACGCCTTGGTATTGAAGATCCGATGATGCCTGCGCAACCTTCGCAACAGCTTCCTTGATTGCATCGGTAAATGCGCCGAACAACGCTGTTGCAGCAAGAACTGCTGTTGCGATTGCGATGCCCTTTGTAATTGCCTTAGTTGTGTTACCAACTGCATCGAGTGATGTAAGGATCTGAGCTGACTCGCCCTTTACATCGCCTGACATTTCAGCGATATCTTGTGCGTTATCTGAGATTGGACCAAATGTATCCATTGCAACGATGACACCAACAGTTGTCAGAAGACCTGTTCCTGCCAATGAGATTGCAAAGAGTGACAAGACAATTGATCCGCCACCGAGCAAGAATGCACCGAATACAGCTGCTGCGATAAGAAGTGCTGAGTAGACGGCTGATTCAAATCCAACTGAGATACCAGCGAGAATGACTGTTGCAGAACCTGTCTGTGATGCCGCTGAAACATCATTTACTGGACGCTTGCCGACCTCTGTAAAGAAGCCTGTAAGTACCTGAATTGCAGCTGCGAGAACGATTCCGATGATTACTGCGCCAAGTATCCTGCGGCCGCCCGGTGAGCG
>JBJTMX010000037.1:0-4770 GCA_046070745.1 Candidatus Planktophila sp.
AAGAGCTGTCACAGCATCGTTTGGATTCTCAAGACCCCACAGAAGCTTCGCATCGTTTACTGGAATAACAGCCTTGTAGAAGCCCTTATTCACTGTCACTCCATCTGGTGCAAAGTGAGGGGCGGCTGCTGCCCATGTAAATGATTTTTCATCGTTGTTCCATACCGGAGTTGAAAGCCCGCAGACACCGTTTGAGCCTACGTACATATCGCCAGAAGTTCCTTCGACACCGAAGCCGGTTGTATCGTCATTTTGTGCAAGTGCGATCATTTGGAACTGACGAACATTTGCCTTTGATACTCCAGTTTCGCCAGTACAGTCTTTGACGCTTGCGGATAGCGGAACGGTGACTGGTGAGCCCGTGATGGTGATTGCGTTGTACTCACCTGTAGAAGTTTGATCAACAGTAACTGTTGTTCCAACTGCAACTGTGACACCAGTCTTCATCTCGCCAATACGAACCTTTACAGAGATGCTGATATCTGAATCAAGTGATGCCGCATAAGCTTTATTACCAACCTGGCCCGCGAGGAATGTCTTCTTATCTGAGCCAGTAAGTACTGGAACAACGTCTGTCATCAAGATGCTTGATACAAACTCATTTGCAGCCTTTGCATCGACATAGAGTCCGTCATAACCAAGTGAACCGAGGTTAAGTCCCTGCCAATCAGGGTGTGTCCATCGTCCTGGAAGTACGCGTCCTGCCTCGGTTGGAGTTCCAACAGCAACACCTGGTGCTGGCGCAAGTGGAGCTGTTGCTGCAAGTTCTTTCGCTTCAGCGGTTGCGCTCTCAGTTGTTGGTGCAGCCGTTGTTGATGACGATGAATCTCCAGCAGGAGCTGCTGCAGGAGTTCCTGCTACTGCCCAACCGTTGATCAAAGCATTCTGAGATACCCAAATTGGAATGATGATTCCTTCTGTCTCTTTAAAAGTCTTGGCAGCTGGGTCATAAGTTGTCCCCCAAACTGGACGCTGCTGAAGTGCTGAGAGGTCTGAGAGGTCAACGTACTTAGCTGTTGCAAAATCTGCAGCCTGCTTAGCTGCCTCTGCAGCAGTTGGGAAGAAGAAGAAGAACTTCACTTCATTATCAAGTAAGAAAGCAACTGAACCCTTGAAGCAGTCCGCGAAAGTCTTCTTTGATGTTGTACGAGTGTTGTTATCCCAGCAATCGATTGTGTAGCCATATGAATCAAGTGGCTTATTGATGTCGTACTTCTTAGTTGCTGGGTCGTACTTTGCGCCCTGCTCTGGGTGGTTTGGTGTATTTAAAAGTGAGGAGAGATCCTGAACGACCATCTTGCCTGAGACAAGAACATCGCGCTGGTACTGTGAAAGCCACCAGTTGTTGTCGATGACTTTGTTGTTCTTATCAAGCCGTGCGACTGGTGCAAAGAAGTCTGATGGAGTCTTTTTCTGTGGAACTTCCGCACCTGATGGAACCCAAACCAAAGGAATCTTCTGACCAGATGATGTTGTCAGAGTTACTGATTCGATACAGTAAATGCCGTTCTGCTGAACGCAGGCAGGCATTGCTGTCTTAGGAAGACGGATCGTTGCAGCTGAGGCGCTAACGCCCGTTGCAACTGTTCCCGCCATAAGAACCAGGGCGCTAAGCCCCGCGATTAACTTCTTCACTTTTCCCCCAATATGAGTTATTTGCAGATTTGTGCACTGTGTAATAAACCGTGAGTTGAGAGCCAATTTATGCGCCCGCCATAGTTCTTTTCCCTCTATGGCGGTCATCGATGGTCATTTCTTAGCGAAGTTGAGCTAAATACCAATTCCATTGCCAGGTAGCTCCCGGTGCGATCTCGAGCTGACCCTTAAATTCTGGAAAGGTAAAGACAAGGAGAGCCTTACTTCCTGGCAGCACAGTGGTTGGTCGAGAGTCGCTGACCAAGGGAGTGTGATTATTGAAGATACCCAGAGATGGTGAAGTGGAAATCAAATCTGCGGTGTTATTTTCAACAGAGAGGATCCAAGTCGTAGGACACTGCTCCTTTCCGCACCGTTCCCAGGAGATCTTGAGACCCACTGCGGTGAGTCCCCCGAGAGTGTCGCCCAACCCGCCGGCAGATGAAATTGCTGCAACGTCGCCAACACTTTGCTCCCAGGTAACCGGGTAATCAGAGGCAAGTCCTTTGATATCGGGTTGACTCGATGCATTAGACCCAGTGACTCCACCAACAACAACCTCAGGGTCTGACTTCAAGAGCTCGTAAATGCCTATGCTTCCTGTGCTGATTGCAATAACACCAAGTACTGCAAGAATTGAGTTACGAATTCTTTGGCGGCGCACCTTGGCAATAATGATTGGCGCTAAATCGCGATTCTCATTAACGCTCACAGCCATCCACTGCATTTCGCGTTTGATAAGCGGATCAATATCACTCATTTGAATCCACCACCTCTGCGATTAATATTTCTCGGACGTTATCTACAGGAGCATCAATCTGTCGTGATGATGATTTCTCCAGCTCTGCAACTAAATCTACATATGCTGCAACTGCCGCCTTGCCTCGCGCCAAGTGAGATGCAGCAGTTCCCATTGGAATCTGCAAAATCTCTGCAACCTCTCGCAGAACCATTCCATGTTCGTAGATAAGAACTAAAACCGCACGCTGCACCGCTGAAAGAGACTTGAGCGCTGCTTGCACCAACAACCTCTGAGTTACATCATCGGTCTGATCTGCGATATCTCGAATGTTCTCAGCAAGATCCCATGAAGTTTCTAGCTCGTGCTGTTTGCGAAGCCATTTACGACGCATATCTGCGTGCTTACTGACCATCACGCGCATCAAGTAACCCTCAGGGTTTTCGTGTGCTCGAATCTTTGACCATCGTTTATACACATCAGCTAGCGCCTCTTGAAGCACATCTTCGGCATTCTGAGTATCAAAGCAGATTACTTTAGCTGCCTTGAGAAAGGCCTTTTGATTTTCTCGGAGCCAGAGAGTGAACTCCACCTGATCTTGGTGGCTCATCTCCATCTCTCCATGTGTCGAGTTTAAGGGGTGGTGATTGCCCTAGTCGAGCGACGTTGAGATTTCTATGCCAAGCGAGGCCAACTTCTCGCGCCCACCATCGAGAGCGGTGAGAACAAATGGCTTTCCATCTGGGCAGATGACATAGCTGTGTTCGAAGTGCGCACCACGAGAACCATCGGTGGAGACAACAGTCCAATCATCAGCCAGGACTTTAGTCTTTTCAGATCCGCGGGTAATCATTGGTTCGATTGCAAGGGCCATGCCTGGCACAATCTTGGGACCAAAGCCTTTGCGACCGAAGTTAAGAACATGTGGCTCTTGGTGCATCTCAGTACCGATTCCATGTCCGCCGTATTCGCGAAGGATTCCATACTTGCCTTGAGAATTTACATACTGCTCAACAGCGTGGCCGATATCGGAAAGACGTGCGTTGAGTGAACCGGCTGCGATACCGCGCCACATTGATTCTTCGCAGACATCCATCATCTTCTGATCAGCAGGATCAACTGTTCCAAGCCCTACTGAGAATGCTGCATCTCCATGCCATCCATCAATGATTGCGCCGCAATCGATAGAGACAACATCGCCATCGTTCATAACTCTAGGTCCTGGAATTCCATGCACGATTTCATCATTGATAGATACACAGATTGATTTTGGATAACCGTGATAATTTAAAAAGTTCGCAGTTCCACCGCCGCGCTTAATGGTGGCTACAGCAATTGCATCGAGTGCATCAGTAGTCATACCAACTTTGATGTTCTCGCGAATCGCTTGATGAATTGCAGCGACCAATAAACCTGCACGTCGCATTACCTTGAGTTGCTCAAGGTCTTTAATCTGAATTGCCATTGGAATTACGCTTTTACGCGAGAGAGAGCTGTTGTTGCGCGCTCCGTGATCTCAGAGATTTCACCATCAGCATCGATAGTGATGAGTAAGCCCTCTGTGCGATAGAAGTGAATGATTGGCGCTGTCTGCTCTTCATAGACATCGAGACGCTTTGCAATTACTTCAGCCTTGTCATCTTCGCGCTGGTAGAGCTCTGCTCCCCCACATGCGCTGCATGCAGTTGCGTCAGGTCCAGATGGAGCGCCACATGCACGACATGTACGACGTGAAGAAAGGCGGCCGATGATTAATTCGCTCGGAATTGAGAGCTCAAGAACTGCATCGAGAGGTGTGCGCTTTTCAGCCAAGATTGCACGAAGGACTTCAGCCTGCACAACGTTGCGTGGAAAACCATCGAGCAAGAAACCGTTAGCAGCATCTTCCCAAGTAAGGCGATCCTTCACCATTGCATTGGTAACAGAGTCAGGAACTAATTGACCCGCATCCATATATGTCTTTGCTTCCTGACCCAGGGCGGTGTTCTCTTTAAGGTTTGCGCGGAAGATATCTCCAGTAGAGATATGTGGAATTGAATAGTGCGCAGCAAGGAACTGAGCTTGTGTTCCTTTGCCCGCACCTGGTGGACCTACCAGGACGAGGCGCATTACTTAAGGAAGCCTTCGTAGGAACGCTGCTGAAGCTGTGACTCGATCTGCTTTGCAGTATCAAGACCAACACCCACAACGATGAGAATCGCAGTTCCACCGAATGGGAAGTTCTGTGATGCACCAAAAGCTACGAGAGCGATGATTGGAATAATCGCAACGAGAGCTAGGTAAAGAGAACCTGGCGCTGTGATGCGTGAAAGAACATAGGTGAGGTACTCAGAAGTTGGCTTACCGGCACGAATACCAGGGATAAATCCGCCGTACTTCTTCATGTTATCTGCAAC
>JBJTMX010000038.1:0-5333 GCA_046070745.1 Candidatus Planktophila sp.
AACCAGTATTGGAAGAATGCATATGGTGAAGTCATCTCTGGATCGAGCCAGACAGAACCGCCCGCAGTTTTTCCGAACTTTGTTCCATCTGCTTTTGTAAGAAGTGGAACTGTAAGTGCATGAGCAGAACCACTTTCAGCGCGACGAATTAAATCGAGCCCAGCTGTGATATTTCCCCATTGATCTGAACCACCAATTTGCAATGTGCAATTGCTGCGACGAAAAAGTTCGAGGTAATCCATTGATTGCAAAACTTGGTATGAAAATTCAGTGTAAGAAATTCCATCTTTCTCAAGGCGTGAAGAAACTGAATCTTTGTTGAGCATCTGATTAACACTGAAGTGCTTTCCAATATCGCGAAGAAATGCGATCGTAGAAAGCGGAGCGGTCCAATCAAGATTGTTCGCCATAGTTGCTGGATTATGCTTAGTATCAAAATCCATAAACTTCGAAAGCTGCACTTTGATGCGATTGACCCATTGTTCGACAATCGCTGAATCATTAAGTGAGCGCTCATCATTGCGACCACTTGGATCTCCCACTAAGCCGGTCGCTCCCCCAACAAGAAGAATTGGATTGTGTCCTGCAAGCTGAAAGCGACGCATCACAAGGAGCGGAACTAAGTTGCCGACATGAATACTTGGCGCTGTTGGATCGGTTCCCAAATAAAGGGTGATGGGCTTCTTCAGCGCCTCACGAAGATCTGCCTCATCAGTAGTCTGAGCGATAAGCCCGCGCCACTTAAGATCATCAATCAAGTTGTTATCTATTGCAGTCATCATGCACCCATCATGGCCGAAAAGGCCTTGTTCTTGTCGTGGAATTTCTTCTCATCTGCAGCGACCTTGGAAGTCAGACCTGCAATCTGTGAAGCAAATGAAGTTGGTGATGTGCCACCGATTGTTGTGCGAGATTCGAGCGCTCCATGCACTGTCAATACATCACGAACATCTGGAAGAAGTGACGGATGAATGTGAGCGAGTTCTGCATCGGTGAGTTGATGTAATTGACGTCCCGATGATTCGCAGAGCGCTACACACTTACCTGCAGCTTCATGTGCATGTGCAAATGGGATATGGGCGCGCACAAGGTAATCAGCTATCTCTGTTGCAAGCGAGAAGCCAAGTGGGGCTGCTAGTGCCATCTTTTCGCGATCAAAGTCGGTAGTTGCAACCATGCCAGTCACTGCAGGAAGAACGAGAAGCACGGTATCGACGGAATCGAAGAGTGGTTCTTTATCTTCTTGTAAGTCTCTGTTGTAAGCAAAAGGTAGACCTTTGAGTGTTGTCAGGAGTGCAGTCAGATTTCCAACGAGGCGTCCTGCTTTTCCACGGGCAAGTTCTGCCATATCCGGATTCTTCTTCTGAGGCATGATTGATGAACCAGTTGAATATGCATCTGCAACTTTCGCCCATCCAAATTCTGTTGTGGCCCAGATACACCACTCCTCCCCTATTCGAGAGAGATGGCTACCAACCATGGCGAGAATAAAGAGCGCTTCTGCAACGAAGTCACGGTCAGAAACTCCGTCAATGCTATTTGCAGCAGAGGAAGAGAATCCGAGTGATGCTGCCGTCTTTTCAGGAGCAAGTGGAAGTGATGAACCAGCAAGTGCACCAGACCCCAATGGGCTTACTGAAGTGCGAACCAACCAATCATTGATGCGATCAAGGTCGCGCGAGAATGCATGTGCATGCTTTGCGATTTCATGACCGAAGAGAACCGGTTGCGCATGCTGCAAGTGAGTAAAACCGGGTGCAGGTGCATCTGAATACTCTGATGCCTTGGCAATCAGCGCCCTCTGGAGTTCAAGAACCTGTCCTGCAACTTCAACCATATGGTCGATTGCATAGAGGCGAAGGTCCGTGGTGACCTGGTCGTTGCGTGAACGGCCAGCGCGAAGTGAGCCGCCGATATCCCCCAACTTCTCGGTCAGTCCGCGCTCGAGAGCGCTATGAACATCTTCATCACTTGAATTGGCTACAAAGTCACCTGCTGCGACCTCAGAGATGAGTTCCTTGAGGGCGCCACGGATCTTTGATGCAACATCTGCAGTTAAGAGACCGCTGGATTCAAGGATTTCAAGGTGGGCCAAGGATGAGCGCAGGTCATAAGGCGCTAGGCGCCAATCGAAATGCACGCTACGAGAGAGGGCAAAGACAGCATCCGCTGGCCCATCAGAGAAACGACCGCCCCATAACGCCATTACTTTCGACCCTTCTTCTTAGGTGCCCTATACGCGAGCAATTCTTTCGCGAGTTCTGCTCCACCGCTGGCTTTTCGAGAGACAACAAGAACCGTGTCGTCTCCTGCAATTGTGCCAATGATGGATGAGATTCCAGAGTGGTCGAGAGAGCTTGCTAGGAACTGCGCTCCCCCAGGTGGAGTGCGAACTACAGCAAGATTGCCACTAGCTTCTACAGAGAGAATGAGATCTGACGGAAGGGGCATGGAACGTGCAATCGAATCGTCATCGCTTTCAGCAATTGTGTAGCCGTTACGTCCACGCACTGCTCCAATTTCATCAAGATCGCGGCTTGCCGTTGTCTGTGTGACTGCGAAGCCTGATTTCTTGAGTTCTTTCACGAGATCGCTTTGGGATGCAATCTTTCCAGCCTTTATAAGAGCAATCGCTTGTGCTCTACGCGCGACTACGGTGCTCATGCAAGACCCTGCACTTTCTCAACGCTTGTACGAAAAATAGAAATGAATGCAGCAATCTCTTTATCGGTAACAATTAGCGGAGGAGCGATTCGAATAACGGAATCACTATTTCCATTCACCAAGACTCCTGCCTTTTGGCATGTGGCAGTCACCTTCTTTGCGATGGGTTGAGAAAATTCAATCCCGATTAACAGACCGGCACCTCGAACTGACTTCACGCCATCTATCAGAGCAAGTTCTGCCATTAAATCCACTCCAATTGCAGAGACTCTCTCCAAAAGATTCTCTTTCTCAATAGTCTCAATCACTGCAAGTGCTGAAGCGGTGGTGACTGGATTTCCACCAAATGTTGAACCATGGTCTCCTGGCTGAAAGAGTTCAGCGCTATTGCCTAGTGCGATCATTGCGCCAAGTGGTAACCCACCACCAAGCCCCTTTGCCAAAGTAATGACGTCAGGCTTGATATTGGAATACTCATATCCAAACCAATCACCAGTACGCCCCATGCCAGTTTGTACACAATCAAAAACTAAGAGCGCGCCAGTTTCATCACAGAGCTCGCGAAGGGCTTGAAGGTATCCATGAGGCGGAACGATGACACCTGCTTCTCCCATGATGGGTTCAACAATTACCATCGCTGTTTTGCGATTGACTTTGCGGAGCATTGCACCCATGTCTCCATATGGAACGTGTGTAATGCCTTTAATCAAAGGCTTAAACGGGTCACGCTTTGAAGGTTGCCCCGTTAATGAGAGGGCTCCCATGGTGCGTCCATGGAATGCTTCCTTTATTGCAACGATACGTTTGCGACCAGTTTTGCGTGAAAGTTTCAACGCTGCCTCATTCGCTTCTGCGCCTGAGTTGCAGAAGTAAACTCGCGAGTTCTTATCACCAGTCATTGAGATTAATTTTGATGAGAGAGCGATGACATTGGGGTGGGCATAGAAATTACTGACATGTCCTAGTGTTGCAATCTGCTTCGTGACAGCCTTCACGACAGCAGGATGTGAATGTCCCAGCACATTGGTAGCGATGCCAGCTAGAAAATCTAGGTACACATTTCCTTTTGAGTCAGTTACTTTGGCGCCCTTTCCTTTCACCAACTCAATAGAGGGAGTTCCGTAATTAGCTTGAAGTGTGTTTGTCCATTGCTTCATGCGACCACCAGTGTTCCTCCTGTATGAGCCAACGCTAATGCGAAAGCTTCTGGATCTCTTCCATCGATAATGCGTACCGCACTTGCTCCTGCTGCAATTGCATCGAGACATGCCTGCACCTTTGGTGCCATGCCTTCAGCAAATTTTCCCTTAATGCTTGTTAGCTCCTCAGCACAGATCGCATCAATAAGAGAATCCTTATCGGGCCAATTGCGATAGATGCCAGGAACGTCAGTCATGATGATGAGCTCCTTCGCTTTCACTGCGCCAGCAACGGCGGCAGCTGCAATATCGGCATTGACATTGAGACCGTTCTCGCTATCGACATCATTTGCGATAGGAGAAATAACAGGCGTAACACCTTTTTCAAGGAGGACATAGATCGCCGCCGGGTCAACAGACTTCACTTCGCCGACAAGACCTAGATCTGCTGACGTTCCATCGACAAGAGTTGTTTGCTTGCAGGCAAAAAGAGTTCCTGAATGGCGGCCTGAAATAGCAAGGGATGCAACACCGGATTGAGTCAACGTTGTTGCAACCGCAGGACCGACCTCGTCTGAAAGCACTCTTTCGACGACAGCAAAGGTTTCTGGAGTGGTTACCCGGAAACCGCCGACAAAGGCTGACGCGATAGCGGCATCTTCAAGAGCCTTATTTATATGTGGCCCTCCCCCATGCACTACGACCACCTTGAGACCTTGAGCAATTGCCGATGAAAGCTTCTTTCCAAATACGCCATCGTTATCGCTCATGGCGTGGCCACCAAACTTGATGACGAGAATGTCGCCAGTAGTCATCATGTGGAGTACGCCGAATTCTCGTGGACATAATCATGTGACAAGTCATTGGTCCGAACAGTCGCTGTCGCACTACCGATATTGAGATTGATAACGAGTTCAACCAATCGATTCTCAAATGAAACCTTGGCCTTATCTTCAAAGGGTGCAGAGTTCTTTGCTACCTGAATGCCATTGAGTCTTACGTCGATAGTGAGCGGATCCATCTCAACATCTGCCGTTCCGGCCGCGGCAAGAACGCGTCCCCAGTTGGGATCTCCACCGAAGATGGCGCACTTTAAGAGATTGTTACGAGCGCACGCGCGGGCAACTTCAACTGCTTCGCCTTCAGATGCAGCGCCTTCAACTGTAATTGCCACAGTCTTGGTTGAACCTTCTGCATCTTCAATAAGCTGCGCTGCAAGAGATGCGCACACTTCCATCAAGATTGCCTCTAGAACGTCAGCCTCAAGTTCAGTTCCGCTTGCACCCGATCCCATTAGAAGTACGGTGTCATTGGTGGACATGCATCCATCAGAGTCGATTCGATTGTAGGTTCGATCGCAGACTCGAAAGAAAATCTCTTGAGCATTTGCCGGCAAGATTGCATCTGTCATTACAACCGAGAGCATTGTTGCAAGAGTAGGTGCAAGCATTCCTGCCCCCTTTGCAACACCTACGGTTAGCACTCCCCGGGTGGCGTTCTGGGCAATCTTAGGAACTGTGTCGGTAGTCA